>NZ_JBEXSW010000057.1:0-48548 GCF_040613775.1 Streptomyces sp. NPDC006208 | reverse complement strand
TCCAGAGAATGCCGAGGCCGGCCAAGAGGCCGATGATGAGCAGAATGACTCCGAGGATGATCATGACGTCCTCCGGTGACGGGTGACCCCCCTCTCTTCTCACGGCTCCCCGCCTTGACGCGGGGCAAACCCGGGTCTCGGCTTGACCAGCACCTACGCCTCCCGGCAGCGACACCGTCCCATGGTGCAAGGGGCGGCGGTCCCGGCCCTGACCGAAGTCCGGCCGGTGCGGCCCGGGACAGAGCGGCGGGCTTGGAGATCGGCTGGGACCCTGCAGGCGATATGCGTTTAAGAAACCATTTATGGGTGAGGTGCACGGTACCCATTGAGTTTCTAGCGAGCGGGATGTGAGTGCTGTGGCCAAGGATGAGAAGGCCAAGGCGAAGGTCGAACACGTCAAGGGCAAGGTCAAGGAGACCGCGGGCCGCGCGGTAGGCAACGAGGGAATGACGGCCAAGGGCCGCGCCGAGCAGGCGAAGGGTGACGTTCGTCAGGCCAAGGAGAAGACGAAGGACGCCTTCAAGCGCTGACCGGGGCGTAGGTGTGCTGTCCGGGAGGGGTTGCAACACACCTAGGACTTCGCCCACCCATAGGGCACGTGGCTGCGATGACAGGAGCGGCGGCCCGGCCGACGGGCCGCCGCTCTGCCGCGCCGTGCGCGGCAGAAGCGCCTTGAATCTCGCCCTGGCCGACCCCGCCTCGCGGGCCTACGACGACCAGAAGATCGCCCAGGGCAAGGACCACACAGGGCCCTGCTCTGCCTCGCCCGTCGCCAGGCCGACGTCCTGTTCGCCATGCTCCGCGACGGGATCATGTGACGTGTGTGCCGCGCCATGAGCTTGGGGGATGGAGCTCAATATCGCGATCTGGACGCGCTCCGGGCTCCGCCGAATCCAATTCCGCCACCGTGGCATCGACGGATGACTCACCGAAACCGGACTCACCCTCACGGCACCGCTCCTAAAAGACTGACTATCTTCTTTCGTGTCAAGCTCTGAGGTAACGGCCTGTACCACGCGGCCGCTTGGGTGGTCTCCGCCTGCGACACGCACAATCTACAAAAACGCTAAATGAGTATGGGTGGAGAGTGTCCATGCCGCGTGTGCCGAATGAAATACCCGTCGACAAGTTGTGCTTACAGCGCGGTCTTCAAGTTCCGTTAAGGGAAGGTTCTCTGGTGGGTCGCAATTCGATTCGGAGCTCGCGCTTCAAAGCCGCCACCTTGGTTTCGGCGGGCACACTCGCTGCCGTGCTCAATATCGTCCCGAGCACGGTCGCCATTGCTGATGCAGTCCCGAGGTCGGGCGCCAGTCAGGGAGTGCCTGGCCCGAACGAGGCCACGAGCGACACCGTCCAGACTGTGGCATGGCCTCTCCCGCCAAATCCTGACCACGGCAGGGATCGCGGCCGACAAGGCCCAACCGGTGCTACAGGTCCCACTGGCCCCACGGGCGCTGAAGGCGTGCCGGGTGCTACAGGTCCCACTGGTCCCACGGGCGCTGAAGGCGTGCCGGGTGCTACAGGTCCCACTGGTCCCACGGGCGCTGAGGGCGCGCCGGGTGCGACTGGTCCTACAGGCCCTCAAGGCGTGCCGGGTGCTACAGGTCCCACTGGTCCCACGGGCGCTGAGGGCGCGCCGGGTGCGACTGGTCCTACAGGCCCTCAAGGCGTGCCGGGCGCTACAGGACCCACGGGACCCACGGGACCCACGGGACCCACGGGACCCACGGGCACTGAGGGCGCGCCGGGTGCGACTGGTGCCACAGGCCCTCAAGGCGTGCTGGGCGACACTGGACCCACTGGACCCACTGGACCCACTGGACCCACAGGCCCTCAAGGCGTGACTGGTGCGACTGGTGCCACTGGTCCCACAGGACCCCAGGGCACACGGACGGAGGAAGTCTTCCAGCTGGTTGCGCTGCAGACCCAAGGTAGTTTCGTGGATGTGGATGGGTCATCCGACTCCAGCCAGGGGGATGAATTCGTCATTACGGGCGATCTCCTCCTCGATAACGCTGCGGTCGGCACCTACGGTCAGATCTGCACGCTGACCCGAACCGCTCCCGGCGATGAGTTCGACATGCAGTGCACGGCTTCACTGTCCCTGCCCCAAGGGCAGATCACGGCGGAAGGTCGGTTCACCGTCACCAGTGCCGGCCCCGGCCCTGTCACCTTCGCGATCACTGGAGGCACCGGGGACTACCGCACAGCTCAGGGCTTCATCACCTCAGTAAACGCCAGTGACACGGAATCAAATCTGACCGTCAACCTCATCCTCTGACGCCTTGCGGCTGAGCATGCTTCTGATCTCCCCGAACGGGTCCGACTTCCCTGGCCATCCACATCAGGAAGCGACGACCTGCTGGTCCGTCACTCCGTACACCCCGCCCAGATCGCGCGCGTCGCGTGGGCCAATACTGCGGCGGCCGTTTTCTCGGAGGATGATCTTAGTTCGGGAGATCAGAAGATGCTGTGCCACTTGTGTTCCTGTCAGGCGTGCCGTGCTGCCCAGCGCCACCCATGCTGACCTGGTCCTTTTCCTCAACTGGGCACGCCCCTAAGCCGATTTCGACAGGGATTCGACAGACACCCACCTTGGGTCGTGGCCCGAAGGGGCCCGTGATGCGTCGGCCGGCGGTGGCTGAGCTTGGGACGTACGGGGCCGGCACGCTCCGGCCGGTGCATGGAGTCCAGAGCCTGCGCCCCGGGCTGTATCACTGTCTTCGGACTTCTATTGGTGACGACTTCGGGTGATGAGCCACGTTCCACCGACTATCAGCAACGCGAACAACGCCAGGCCTGCGCCCTGTGCGGCCAGAAGCCACAACCGGTCGGCCAGGGGAAGTTTGCCGGTCAGGGTGACTTGGAGGGAGCCGACAGCGAAAGCAATCGCCGCGGTGAAGACGGCGACGACCTCGACGGCGCGCACCGAAGAGGTGTGCAGGGAGCGTTCCAACTGAGCGTTGACTGCCGCTTGTTGTTCCCAGCGACGCTGATGCTCTGCGTCCCGTACAGCTCTCAGCCGTCCCTCCTGGACAGCGTCCCGCTTGGTCAGGTACTGGTCCTGCAGGACGCTGAGACTGGCGGTGGGGCTCGCCGCGAGCAGGGCGAGGGCGGTATCGATGCTCTCCAGTGCCTCATCGTGCCGACCGCACATGTGAACCCCGTGGCCGGTCGGGCGAGAAACATGTGGTCACCTGGATATGTCTCCACCGCCTCCTCCGCATGGCGGCGCAGTAGCTGCCCTTGCTCCTCGAAGGGAGTGGCGAACGCCAGCCCGTTGAGGCAGATGTCAACGGTGTGGCGGGTTCGCTTGGGCGAAGACCAGGCCTGTTCCAGAGACTCGGCGGCGTATGCGACGGTCAGTGCCCGGCTGCCAAATGCGGCAAATGATCGGAGAGCCAGGACTACGGGCTCCTCGCGAAGCGAGGTGGCTGTCAGGGACAACGGCGAAGACGCCAGGAACGCGTGCAGCTCGTCGAAGCAGAAGTTCGCCCGCAACTTCCCCGCGTGGAAGAGGGTGACGAAGAACGCGACGCGCTCCGCTTCGGGACCGGCGCCTGCCTCGCCCACTGCCTCCGCGATCTGGTCCACCGACTCTACGCTTCCCCGGTTGAGGAACCCGTTGCCGAGGCCCCACTGCTCGGCGACCGCGCCCCAACTCTCGTCCTGTACGTAGTCCGACATCCATCGGGCGCACTCAAGAGCCGTATGCGCCGTCGGCCGCTCCAGGAACCGCTGACGCCAGTAGCGGTCGGCGCACATGAAATAAGGGTCGAGGCGGAGATCGGCGGAATTCACCTCGAAGGAGGGCGGAGCCCCGGCCGCCAGCAATTCCGCTGCAACCTCGTCGCAGATACGGTCACGCGTTCTGGAATCAGCTGTACGAACCTCGTCCAGCAATGCCGTGACGGTAGCCGTGTCCATGCGTCTCCTCGTCCTCCGCGATCCAGCCTCCGCGACAATGATCGCTTCGAACATACAGGCATGAAGCGGGAGTTCAGGCTCGGATGCGGCCCTCGTCGGCGACCACTGAACACTGCGGCTGTCCATGCCCGTTGATGTCCGCGCCGGACTGGCCGCGCAGGGCGGCACCCTGCGCGGCCAGTCCGGCGATCAGGTTGTGTTGGTGGACCGATGTGCCACCTCGTCCGTACCAGGAGTCAGCGACTGCGGGACGGCCCGGTAGTCCCGGTGGTGGACGCTGCCGCCGACCGCGCCCTGACACACCGAGCCGCCGCGCTCGCGCCGGCCACGACACAAATACTCAAGATTGCTCAGGCCACGGGCCACGGCGGCGCAGCCACGAGCGGCCGCCGGGCACGCCGTCCGGCCGCGTACCCCGCGATTCCCAGGCCGATCCCGACCAGGGTCAGCACGATCCCGAGGACCCCGAGCGCCACCAACACCGCCGGCACGGTGAACCCCTTCTGCACTCGTCCGAGCACCCCGGAGGCCGCGACGCTGCCCGACTGCTCGTCGAGGAAGAACCGCGAGTCGTTCGAGTTCCCCCGGTGGTCGCCCAGCAGGAACAACCGCCCCTCCGGCACCTGCACGTCGTACGGTCCGGTTGCCGGGTTCACTTCGCCGCGCATCACATACGGTTCGTCGACCGGCTTCCCGTTCACCGTGATCCGATTCCCGTCGCACACCACGTGATCGCCGCCCATCCCGATGACCCGCTGCAGGACCGGTCCGCCCTGATAGCGATCGGGCACATTGACGAGTACGACATCACCTTGGCGTATCTCGCCCGCGTCGATGCGCTCGATGACCAGCCGCTCGCCCGCGCGATACGTGGGCTCCATCGCCTCGCTCATGACGGTGGCCCCCTGGTAATTCGTGAAGAAGTACCCGATGCCCCCCAGCACCAGGACCAGCCCGAGTGGCACCAGGACCCAGGCCGCGACTCTCAGCCCGCTGCCCGCTCCCCGCCGCTGCATGAACACCCCTCCCTTGAACCGCCCGAGGCCAGGCGGACCAGCAGAGGCTAAGCCGTCTCGGGGCGGGAACGCACCTCACCCCCCAGGCCGCATAGGCCGGTGGAGTCTTTGCCCAGTCAAGTGCTGGCCCAGGGGCCCTGGAGCACCAGTTGGAAGACGTCGTATACGGATGCCTGCTGAGCTGCGACTGCGCTGACCTGTAGCGGAGCGGTGCCGTTACTCCGTTCCCCACCGAGCCGCTTCGCTCCGATCGACGTGCGGACCGCGTTACGTGAGTTCGCCTTCGACACCAACCGCCGCGCTGACGCGCCGTCCGATGCGTCCACCATCCTGCGGTGGGTGAAGCGGAGCACCGAGTCCATGGCGGCCTGGGGGGACCCTCGACGGGTCGATGACCTGCTCCACGCCCTCGCGACCAAGCCGGACGGATCGACCGCAGCGGCCTCCTCGATCAAGCGCAATCGCAGGATCCTGAACGTGGCCATGCCGTCTTCGCCACGCTGTACTACACCGGACCGCGGCCGGAGGAAGCCGTGGTCATGAGGGTCCTCGACGCACGGCCACCGCCTGAGGGCCAGGAAGACCAGTGGGGTGATCTGCTGTTCCACACCGCGCAGCCGGAGGTGGGGGAGCGGTGGACCGACACCGGCGAGGTGCACGAGGAGCGCGGACTGAAAGGCAGGGCCAAGGACGACACCCGCGTCGTGCCGTGTCGCCCGACGCTCGCTCGCATTCTTCGCGACCTCGTCGAGGCAGAGGCTGAGGCCTGGGGAGCTGCTCTTTCCCGGGGGAAACGGAGACATCCTCTCCGGCTCGGTTTTCCGCCGCGCCTGGCGGACCGCTCGAAAGGAAGTCCTACTGCCCGAGGAATTCGCCTTGCCCCTCGGTAAGCGCGCTTACGACCTCCGTCACCCGTGCCTGACGACGTGGCTGAACGAGGTATACCGCCGGCGCAGGTCGCCGAGTGGACAGGCAACAGCGTCCCCGTCCTGCTCGCCACGTACGCCTGGTGCATCTCCGGTCAGCTCAAGGACCACCAGAAGAGCTTCGAGGCCGGGGGAGACCTTCCAGACCTGATGGAAGATCGCTGAGTCTCCCCGCGAAAACTTCGACACGTATTCGACAGAGCCACCCGCGGAAACCCGGTATCAGCCGGACAGTGCCGGCCCGTCCTCGTGATCACTGAGGGCGTTCCGGCGCTTACGTCCGCGCTACCCCCGGCCCGCTAGAGTGCCCCTGACCAGCAAAAAGGCCCTCCCAGGAGGAGGGCCGATCTTGGTGTGCGCTGTGCGCCCCCGGCAGGACTCGAACCTGCGGCCAAGCGCTTAGAAGGCGCCTGCTCTATCCACTGAGCTACGGGGGCCGGATCGTGGCCTCGGTGGCCTGGAGCCCCGGTCGGGTTGTCCGTGACCTTGCCGGGACAAGGATAGGGCTCCGATCGCCTTGGCCCGGTTGCTTCACCTGCGTGGCACGATGTGGAGGTTACGTGAAGCGAACCGATAATCGCAGGCAGGTGCGATTCATGCACCGCTTTTGACGCCTCGCGTCCCGGGTGTTGTGCACTCGTTATGCCTGCGTCCCACTCATCCCGTGTGTCCCGTCTGTCCGATCGGCGCGCAGAGAAGGCAATACGCTTCAAAAAGCTGCCAAAATTGGGCATTCTTCGCATGTGGTGACCTTGGATGCACGGCCTCAGCTCATCGACGCACTTTCCGCCCTGCGCGACCGTGTCGCCGCCGTGCGTCTTCCCCTTCCGATCCCCGGTGCGCCACGGGCCAGACAGACGCGGGACGAGCTGCTCGCACAGCTTGACGACTATCTGGTGCCCCGTCTCAAAGAGCCTGAAGCCCCGCTGCTCGTCGTCATCGGCGGATCGACCGGTGCCGGGAAGTCCACCCTCGTCAACTCCCTTGTGGGACGCCGGGTCAGCGAGGCGGGCGTTCTGCGGCCCACCACGCGTACGCCTGTGCTCGTGTGCCATCCCGACGATCACCACTGGTTCGCCGGGAAGCGCGTGCTGCCGTATCTGACGCGCGTATGGCTGCCCGTGCAGGACGAGACCGAGAGCGCCGCCGAGCGGCTGCGGGCGCGGCGAGGCGAGCGGGAGCCGGCCGGAATGCGCGGCGCGAAGGGGAAGCCTGCGGCCGAGCAGGACACCCTGCGCGTGGAGACCGCCTCCTCCCTGCCCCGCGGGCTCGCCCTCCTCGATGCCCCCGACATCGACTCGCTCGTCGTCGAGAACCGCCTCCTGGCCGCCGAGTTGATGTGCGCCGCCGACGTGTGGGTGATGGTCACCACCGCGTCCCGTTACGCCGACGCCGTGCCGTGGCATCTGCTGCGTACGGCCAAGGAGTACAACGCGATGCTCGTGACCGTGCTGGACCGGGTGCCGCACCAGGTGATCGGGGAGGTGTCGCGGCAGTACGCGGCGCTGCTGACCAAGGCCGGGCTGGGGGACGTACCGCGGTTCACGATTCCCGAACTGCCCGAGTCGGCGGGTGGCGGCAAGGGGCTTCTGCCGGTCAACGCCATCGCGCCGCTGTACTCCTGGCTGGCGCACCAGGCGCAGGACCCGGCGGCCCGGCAGCAGGTCTTGGTGCGCACGGCGGGCGGAGTGATCGATTCCCTGAACGCGCGGATGCCCGGGCTCGCAAGCGCGGTGGCGGCGCAGTACGCGGCGGTCGTCCGGCTGCGGAGCGCGGTCGAGGACGCGTGCGAGCGCGAGGCCGAGCGGGTGCGCCGGCAGCTGAAGGCCGGTGCGGTGCTCTCCGGGGACGCGCGGACCCGCTGGCGTGGCTATCCGCGCGACAGCTCCGCGGCCGAGCTGCTGGACTCCCTCGTCGCCGGTCTGGCAGCGCTGTTGCAGTGTGCCGTGGCCGCCGCCGACGAGCACATCCAGGAGGCCTGGCGGCACGAGCCCGCAGCGGCGGGTGTCACCGCGCAGGGCCGGCTCGATCTGGAGGCCGGGGAGCGCATCGGGATGGCCGTACGCCGCTGGCGGCGCGAGCTCGAGGAGCTTGCCGAGGAGGAGGTCCGGGGCATCGAGCGCAATGCGGCGCCCGACCCCGAGACGCTGGCCGCCCTGGTGGCCACCGCGCTGCTCGGCGGGCGGCGGGCACGGGGCGCGGGGGAGCGGCTGGCCGAGCGGATCGGGGCTCAGGGTGCGCTGCGGCTGCGCGACAAGGGCGGCGAGCTGGTGACGACGTACATCGACGGCGTACTGCACAGCGAGCGTGACCGGCGGCTGGCGCCCCTCGACGCGCTCGAGGTGGCCCCTGAGCCGCAGGCCGAACTGATCGCCGCGCTGTCCCTACTGCAGAAGGAGAAGTGACCGGGCATGACCGCCATCACGGATGACGAGAACCCGGCCGGGAGCGGCGCGGCCGATGCGGCGGACCGAGCGCCTGCGGCCGATGGGACGAACACCGTCGCGGGCGTCGGGTCCGCGGGTGCGGCCGACGGCGGCGCAGGGGAAGCGGGCGGCGACCGCTGGGCCGACGGTTTCATCGCGCGGCGCGCGGACCCGCGTGACGACGGCGGCACGGCGGAGGACCACGAGGAGGAGCACGAGGACCTCGTGGTGGAGGAGGAGCTTCCGGTCGGGGGTCCTTATGTCGGACCGCTGCGCGTACGGCTCGACGCCTTGCGTGAACTGCTCGGCCTCTCCCAGACCCGGTTGGACGGACACACCCTCACCGAGGCAGGGCGCGTGCTCGACGAGGCGGCCGCCCGTCAGCGGCTGTCCTCGCGGCACACCGTCGTCGCCATCGCGGGCGCGACCGGCAGCGGCAAGTCGACGCTCTTCAACGCGCTCGCCGGGGTTCCCATCTCCGAGACCGGGCTGCGCAGGCCGACAACGGCGGCACCCATCGCCTGCGTCTGGTCCGACGGGGCGGCGGGCCTGCTGGACCGGCTGGCGATTCCCGGGCGGCTGCGGCGCAAGCCGCTGGCGGGCGGCGACGGCGACGAGCAGTTGCACGGGCTCGTCCTGGTCGATCTGCCCGACCACGACTCGGCGCTGGTACGGCACCGGGAGCAGGTGGACCGGGTATTGGGGCTGGTGGACGCGGTGATCTGGGTCGTGGACCCGGAGAAGTATGCCGACGCGGCCCTGCACGAGCGCTATCTGCGGCCGCTTGCCGGGCATGCCGAGGTGACGTTCGTGGTGCTCAACCAGGTGGACAGGCTGCCGGGCGAGGCGGCCGACCAGGTACTCGACGACCTGCGGCGGCTGCTCGACGAGGACGGCATGGCGCTCGGCGAACACGGCGAGCCGGGCGCCACCGTGCTGCCGCTGTCGGCACTCACCGGGGAGGGCGTCGGCGAACTGCGGGAGATGATCGGTGCGTTCGTACAGGACCGCAGCGCGCCCGCGCTCCGGCTGTGCGCGGACGTCGACGCCGCGGCGGCCAAACTGCGCTCCGTGTACGTCGCAGGTGGCAGCACCGGCCTCGGGGAACGGGCGCGCGATGACTTCTCGGCGCGGCTGGCGGAGGCGGTCGGTGCCACGGCGGCCGGTGAGGCGGCGGAACGCGAGTGGTTCAGGAACGCGGGGCGGGCATGCGGTACGCCCTGGCTGAGGCTGTGGCGCTGGTACGAGCGCACCCGGATGCCCAGCGCCGCGCTGCTGCAGCCGCCGGCACCGGCGGAGGAAGAACTGACGGCCCGCCAGCGGGTCGAACAGGCCGTGCGTACGGTCGCGGACGAGGCGGCGAACGGACTGCCTGCGCCCTGGGCCCAGGCTGTCCGGGAGGCGGCGGTGCGCGGGGCGGAAGGGCTTCCGGAGGCGCTGGACGAACTGGCGGTGCGTGAGGCGGCGGCGACCAATGGGAAGCCGCAGCGGCCCGCCTGGTGGCCGGCCGCGGTGCTGACGCAGGCGGCGATGACGCTGCTTCAGATCTATGGCGCGCTGTGGCTGGTGGGCCAGATCGTCGGCGTCCTGGAACCGGGACTGCTGCCGCCGGTGCTGGTGATGCTCGCCGGAATCGTGGGCGGACCGCTGGTGGAGTGGGCGTGCGCAGCAGCCTCCAGAGGGCCGGCGCGGCGGTACGGGCAGGACGCGCAGAGGCGGCTGCAGGAGGCGGCCGCATCCTGCGGGCGGGCCAGGGTGCTCGATCCCGTCGCGGCGGAGCTCATGCGGTACAGGGAGGTGCGGGAGCAGTACGCGACGGTGTCGGGGCCGACGAGACCGGGGGTCGGAGCCGGGCGGGCCGGCCGGGCGGCCGGCGCCGCGGCCCGCAGAGGGGTCCCGTTCGGGTGACCCGGTTGTCCACAACGGCCCGCTGATCCACAGGGTTCAGCGGGCTTTTCCTGTCCGGTCCAGCATGGAGACCGACGGAGCCCGGTCGCGGAGAACCGGTCGTCGGCGGCGGGTCGAACAGGGACCGCCCGCCGGGGCAGGTCCGCGGCGGCCGGGCGAATGCAACCGGACGGGGAGGACCGACGTGAACGACACCATGGTGACGGTGGTGGGCAATGTCGCCACGAATGTGGAGTACCGGGAAACGGCGACCGGCGGGATGGCGAGATTCCGCTTCGCCGTGCCGTCGCGGCGATGGGATCGCGGCAGCGGTAACTGGACGGATGGACACACCAGCTTCTACACGGTTTTCGCGTGGCGTTCGCTCGCGATGAATCTCGCCGGTTCGGTGTCGGTGGGGGAACCCTTGCTGGTGCACGGGCGGTTGAAAGTACGTGAGGAGGAAGGGGACGGCAGGCGCAGGACGTACGTCGACATCGACGCTCTGGCGGTGGGGCACGACCTGACCCGCGGCACCTCGGCATTCCGGCGCGTGGTCAAGGCGGAACCGAATGTGACGGGACCTCCCCGCAGGGTCGCGGCGGCGGCCGCGGCGGGGGCAAGGACGCCGGTTCCCGCTACCTGAGCGGAAGTTGTGGAGATGTTCCGGTGCAGTTGCAAGGAAAGGGAGGTGCCGGACAGGGACACCCCGGCGGGGATAACGATTCCGATTCGGAATGGTTATCTGACGGTATGACGGGACAGCGGGATGTGCGCCCTCCATAGGATTCCCGAGTACTCACGGGGCACTTGAGTCTGCAGGCGAGACACTCCCCCCACGCGTCGCAGGCGTTCACGCGCCGCACGCGAAACGTCTCGCCCGGAGGGGAATTCTGTGTTTGCTGTGTTCTCTGCGCCTGCGGTTCGCAGGTGGGGCGCTGCTCGCCGGCTCACCGCCGCGGCGGTGCTGTCGGGCCTGATCGCGACGGGCTCGATAGCCTCCGCGGGTGCGGCCGCCGCCGATGACGGCGCTCAGCACCAGGGCGGCGCGGTCGCCACCCTCGACGGGCTCAAGACCTACGACCAGGCCGTGCTGCGCACCAACGGCACGAGCCATGAGATCCCCGCCGGGCTCTTCGAGATGACCGTCGACGGCGGCGGCCGGCTGAAGACGTACTGCATCGACATCCACAACCCGACCCAGGACCAGGCCAAGTATCTGGAGACCCCCTGGAGCCAGACCTCGCTCGGCGGCAACAAGAACGCCGGCAAGATCCGGTGGATCCTGGAGCACTCCTATCCGCAGGTCGACGACCTGGCCGGGCTGGCCGAGCGGGCCGGGACCGGGCCGCTGTCCGAGCAGACCGCAGCGGCGGGCACCCAGGTCGCCATCTGGCGCTACTCGGACGCCGCGGACGTCGACGCCGCCGACCCCGCGGCGGAGCAGCTCGCGGACTGGCTGCAGCGGCAGGCCAAGGACATTGCCGAGCCCAAGGCCTCGCTGAGCCTGCAGCCGAACGCGGTCTCCGGCAAGGCGGGCGAGCGGCTCGGGCCGGTGACGGTGCGCACCGGCGCCGGTCAGATCGCGGTCTCGCCGCCGGCGGACGCGGCCGCCAGCGGTATCAAGGTCACCGACGCGGCGGGCAAGCCGGTCACCTCCGCCGCGAACGGCAGCGAGCTGTTCTTCGACGTGCCCGAGGGCGCGGAGGACGGGTCGGCGACGCTGAGTGTGACGGCGACCACGTCGGTGCCGGTGGGCCGGGCGTTCGCCGGGGTCACCAAGAGCCAGACGCAGATCCTGGCCGGCTCCAGCGAGTCCACGGTCTCCGCGAACGCGACGGCGACCTGGGCGAAGGCGGGCCCGATCCCGGCGCTGTCCGCCCGGAAGAACTGCGCCGAGGGCGGCGTGGACATCACGGCCTCGAACAAGGGTGACGCCCCGTTCACCTTCGAGCTGGTGGGCTTCGAGTACACCATCGCGGCAGGGGAGTTCCGGACGGTGACCGTCCCGGTCGCCGAGGACCAGGCGTACGACTTCACGATCACCGGGCCGGACGGGTTCCAGAAGAACTTCAAGGGCGTGCTGGACTGCAGGACCACCGGCGAACCGGGGGACGAGACGCAGACGCTGACCTCTCAGCCCGGCCCGGCCTCGGCCGGGGGCCTGTCCGCGGGGCTCGAGGGCGACCTCGCCGAGACCGGCAGCTCCAGTGCCACCCCTTGGATCGCAGGCATCGCGGTCGTGATGGTCGTGATCGGCGGGGCCGCGGTCCTTCTCCTCCGTAAGAAGAAGACGACGACCCCCGACGAGTGAGCGGGTACCGGCGCGGTGAGTCACCGCGCCGGGTGACGGTCCCGGTGCGCAGGGTGACGCGCACCGAGCACCGCTGACTGCGGGGCCGACCGCCGGGAACCGCCATGCGGTGCGGGACGGACCGCATCGCACCGGGCCGGCCGCGCCGTGCGTGCCCGGTGGCCTCGCGTGCAGGGTCGTGGGGCGTGGCGGGTACAGGCGGTTTTCGCCGAGGGACGGACGTACGGCAAGATGGGTGTATCTGCCCACCCACTGCTTGCCGGACGGTTTCTCTTGGCTGAGTACATCTACACGATGCGCAAGACGCGCAAGGCGCACGGCGACAAGGTCATCCTCGATGACGTGACGCTGAGCTTCCTGCCCGGTGCGAAGATCGGTGTGGTCGGCCCCAACGGCGCCGGTAAGTCCACCGTGCTGAAGATCATGGCCGGTCTTGAGCAGCCGTCCAACGGCGACGCCTTCCTCTCGCCCGGCTACTCCGTCGGCATCCTGCTCCAGGAGCCGCCGCTGGACGAGGACAAGACCGTCCTGGAGAACGTCCAGCTCGGTGTGGCCGAGGTCAAGGGCAAGCTCGACCGTTTCAACGCGATCGCCGAGCAGATGGCGACCGAGTACACGGACGAGCTGATGGCGGAGATGGGCAAGCTCCAGGAGGACTTGGACCACGCCAACGCCTGGGATCTCGACGCCCAGCTCGAGCAGGCCATGGACGCACTCGGCTGCCCGCCCGCCGACTGGCCCGTCACCAACCTCTCCGGTGGCGAGAAGCGCCGCGTCGCGCTGTGCAAGCTGCTGCTCGAGGCCCCCGACCTGCTGCTCCTCGACGAGCCCACCAACCACCTGGACGCCGAGTCGGTCCAGTGGCTGGAGGCGCACCTCGCCAAGTACGCCGGCACCGTCGTCGCCATCACCCACGACCGGTACTTCCTGGACAACGTCGCCGAGTGGATCCTCGAGCTCGACCGCGGCCGCGCCCACCCGTACGAGGGCAACTACTCCACCTACCTGGAGAACAAGGCCTCCCGTCTCAAGGTCGAGGGCCAGAAGGACGCGAAGCGCCAGAAGCGGCTCAAGGAAGAGCTCGAGTGGGTCCGCTCCAACGCGAAGGGGCGGCAGGCCAAGTCCAAGGCCCGCCTGGCCCGTTACGAGGAGATGGCCGCCGAGGCCGACAAGATGCGGAAGCTGGACTTCGAGGAGATCCAGATCCCGCCGGGTCCGCGCCTGGGCTCCGTCGTCGTCGAGGTCAACAACCTCTCCAAGGCCTTCGGCGAGAAGGTGCTGATCGACGACCTGTCCTTCACCCTGCCGCGCAACGGCATCGTCGGCATCATCGGCCCGAACGGCGCCGGCAAGACCACGCTGTTCAAGATGATCCAGGGCCTGGAGACGCCGGACGCGGGCTCGATCAAGGTCGGCGACACCGTCAAGATCTCCTACGTCGACCAGAGCCGCGCCAACATCGACCCGAAGAAGACGCTGTGGGCCGTCGTCTCCGACGAGCTGGACTACATCAACGTCGGCCATGTCGAGATGCCGTCCCGCGCCTATGTCTCCGCCTTCGGTTTCAAGGGCCCGGACCAGCAGAAGCCGGCCGGCGTCCTGTCCGGCGGTGAGCGCAACCGCCTCAACCTGGCGCTCACCCTCAAGCAGGGCGGCAACCTGCTGCTCCTCGACGAGCCGACCAACGACCTCGACGTGGAGACGCTCTCCTCCTTGGAGAACGCGCTGCTCGAGTTCCCCGGTGCGGCCGTGGTCGTCTCCCACGACCGCTGGTTCCTCGACCGGGTCGCCACGCACATCCTGGCGTACGAGGGCGACTCCAAGTGGTTCTGGTTCGAGGGCAACTTCGAGTCGTACGAGAAGAACAAGGTCGAGCGTCTCGGCCCGGACGCGGCCCGTCCGCACCGTGCCACCTACAAGAAGCTCACCCGGGGCTGAGGAACCAGATCGTCATGGCCCGCCATATCTACAGTTGTCCCCTTCGCTGGTCGGACATGGATGCCTTCGGGCACGTCAACAACGTCGTCTTCCTGCGCTATCTGGAAGAGGCGCGGATCGACTTCATGTTCCGGCTGGCCCCCGGGGACGGTTCGCCGTCGTTCTCGGGCGGGTCCGTCGTGGCCCGTCATGAGATCGACTACGTACGACCGCTGGTCCACCGGCACGAGCCGGTGATCATCGAGTCGTGGGTGACCAAGATCAGTGCGGCCTCACTGACGATCGCCTACGAGGTCAAGGAGGCCGACGACCCACGGCAGGTGTACGTGCGTGCCTCCACGGTCGTTGTCCCCTACAACCTGGAAGCGGGCCGTCCGCGCCGGATCACAGCGGAAGAGAAGTCCTTCCTCCAGGAGTACCTGGACGACCCTGCCGCCGAGGGTGCTCTCGTCGCATGACCCCGTCCGCGCCACTGCCCGTGCAGAGCCTGCATCTCGCCGACGCGAGGGAGGCGGAGGATCTCGCCGCCTTCCTCGCCCGGCTGATCCACTACGACCGCGCGGCAGCGGTCCGGCTCCAGGCGGGCGGTGGCGCGCTCGCCGTGTTCGGCCGTCCGCCGTCCTTCGAGGTGCTGGCGATCCGTACGGCACGCCTCGGCGAGGATGTCGAGCTGGATGTCACCGTCTCCGCGGGTGAGCTGCTGGAATCCCTCGGCGGGACGGACTGCGGCGTGCCCGCCGCCGTCACCGGTCCGCCGTGGGCCGGCCTGCTGCCGCCGCGCAGTGGCTGGCGCGAGCTGGCCGCACTGCCCGACGTGGATGCGATGCGCGGCGCGGTGGCGGCCGCCGTCGCCGAGTTCCGTGCCCGCGACGAGGCACTGCCCGCCGCCCGCCGCACGCGTGCGGAGCGGGACCGGATCGGCCGCGAGATCTGGTCGCGTACCGTCGGCGGGACCGGGCTGCCGCTGCGCGCCGTGCATGCCGCGCAGTCACTGGGCTTTCTGCGTCCGGGAGTTCCGGTCGCGCTGCTGTCCGCCGGGGCCTGGCTGAGACTGCGTACGCCCTTCGGTTCGGTCGCCGTACGCACCACCGGGCTCGGCACGCTGAGCGTCACCCCCCGCCGACCCGGCTGACGCCGGCCCGACTGGGCAGGCACGAAGCGGCAGTCGCTGACGCCGACAGGGGTGGTGAGCCGGGTCCTGGTGGACCGCGCGGGTGAGGAGCGGCTCGGCGACCGAGAACCGCATCCGGCGCCTGGCCCGCGGGTCGCTGGCATGGTGCAGCGGCGGGCGCGATGCGGCACGCCGGCTGACCTGCCTCCCGCTCGACGCCCCGCCCGCAGACGGTGTTCGGCGAGGAATCCGTGTACACCGACGGTGTTGTGTCGCGTACGCCTGGCTGCCGCCGCCGCTGCGGCCGGCGCATCGGTCCATGCGGCGTACTTCGGCGAAAAGATCGCGGCGACCCTCGTCGAGGAGCCCTGTTCGACCCGAAGATGTCCCGGATCGGGGCGTAGCGGCAAGGACACGGGAGAGACGTATGGCACCGGCGTACGACGTGATCGTTCTCGGTCTCGGCGGTATGGGCAGCGCCGCCGCGGCGCACCTCGCCGCCAGGGGCACCCGCGTGCTCGGCCTGGAGCGGTTCGGCCCGGCGCACGACCGCGGCTCGAGCCACGGCGGGTCCCGGATCACCCGCCAGTCGTATCTCGAGGACCCCGCGTATGTGCCCCTGCTGCTGCGCGCCTACGAGCTGTACGAGCAGGTCGCGCGCGACACCGGCCAGGACATCGCCCTGTTGTGCGGCGGCGTGATGGTGGGCCGGCCCGACTCCCGCACCGTCGCCGGCTTCCTGCGCTCGGCGCAGCAGTGGGACCTGCCCCACGAGATGCTCGACGCCAAGGAGATCCACCGCCGCTTCCCGACCCTGACACCCGGCGCCGGCGATGTGGCCCTCTACGAGGCACGGGCAGGCCTGTTGCGTCCCGAAAGGACTGTCGCCGCCCACCTCCAGCTCGCCGACCGACACGGTGCCGACCTGCGGTTCGAGGAACCTGCCATGCGCTGGGAGTCCTTCGGCGGCGGCGTCCGGGTGCACACCGCGCAGGGCAGCTACAGCGCGGGCCATCTGGTGGTCTGCCCGGGCGCCTGGGCCCCGCAGCTGCTCGCCGACCTCGGTGTGCCGGTGAGGGTGGAGCGCCAGGTCATGTACTGGTTCCAGCCGGCCGGGGGCACCGGTCCGTATCTCCCCGAACGGCATCCCGTCTACATCTGGGAGGACGCGGCCGGCGTCCAGATCTACGGTTTCCCGGCCATCGACGGGCCGGACGGCGGCGCGAAGGTCGCGTTCTTCCGGCAGGGCGGCACGCCCTGTACCCCGGACACCATCGACCGCACGGTCCACGACCACGAAGTGGCAGCCATGGCACGGCAGACGAGCAAGTTCCTGCCCGGTCTGCCGGCCACCTTTCTGTCCGCCGCCACCTGCATGTACTCCAACACCCCCGACGAGCACTTCGTCATCGCACGCCACCCCGCCCACCCGGACACGGTCAGCGTCGCCTGCGGATTCTCCGGGCACGGCTTCAAGTTCGTCACCGTCGTCGGTGAGATCCTCGCCGACCTCGCCCTGACCGGTGCCACCAGGCATCCCATCGACCTGTTCGCCCCAGGGAGGCCGCTGTGACGTCCAGCGGCGAGCACCACACAGGCGCCTTCCACACCTGGCCGGCCGAACGGCCGGACCAGGGCCACCAGGACCAGGCCCTGTCCGGGCGTTCTTGTCGGGCCTGCGGCGACGGCTGCGGCGCCTCGCGGTGTTGCCGGAGTCGCCCAAGTACGTCCAGTGCGAGGGCGACCTCCGCCGTGCGATGCGTCCCCTCGGCCCTGGCGGCCTGGGGAGGCCCCGTGCCTCGGCCCTGGCGGGCCTGGGGAGGCCCCGTGCATCTGACGCCGCAGGCTGATCCTCGAAGATCGCCCGGACAGGGCCTAGTGATCGACGTCGTCCGGCCACACCCCGATGTGGTCCTGCTCCAGCTCCAGCATCACCCGGTGCTCCATGCCCAGCGCCGCCGTGTACTCGGCCGGGAGCTGGAGCCGGCCGGCCCGGTCCAGCATCGCGTACTCGCGCGCCACCACCGATTCCTGGCCTTCGGCGTCGATCTCCGTGCGGCGCAGCACCTCGGAGGACGTACGGCCGTCGCGGATCGCGACCGTACGCCGCACCTCGCTCGCCACTGCCTGGTCATGTGTGACGATCACGACGGTGGTGCCCAGCTCCTCGTTCGCGCGGCGGAACGCGGTGAAGACCTGCTCGCCTGTCGCCGAGTCCAGCTCGCCGGTCGGCTCGTCCGCGAGCAGTAGGGCGGGGGAGTTGGCGAGGCCGACGGCGATCGCCGTGCGCTGCTGCTGGCCGCCGGACATCTGATGCGGCCGCCGGTCCCGGCAGTCGGCGACGCCGAGCATCGCAAGCAGCTCCTGGGCCCGCTCGGCCTTCCTCTTGGACCGCCCCTTCAACTGCATCGGCAGGGCGACATTCTGAGCTGCGGTCAGATACGGGAGCAGATTGCGGGCGGTCTGCTGCCAGACGAATCCGACGACTTCCCGGCGGTAGCGCAGCCGTGCCTTCGCGTCCATCGCGAGCAGATCGCAGCCCGCGACCTTCGCGGCACCGGCGGACGGCACGTCCAGCCCCGCCAGGATGTTCATCAGGGTCGACTTGCCGCTGCCGGACGCGCCGACCAGGGCCATCAACTCGCCCTCCTTGACGAGGAGATCGAGCCCCTGGAGCGCCTGTACCTCCACCCCGTCGGTGGAGAAGATCCGCACCAGCCGGTCGCAGGTGATCAGCGCGTCGTGTCCGTACGAGGGGCGGTCGCGCCGCGCCGCGGCCCGCTGTTCCAGCTGCGCGAGCGTGGTGTCGGTCGTCATCGCATGTCTCCTGCCCTCAGTTCGGTGATCGATCCACGTCGCCCCGCCCACCAGGCCTGCACAGCGGCCACCCCGGCGGCCAGCACCACCACACCCGCGGCGGGAACGGCCAGCGACCACAGGTCGGTCCGCAGCGCGGCACCGTCCACCGCGGCGAGCCCGGGAGCGGCGGCCAGTGCGAGCCGCGTCAGGTCCACACCCGGGGCGAGCAGCCGGATCGTGGCCCAGCCGACCCCCATGCCGCCCGCCGCGGCGAGCAGAGCCTGCGGCAGGGCTTCCAGCCCGAGGAGCTGCCGGCCCTGCCGGGTGGTCAGGCCCATGGTGCGCAGCCGCGCCAGCAGCGAGTTCCGCTCCGGGGCCGACTGCAGCAGCGAGAGGAACAGCGCGAGTACGGCATAGCCCGCGCCGGCCGCGACGGCCGCCGCATAGATCCGCTCGGCGCCCGACTGCAGCGGCGAGTCGGTGAAGGCGGCCCGCTCCTCGCTGCGCAGTCGTACGGACAGGTTCTTGCCCGATCCGGCCACCGCGGCCCGCAGCGCCTTCCCGTCCAGCCGGTCACCTTCGGCCAGCAGCGCGGTCGGGGCACGGTGGGTCAGCCGGGCGCCGTCGACGATCAGGAACTCGGCGGAGGCGACGGCCGGGGTACGGGTACGCACCGTCGTCACCTCGACCGTGAAGTCCCCGGCGAGCGATTCGATCCGATGCGGCCCGCTGCCGAGCCACTTGGCGACACCGGGTGAGGCGACGGCGTGCAGGACGGGCCGTCCGTCCGCGTCCCGCGAGGTCCTCAGCGCATCCGCCGGGAAGGCGCCGATCCGCCACTGCCGGGCGAGCCGCGTGTACGACCCGGGCTCGACTCCCACCAGCGACGGGCTCAGCGGGTCCCCGATGTCGTTCGGGCGAGGCGGCAGGGCCAGCGCGTGCTCGATCTGCACCGCCGTCACCTCCCGTACTCCCGGGGCATCGCGCACCGCACGCTCCACGCCGCCCGGCAGCGCCACCGTCTCCCACGGCCCGGAGATCCGCGCGTCCGCGCCGGTCGCCAGCAGCGCCGCACGGTCCCGCGCATCGGCGACCCCCGCCAGCACCGAACCGCCGAACGCCGTCGTGGTCAGCGCGATCAGCAGCGCGAGCAGCGGCAGCGCACCTGCCGCCGGTGACCGCCCGGTGCGGGCCAGCGACAGAAACCCGACCGCCCCGCGCAGCCGCCCGGCCGGGCGCGCCGCCCAGCGCAGCGGCAGCGGATACAGCCGGACGAGTACCAGGGCCGCGATCAGACCGACGAGCACCGGGGCCGCGCTGACCAGGTGGTCGCCCCCGTCCGAAGTGCCGCGCCGCCGCAGCGCCGTGACCGCACCCACCGCCAGCACCAGCAGTGTCAGCTCGGCGACGGTACGGCGCCGGCCCGGGCGGGCGTGCACCAGGTCGTCCCGGTCCCCGTACGCCCGCGGCCTGCGGTGCAGCACCAGGGCGCGCACCGGCAGCGCAGCGCACGCGACGACGGCGACCGAACCGGCCGCGGCCACCGCGAACGGCAGCCGCGCCTCGTCCACCGCGAGCACGCAGAGCAGCAGACCGAGCCCGGCGGCAGGCAGCACGACCACGGCGGTCTCGGCGAGCAGCCGGCCGCCGATACCGCGCAGCGAGCCGCCGCGTGCGCGCAGCAGGGCCAGTTCCGCGCTGCGGCGCGCCGCGAACAACCCACCGGTCATCGCGAGGACGACAGCGGCGACCGTACCGATCCCGACGGCGGCGACGGCGACGACGGGCCTGATCGCGGACCGCATGGTGGTGTACGAGGCGAGGAGCGCGTCCAGATCGGTGGCCAGGGCGGCGTTGTCACCGGCGATCGTCTTCAGCTCCAGCAGCCCGGGGCCGCCTTCGAGGGACGCCACCCGGTCGGTGAGCTCCGGCACGTCCTGGGCGGTGAGATGACCGGTCGCCGGCGCGATCCGCCAGTACAGCTGCGGATCTCCCTGCGTGCCGAGCAGCGCGGGCGCGGCCTCCGGAGCCAGCAGCAGCCCGGCCTCCCAGTAGACCTGTGGCGGGCTCACCGGCTCGGCTTGGAGCCCCGGGGTGCGCAGGGTCGGCTCGGCCGACCAGTAACTGCCCTGCGGACGGCGGGGTTCGACTATCCCGCTGATCCGCACCGCCAGCTCCGGGGAGCCGGGTGCGGCCACGTGCACCACGGAACCGACGTCCAGGCGCATTGTCTTCGCCGTCGCCGCGGTCACGGCGGCCTGGACCTCCTTCGCCGAGGCCGTCACCTGCCCTTCGGCGGCGGGCAGCCGCCCCTTGCGCACAGTGGCGTGCTCCGCGAGCCCGGACTGCGCGGCGAGGGTGAACCGGGGCCGCAGTGCATTGGGGCGCGGCAGCCAGCTGTCCCGGGCCTCCAGCGTCTTGGAGGTCCGCACCCCGTACGCGGACTGCCCCCGGTCCGGCCGCAGCGGCTCGGGCAGCAGGCCGGTCGCCTGCCTGTGCACCGACCTCAGCTCCTCGGGCCGCAGCGCTGCCTCCCGGGCGGCGTCCGGCCCCGGCGCCGGCTGCGGGGCGGTCAGTTCCAGCACGCTGCGCGACGGCGAGGCAGCGGTGAGGTCGTGCCGCAGTCCCCGGGTCTCGTACGCGTCGACGGCCCGGGGGAAGCCTGCGGCGAGGAACGCCGTGAACAGCACCAGCACCCCGAGCACAGTGGCGGCGCCGGGAGCTGTGCGCAGCCGGGTCCTCACCCAGGGGGCGACCGGGCGGCGGGGGTCCACCGGTTTCTCGGATCGCGCGGCCATGTCAGTTGTCCCCCTGGTGGCGCAGGGTCACCGCAGGATCGGCGCGGCGCAGGGCGATGGTGGCGACGATCAGCAGCGGCAGCGCGGCGACCCCGGCGAGGAGCAGTGCCACCTGCGGCAGGGGCAGTTCGAGCAGGACACGGGGCACGGGCTGGGTGGCCCGGCCGGTCAGCACGATCAAGGGGACCACGGCCCGGGTCAGTACGGCGCCGAGAGCGAGGCCGACCAGGAGCGCGATCGCGATGAGCACGCTCTGCTCGCCGGCGACCATGCGGGCGAGCCGGCGGCGCGGTGCGCCCAGGGCACGCAGGACGGCGAGTTCGGCGGACCGCTCGCGCAGCGAACCGGCCGCGCTCACCGCGAAGCCGACGGCGGCCAGCGCGGCGGCGGCCACGGCAACAGCCGTCAGCGCCGAGCGCGGACCCGCCCCGAGCGGATCGCCGAGCAGTTCGTCGGAGGCCTCGTCGCGGACGAGCACCTGGCCCGGGTCCGCGTCGGGGCGCTGCCGCAGCGCATCGGCCACCTCGGCGGCCTTCCCGGCGTCGGTGCTCAGCCACCACTCGGTGGGCATCAGGGAGGTTTCGGCACGCGCGGCGAAGTGAGCGTTGACCATACGGAGATCGAGCAACAGCGCACCGCCGTCCCCGGCCTCCTGGCCGGCCGCGGTGCCGCTGCCCTCCTCGGCCGGGGACGGCACCGAGGACCGGGCACCCGGCCCGGTCGTCGGCAACCGGCGCACCGTCCGCACGATCGTCACCCGCAGGTCGGCACCGGCCAGGTTCACATCGACGCTGTCGCCACGTTTCGCGCCCGACGCGCGCAGGAACTCGTCCGTCGCCACGGCAGGGACCTCCTTGGGCGCGGCCGGGCGTTCCACGCCGATGTGGACCCCGAACTCCATCGCCTCGATCCCGGACTGCACCCCGGTGGGAGCGGGGCCGACGTCATAGGTGACGGTGAGCAGCTTCTTCCCGGCGGTCGTCGGACGCAGCGTCACCGGCTGCTGCGGCTGTCCGTCCACCATGTCGGTACCGGTGGCCTGCCAGCGCAGCCCGTCCGGCGCGGCGACGGGGCGCGCCGTGGCTTTGGGTCCGGCGGCCAGCAGCCGTTCGACGCTCAGACGGTGCTTCTCGCCCGGCCCGTCGGGTACCGAGCCGTCGAGGCGCAGATCCGTGAGGGCGAGCGGCCCGGCGGGAGCGGAGTGGCCGCCGACGGCGGTCCTGTCCAGGTCCACGGTGACCGAGTGCATCCGGCCGTCGGCGGGCACCTCGCCCGCGGGGATCCGGTAGGCGATGCCGTAACGGTCCTCCACGACGGCGGTGAGCTTCGGCGCGAGCCCGGCGGGGGAGGCGCCCGAGGCGGCCTTCTCGTCGGTCATCCGCAGTTCGACGGTGAGGCGCCGGGTGTCGTCGGGCAGGACCACGCCCGTCGGCGCGTCCCGTGCCGCCCCGACGGCCTCGAGCAGCCGGCCGGGCGGCTCGTCCGCGAGATCGCCGCGCAGCAGCAGCTGCTCGTCCGCCAGGGCGGTGTCCAGGGCGAGCACGGTCGCCGTGCGGTTGCCGGACAGTCCCAGCGAGGCGCGGTGGGCGGGCGCGGCCTCCTTCACGCCGGGCACGGCCGCGTACCGGCCGGCGTCACCGGGCCCGCTCGTACCGGTCTCCAGCACCCGCAGCGACGCACCTGTCCTGAAGTCCGCCTGGTCGGCCTGCGAACGGTCCCACGACGCGCTCTGGCCGATCGCCAGCATGCCCATGGCGACCGCCAGCACCAGCAGCAGCACCGGGCCCGCGCCGCGCAGCGGGCGGCGGCTGAACTGCCAGCCCGCGAGCGCCACTTCCAGCCCGCGCCCGCCTGCCGCGCGCCGCTCCGCCAGCCGGGCCACGGGCGGCAGCAGCCGCAGCGTCAGTACCGTGCCGGCCAGCAGCGCCAGCGCGGGTGCGGCGACCAGCAGCAGGTCGATGCCCAGATCCCCCTCGCGGTCGCCGCTCAGTGCGCCCGAGCCGCTCGCGGTGGTCTGCCGGTCCAACTGCCAGTACGCCACCGCCGCGACGACCAGCAGCCCGACATCGGCACCGGCGCGTACGGGCGCGGGCAGCGCGGCGGACCGGGCGCGCCGCAGACCGCCGGTGGCCGCGGTCAGGGCGGGCGCCACGACGGCCGCCGCGCAGCACACCGCGACCGCGGCCGCCACCAGCCACACCTGCGGGGTGGGTCCGTCACCGAGTCTCAGTCCGATCCGGGTCAGTTCCGGGCGCTCGGCGAGCAGCCCGGTCAGCGGCCCCGACAGCAACGGCGCGCACACCGCGGCAGGTACGGCCAGCAGCAGTGCCTCCACCGCGGCGAGCGAGGCGATACGCCGGCGCGACGCCCCGCGGGCCCGCAGCAGATCCGTCTCGCCGGCCCGTTCGGTGCTGAGCAGCCGGGCCACCAGCAGCAGGGCGTACGCGGCGAGCAGCACCAGCTGCACGGCGACGATCAGCAGGGTGGAACGGGCCACCAGCAGCGCGCGCCCGGTCTGGTCGAGCACGGTCGGAAGTGCCGTTCTCACGGTCGCGCCGCCCGCGAACGCCGGGTCCTTGCCGGTCGCCTCGGGCCCGTCCGCCGCCGCGGAACGCAGCGCGCCGATCCGGCCGGTGGTCAGGGTCCGGAAGTCGGCGGTGGCCAGCCAGCCCGTGGTGCCGCTCGTGATGCGGCCGGAGGTGAGGACCGACGGGTCGGCGAGCAGCGGCCCGTACGTGGTGAACACGACGGTGCGCATCCCGCGCCCGCCGAGTGAGTCCAGCTGCCAGTACGGATCGCCCGGGTCGGCGGCCCGGTACACACCGGTGACACGGATCGCCTGCGTCGCGCCGCCCATCCGGTCGGTGAGGGTGAGGCGGGATCCCGGCCTGAGCCCGAGCTGTTTCGCGGTGGCTTCGGGCAGTGCCACCGGTACGGGGCCGTCGCCCGCGGTGGCCCGACCGGGCAGCGCGCCCCCGGTCACGCGGATCCGGGACGGATCCAGGGCCGCGAAGTGTGTGAGGTCCGGATCGCCCTTGCGGGCCTCGGGGTTCTGAAGGGAGCGCGGCAGCGCGTACGGCCCCGAGCGCTCCAGTCTTCGCACCGTCACCGGAAGCCCGTCGAAGGTCCGGCGCGCACCGCGGACCACGGCGTCGTGGGCCGATTCCCGCCGTTCGTTCGGGACTTGGGCGCTGACGACGAGGGCGGCGGAGGCGGCGTCGCGGCCGCCGAGGGTGTGCCGGAGGGCAGCGTCCCCGACGGATGTGGAGAAGGCGGTGAGTGCGGCGAGCACGCTGGTCGTCAGCACAACGGCGAGCAGGGCCGCGGCGAGCAGCAGACGGTGAGCCCCCACGCGCCGTAGTACGAACCCGGTCACCCCTGCCCCACCCCGCCCGGTCCCGCCGCAGGCATCCCCCGACGCCAGCCGTGTCCGGATGCTTTCAGAGTGCACCGGCCGGGGAAACCGCTTGCAGGGCGACCTTGATCGGATCGTGACCGTTATCCGAGACCGGATGACCGCATTCCGTGCCGCATACGGGCCGGGACGCGCACAGGAATGATCAGCGGTTCACCATGGACGCCGCGGCATAGGTGAGATAGCCCCACAGCTGCCGCTCGTGCTCCTCGGAGAGGCCGAGCTCCTCGACCGCCTCCCGCATGTGCTTGAGCCAGGCGTCGTGAGCCGCCTTGTCGACGGTGAAAGGCGCGTGACGCATCCGCAGCCGGGGGTGGCCGCGGTTGTCGCTGTAGGTGCGGGGCCCGCCCCAGTACTGGATCAGGAACAGCGCCAGCCGCTCCTCGGCCGGGCCGAGGTCCTCCTCGGGGTACATCGGCCGCAGCAGCGGGTCGTCCGCGACGCCCTGGTAGAAGCGGTGGACGAGACGCCGGAAGGTCTCCTCGCCGCCGACCTGCTCGTAGAAGGTCTGCTCCTCAAGTGTCCCGCGCGGAATCTCAGTCACATGCCCATGGTCTCAGACGCACCGGCCGAGGACTCCAGGCCTAGGACCGCCAGGATCAGCCCGGGATCGTCCGCTGCTTTTCGCGGTCCAGCAGGGGCCCGGTGGCTCGCCTCGGCGGCGGCGGCGCAGGAAAGTGGAGGCATGGGCGCACCCCCGGACCCGTTCGCCGAAGCCGCCGCCGCGCAGCGGATGTCCCTGGTGCGCCAGATCGTCGCCGACGGCGGACTGACCGACCCGGCTTGGCGGGCGGCGTTCGAACACGTGCCCAGGCACCTGTTCGTGCCGTACTACTTCGGCACGGCATGTGGCACGCCATCGGGCGCGTACGAGCGCCTGTGGTGCGAGGACGCCGATCCGGGGCGCCGGGACCGCTGGTTGCGGGGTGCGTACGCGGACACCCCGCTGGCCACCCGGGTGCGCGACGGCGAGCTGCTGTCCTCCAGCAGCCAGCCCTCACTGATGGCGCTGATGCTGGACGCGCTGGAGGTCACCGACGGGGACACCGCCCTGGAGATCGGTGCGGGCAGCGGCTACAACGCCGCGCTGCTCGCGCACCGGCTCGGGGACGCATCGGTGACCACCGTCGACCTGGACCCCGAGATCACCGAGTCCGCTCGCCGGCATCTGGCGGCAGCCGGCTACCGGCCCGCGGTGGTCACCGGCGACGGGGCGCGCGGCTGCCCCGAGCAGGCGCCCTTCGACTGCATCGTCGCGACCTGCACCCTGCCGTCCGTGCCCGCGGCATGGCTGCCGCAGTGCAGTACGGGCGCCCGGATCGTGGCTCCCCTGTCCACCGGCCTGATCGTGCTGCGGGTCTCGGGCGAGGGGAGCGCCCGCAGGGCCGAAGGTCATTTCCTGCGGACGTCGGCGTACTTCGTACCCTTGCGCGGTGGCGCGGTGCCCGCGCCGGGAAGGCCCGGCCGGATGCCCCGGCGGGTGATCGACAACGACCTCTTCCGTTTCCTGCTGACCCTGACCGCGGGCAGCCTCGACCCGCACGAGGCGCTCTCCCTGTGGGAACGCGAGCGACGTCCGCAGCGCAACCGCTTCGGTGTCACGGTCAGCGGCGACCACCAGTGGGCCTGGCTGGACGACCCCGAGGGTCCGTACGCCTGGCCGCTCGGGGTCGAGCAGCCCGAGTAGGCCGCGCGCCGCCCCACGGGATCCGTCCCTGCCGAGCGGGTCCGCAGCGCGCCCGCGCCGCCGGTCGGCGACCGCCTGCTGCCGCGCGTCGGGGTTCTTACCGAGCGGCGACCGGTGGTGGGGTCACAGGCGCGGCGGCGCACCCAGCCCCGGGTGGGGCGGGTGCGCCGCCGCGCCCCGCGGGATCAGCCGCGGCGGACCGTGATCGTCGTCCAGGCGCCCACATGCACCCGGTCGCCGTCGTTCAGCGGGACCGGGACGTAGGGCTGGATCGGGTCCTCGGCGCCGTTCAGCGTCGTGCCGTTGGTGGAGTTCTGGTCGACGACCGCCCAGGAACCGTCGGGCTGCTGCACCAGCACCGCGTGCTGGTGCGAGACGCCCGGGTCCTCCGGCGGCACGGACAGGTCGATGTCCGGGGACTCGCCCGTGGAGTGCCGGCGGCGGCCGATCGTGATCTGGTTCCCGGTGAGCGGCAGATGCTGCTCGGGGGAGTACGCGGGCAGATTCAGCCCCGTGGCCTCCGGGCCGCTGCGCTGCATCATCGCGAGGAAGTAATCACGGTCCGGCCCGATCACGGCCGTCCACCCCGCCGGGGCGGACGAGTACTGCTGCTGACCCGGGTGCTGACCCTGCTGCTGCCCCGGGTGCTGACTGTGCTGCGAAGGCACCGGCTGCTGCTGGAACTGCTGCGGAGCCCCCTGGAAGCCCTGGGGGCCTTGCGGGGCCTGGCTGTGCGAGGGCGGCGGCAGCATCCAGTCGTCACCGCCGCCCGTGTGCTGCGGCTGCGGCGGCGCGGGCGGAGCCGGCTGCTGGTAGGCGGGCGGTGGCGGGGGCCCCGGCTGCTGCGGCGGCGCGGGCGGCGGACCGCCCTGCTGGAACGCCTGCGGCGGCTGGCCCAGCGGCTCGGCCGGCCGGTTCATCTGCGACGGCCGCGACTGCTGGTACTCGTACGGATCGCGCTGCTGCGGAGGCGGCGGAGGTCCCTGCTGCTGCGGCGGCCCGGGCGGGCCCGGCTGGGACTGGAAGCCGGGCGGGAGGTTCAGTCCGGGCGACTGCTGTGGGGCCGGGGCGAGAGGCGTGTAGGACGTGGCCGTATTGGTGAGGAAGTTGTACCGGCACTCCTCGCAGAACGGGGCCATGGCCTCGCGCGGCGTACGGCACTGCGGGCACAGCTCCGCCTGGGCGGTGGCGTTCGGATCACCGGGGCCCGAGTAGCCGTACCCGGGAGGTGGCGGGGGAGGCGGCGGGAAGCCGCCGGGAGCGCCGGAGGGCGCCATGCGATGGCCGCAGACCTCGCACCAGTCATCGGAACCCGACTGGTGTCCGTTCGGGCAGGTCGGCATGTCGGCGCTTCCCCCTCTCCTCGTCCGGCCCGTGGGCCGTTGATACGTCGTGTGATACGTCGTGCTCGTGCGGGCTACTTCTTGACGCGAACCGTCTTCGTGGAGCGCGTTTCGAGGGTCATCTCGTCCGCCTCCGCGACCTTTGCCTTCAGTCGCACAGTACCTGTCGCCGCATCGACGACATCCACCACCTTCGAAAGCAGTTTCGCAGTGTCCTCGTTCCCGGACTTCGCCGCGAGCTGCACGGCGCGACCCAGCTTGGCCGTCGCGCCGTCGAAATCACCCGACTTGCGGGCCTGTAGCCCCTGCTGGATGACCTGTGCCAGTTCGGCCTGTCCCGTGTAGTGCGCGACCTGCGGATTGATCGAGGTCGACGCCGTCAGATCGTCCGTCCACACCGCCCGTACAAGGCCCTGCGACAGCACCTGGGGAGCGCCGCCGTCCGCCGCCGGAACGATCAGTGAGACCCGGGCCGCCAGCATCTCCCGGCCGACCCCGGCATCGGGCACATGGACGCACACGTGGTAGTCGCGCGACTCGTCGCCCCACGAGCCGGTCGGGTAGTCCCCGGCCCGGGGCCCCGCCTCGCTGCGCCGCCCCGTCAGATCCTCGACCGTCGGCGCGACCTGCTTGACGTACCTGATCTCCACCCCGACCGGCGTCCACAGTCGCAGCGCCACGTCCGCGACCTCCTTGCCCATCGCGTTCGCCATCATCTGTGTGAAGTCCGCGGCCAGACCGCTCGGGTCGGCGACGATGTCCGCCGTGCCCAGCAGGGCGGAGGCGATGCCGGTGACCTCCTTGACCTCCCAATCGGTGCCGACGCCGCGGGCGTCGCACGTGAAGCGTCCCGCGCAGGCGTCCAGGGCGGCCCGCAGGTCCTCGGGCGACTCGTGCTCGTTGCGCCCGTCGGTGAGCAGGATCCCGTGCCGGATCGGCTTGTCGGAGGAGGCCAACAGCCGGTCCGCCAGCGTCAGCCAGGTGCCGATCGCGGTGCCGCCTCCGGCGCTCAGCCTGCGCAGCGCCTCCTTGGCCTGGGCGCGGGTCCGGTCGTCGGCGACGGCCAGCCGCCCGCTGCCCGGGTAGACCTCGGTCGCCTGATGCGTGCCGGCGACCACCGCGAAGGCGACGCCGTCGCGCAGCGTGTCGATCGCCGCGGCCGTGGCGTCCCGCGCGTTGCGCATCTTGGTCGGCGGGTAGTCCATCGAGCCGGAGCAGTCGACCATGATCACCACCGCGGCGCCGGCCGGCTGCCCGGGTATCTGCCCAGGGGACACGGACGCCGCGGTGAGCGGCGCGCCGCCGCTCGTGCCGCCTCCGGTCGAGGTGACGGTGACGATCGCGTTGACCTCGCGGCCGCCTTCCGGCAGGTACTCGTTCTGGTACACATCGACGGCGAACTGCGGCACCGGGGACTTGGAGAAAACGGCCATCTGTCTTCGGACTCCTCGGGACTCCCGCCTGGGCGGAGAGAAACATCACGTCAGGTCTGTTCGGAGCGGGGCCGGGGCCGCCCCGCGGGCTCCGGGCGACGGACAGGGCCGTTGACCGACAAAGCGGGACTCATGCCTTGTCGTACGCCGATCCTGCCCCCGGCTGCGGCACGGCGAACGGCAGCACCGCCACTGTTACGTTGTCGTGGCCGCCGCCGTCGAGCGCATGACCGACCAGCACCTGCGCACTGTGCAGCGGCCGGTCGGCGGCGTCCGGCGGGACCGCACGGGCCATGTCGTCGGCGCCTTCGGCGTAGTTCCACAGGCCGTCCGTGCAGACCACGACCACTCCGGAGCGGTCCGGTTTGAACGACGCGGTGTGCGGCTCCAGTTCGTACGCGTCGGCACCCAGCCAGCCCGTGATGGCGTGGGCACGCTCGTCCGCGTACGCCTCCGCCTCGTTCATCAGGCCGGCCGCCACCATCTGCGCCGCCCAGGAGTCGTCCTCGGTCAGCCGGGCCGGCGGACCGGTGCGGTCGTCCGGCACCCAGTAGGCGCGGCTGTCGCCGACCCAGCCGACCACCAGCAGACCGCCGGCCGCGACGGCGCCGACGATCGTGCACGCCGGTGCGTTCTGATGGCGGTTGGGGTCGTGCTCCATCGCCTCGCTGCCACCTGCATCGGTGGCGAGGGAGTTGACGGCGGTGGCGGCCGCGACGATCGCCTCGTGCATGGCCTGCTGCGGGTGGGTACCCCGGGGCAGGGCCGCCAGCAGCTCCTCGTTGGCGGCCCGGGCAGCGGCGGCCGACGCCTCGTCCGGGCGGGTCGCCGAGGACACTCCGTCACAGACGACCGCGACGACGGCCGGTGAGCCGTCCGGCAGGGCCGTGGACGAGACCGCGAACGAGTCCTCGTTGCGGTGGTGGCGCAGACCGCGGTCGCTCACCGCCGCGACCGAGCCGAGCTCCTGCTCCATGTGGTCGCGTTCGCGTGGCTGGGCATGGCCGCAGTTCTCGCAGTAGCCGTCGTTGTCCACCCGGCCCGCCCGGCACGCCACACAGAGTGTGGCGGCCGCCTCGGGCACGGGGAGGGGCCGGTCGGCGGCACGCGGGTCCGCGGCCACGGCTGTGCCGGGCTGCGGTGCGGGCAGCTCGAAGTCCCCGGAGACGTCCGGAGCCGCCGGGTGCCCCGGCGGCTGCCCGGCCGCAGCGCCCTGCGACGCAGACGCCCGGTGGTCGTGACGCACGCCGGGACCCGGCAGCGCGCCGCCGTCCGAGTCCGTGCCCGGCAGATCGCTCGGCACATGGGCCTGGTCAGGTGTGCCCGTACCCGCGCTCCCGTCCGCCGCCGGCCAGGTGACGGACGGGCCGATGGCGAGAGTCGGACGGTCCTGCCCCGACGGGGCGGGCACGGCCGACAGGTCGTACCCGCAGGCGCCGCAGAATCGGTCGGCAGGCTCCAGTGGCTCCTCGCAGCTGGGGCAGGACGCTCCGGCCGCAGGCTCGTGAATCCGCGACATCAATCACACCCACGTCCTGGGGCGGTAGCGGTTCGCCCGCTCCACCAGCTCTATCCGCTCCTCGCCGCGCTGGGCGAGCCGGGCGAGTACCCGGTAGGAGCGTTCCAGTCCGAAGCGCAGGCCGCGCTCGTCCAGTTCACTGCCGAGCAGCACGGTCGGTGCGCCCGCGTGCGGCGCAGGCGGCGTGCTCGGTGCGGTCGGAACGGACGGCCGGGCCCCGGGACTTCCGGAGAGTACCCAGTCCAGCGCCGTGCCGAGCACCTCTGTGGACAACCGCTCGCGGCGTACCGGGTCCAGACCGAAATCTGCCAGGGCCTCCACCTGCGCGGCAGCCGACGTCAGTTCGTCGATGAGCGGTTCGTGCACGGCGCGTCGCCGCAGCCTGGCCCGCACGGCCGCGACGCGCGCGGCCGTGTAGTGGATCGACGCCTCGGGAACCGACTCCAGAGTCCGTACGGCCCCGGCCCGGTCGCCCGCCGCGAGCTGCACCCGGGCCAGACCGAACGCCGCGCTGACATAGCTCGGGTCGGTCGTCCACACCAGGCGGTAGTACTCCGCCGCGTTGTCCAACTGGCCCAGCACCTCGGCGCAGACGCCCAGGGCCAGCTTGGGAGCGGGCTCGCCCGGGAACGCGTCGTAGATCGCGTCGAAGGAGAGCGCGGCCGCTTCGTTGTCCCCGGTCACCAGCGAGGCGATGCCCCGGTACCAGACGACCCGCCAGTCGTCCGGCTGCTGCTGCTCCAGCGCACCCAGTGCCCCGTCCGCCGCGGCCAGTTCGCCCATTTCCAGGCGGGCGCGCAGCTCACGCAGTCTGGTCTCGGGCGAAGGCATGGGCGCGGAGAGCAGCGCCGTGATCAGCTCGGCGGGCGCGGAGGCCATCAGACCGGCCAGGAAGCCCGCGTTCGGATCGCTCGCGTCGACCCGGGGGACCGGGAGCGCGAGCGAGGTCGCACGGGCGTCGAGCACCGCGAGCTGCGGCGCCAGCGTGAGACTCGGCGGGGCCGTGGCGAGCGGGGCGGCCGGTGTACGCGGCGCGGGAATCACCGCCCGCCCGCCGAGCTGGGAGACGTCCCCGCTCAGCTCGGTGAACAACTGGGTGTCCGTCACCCGCAGTTCCGGACCGAACAGCGTGGAGAGCGACGGGCGCGGGCGTCCCGTCTGGATCGCCACGACCTCCCGCAGCACACCGGTCAGCTGCTCCGCCATCTCCTGTGCCGAGGCGAACCGGCGTGCCGGATCGGGGTCCGTCGCCCGCACCAGCAGCCGGTAGAACGACTCGTACGTGCGGAAGACCTCGATGTTGTCCGGGTCCGGCAGCGAGTCCACGAACACGTTCGTGTAGCCCTGGAAGTCGAAGGTGAGCACCGCCAGGGTGCGCGCCACCGTGTACAGGTCGGAGGCGACCGAGGGGCCGACCTCGGCGACCTCCGGTGCCTGGTAGCCGACGGTCCCGTAGATCGCGGACTCGTCGTCGTCCATCCTGCGGACCGCGCCCATGTCGATGAGCTTGAGCTGGTCCTGCTGCTGGATGGCGTTGTCGACCTTGAAGTCGCAGTACAGAAGGTTTCTGCTGTGCAGGTGGCCGAGCGCCTCCAGGGCCTCGATGCCATAGGCGCACGCCTGCTCCACGGGCAGCGGGTCACGCCGCCCGTCCACGCCGCGCCGCCCGTTCGCTATCTCCTTCAGCGACTTGCCGCCCACGTACTCCATGACGATGTAGCCGTCGAGGGAACCGGTGCGCTGGTCGAGGTGCTCGACGAAGTTGTAGATCCGGACGATGTTGGAGTGCTCGATCTCGGCCAGGAAGCGGCGCTCCGAGATCGCCGCTGCCATCGCGTCCTGGTCGCCGGTGTCCAGCAGGCCCTTGAGCACCACCCACCGGTCGGACACGGCCCGGTCGACGGCCAGATAGACCCAGCCGAGACCGCCGTGCGCGAGACAGCCCATCACTTCGTACTGTCCGTGCACGATGTCGCCGGCGGCCAGCTTCGGCACGAAGGAGTACGGGTGGCCGCACTTGGTGCAGAAGCCCTCCGTACGCCCCGGCCGGTCCCCACGCGCGCGTCCCACCGGAGCGCCGCAGTCGGAGCGCGAGCAGAACCGCTTGCGCTCGGGGACCTCGGGGTCGGCCATCACCGCCGAACGCGGGTCGGGGCGCGGCACCTCCGGCACGGACACCAGGCCGGCGCCCAGCCGGTTGCGGCTGGAGGCGCTGGTCGAGGAGCCGGAGCTGCGCACCGAGACCGACCGGGTGGAGGTGCTGCTCCCGGTCAGCGAGCGCGACAGCCGGCCCGAGACCGAGCGGCGCGAGGTCGACGAACGTGACGAGGCGCGCGACGAGCGCGAACTGCCGCCCGTCGAACCGGAGTCACGCCCGCCGGTGATACCCGTCGGCGGCGAGGAGACCATGCCGTTTCCCGACACGACGGGCGCCAGCCCGCAGGTGTCGCAGTACAGCTCGCCGCCGCCCATGTCCTCGTACGTGCCTTCGCAGCCGGGGCGCTGGCAGTTCTTCGTCTCACTCATCGATCCCCCCTGCGGTCGACCGGCCCGGAGTCACTTCCGGGCGCTCTGGGCACCATCACTTCCACGGCCGCGTGCTGGTAGCGCAGCACCGCCTGCTCGGCGGCCCGCAGATCGCACGGCGCGCTCCACAGCATCCGGCGCGCCGCGTCGTACCGCTCGATCAGCAGCGGGTCCTCCGCCAGCCCGTGCCGGGCGACCTTCGCCTTGTACGCGTCGAGGCGGCCGCGCAGCTCGGCGCGGACCGCGAGCGGAGCGGTGACCGCCGTCAACGACTCCCGGGCCCGCAGCAGTTCGTCCTCGGCCTCGCGCTCCAGGGACTCCAGCAGAGGCGAGAGCCGGTGCCACTGCGCGTGCCTGCGGTACTCCGAGGCCGTGGCGAGCCGCTCCTGCAACACGGTCGGAGGCCCGCTCACGGCGGGGACCTCTGAGGCGGCGATCTTCGCCAGGACCTCGCCGCGCGCGGCGCGGGCCTCGGTCAGCGTCCGGTCGGCCCGTGAGAGCAGGTCCCGCAGCCGCAGCAGCCGCTCCTCGGAGTCCTGGCGCACCTGCAGCACTGCTTCGATCTCCCGGCGCACATCCTCCAGGGCGCGCGCCGCGCGGTCGTAGCGCTCGGTGTCCGGCCGGCCGCCGCCGGGCGCCGAACTCCCCGGCGCGGAACGCCAGAAGGCCAGCGGATCGGACACCACCTGGATGCGCAGCGCGGACAGCTCGTGGGTGATGGACTCCAGATCGTCGCCGGAGGGATGTTCCCCGGGCCGTACGCCCACCGAGTGCGCGAGCGAACGGGTGCGCTGGAGCTCCGCGGAGAGCAGATCTATCCGGGCGGGCAGTGCCGACCAGACCGCGTCCGCGGTCACCACCATGTCCAGGGAGCTCGCGTACAGCTCGTTCATCCGCATGACGAGCTCCTCGAGCGTGAACTCCTCGGAGAGCCTGGCAGGTCCGGTGATCGACGGTGCGGGGGCGGCGGCCGGGCTCGCCACGGTCACACTGCGCCCGCGCAGCCGCTCGGTGAGCTCCACCAGGTCCTCACGGCTGGGCCGGTTCCGGCGTGCGCGGATCTCACGGAGTTCGTGCAGGGCGGCGGTGTACGCGTCGAAGTACCCCCAGAGCAGGGTGATGGCCTGCTCGGCGCCGGCCCAGCGGTCCTTGGTGACGCCCGTCAGCTCGGCCCCTTCGAGGAGCCTTCGGCCCGCATGGTCCTGCAGCGCGAGGAGCGAGGTCTCGACCGCCTCGTGCTCCGCGTCGAGCCGCGCGAGGGCGCGGTCCACCTCGTCCCGGTCCATCACCGGCCCCTGCGGTCTCCCCGCAGAGCCGGGGAAGGGTCCCGCGACGCCCATCGATCACCTCTCCGATCCATTGTCACTGCTTCCATGGCCCGCCAGGTATCCGCGATGCTCAGCCGGTCCTGTACTTCGGCTGCGGCGGCCCCGTGATCCCGGGCAGGTCCGCTGCGAGCCATTTGTCGTACGCCCGCATCCAGTCGCTCTTGCGGTAGTCGACCAGCACCTGGTTCACCCGCTTCACCAGGTCGTCGTTGCCGAGTTTGGTGGCCACGCCGTAGTACTCGGTGGTGAACGGCTTGTCGCCCTTGAGTTCCACCGCGGGGTCCTGGGCGGCCTGGCCCGCCGCCAGGGCGTTGTCCGTCACCACCGCGTCCACCAGACCCTGCTGGAGTCTGACCAGACAGTCCAGCTGGTTGGGCACGGTGTACACGTCCTCGTCCTGCGGCTGCCCGTCGTGCTCGTCCTTGAACGTCGCCCCGAAGCTCTTCTTCTCCAGCGCCTCGAAGGCCGTCGAGCCCTCCGCCGAGCAGATCCGCTTGCCGGTCAGGGACTTGTCGTACCCGGTGATCGACGAGCTCTTGGGAGCGAGGACCTGCTGGCCCGCCTGGAAGTAGGCGGTGGAGAAGGCGACCTGCTCGATCCGGCTGCAGTTGATCGTCATGGTCCGCACGACGATGTCCACCGTGCCGCTGTTCAGGGCGGCGATGCGCTGGTTGGTCGGTATCGCGCGGAATATGACGGCATCCCGGTCGCCGAGGATGTCCTCCGCGATGGCACGGGCCAGGTCGATGTCGAAGCCCTCGAGCCCGCCGCCGGCCGGATTGCGGTAGCCCCAGCGGTAGCTGTTCTGATCGACGCCGACGATCAGCCGGCCCCGCTCCTTGATGGCGTCGATCGCCGGGCCGTCCGCTCCGGACGGCTGGAGCGAGGCCTCCGGGTCCTTGCAGTCGTCCTCCTTCGCGGGAGCCGCCGCCAGGCCGTGACCGGCCGGTTTGGAACTCAGTGCGTCCGCGCCGCCCCGGGACAGCGGCAGCAGGGTGACGGCCGCGGTCAGCGCACACGCCGCGGCCATCCCAGCCACGCCGCCCCAGCCGCGGAGCCTGGACTTCGCACCCGCCATAGCTCCCCCTCTCACCGGTACTCCGACAGCCTGCGGTTGATGCCGAGGATCGCTCCGACGGCGCCGAGCACGGCCAATGCCGCCGCCCCGATCGGCAGCCCGCCGAACGCCCCGCGCCCGTCCTTGGCCGCCTCGGTGAACTCACGCTGCTCGTGCGCCACCGCCAGCTCCAGTGCCTGGTCCACCTTGTCGAAGCACTCGCCGGTGGATCCCTTGGCGCCGATGACCTTCTTCAGCGCGCCCTCGTAGTCACCGGCGCGGTCGGTCCGGGCCACGTCGGCGTGTCTGTCCTGCCATGCCGACATGCCGTTCACCGCGCTCTCGACGGGGCCCGCTCCCTGGTCGTCGTCGGCCAGCCGCTGCGCCCGGGTCAGCTCCTTGCCGAGCCGGTCCATCCCGGCGGCGAACTCCGTGGCGTACTTGTCGTTCTTGCCGTCGTCGGTGAGTACCGCGCCCCGGGCGACCAGGGTGAGGTTCTCGTTCGCCCGTGCCTTCAGCGAGGCGATCCGCGCGTCGTTGAGGACCTTCAGCGACTGCTGTCCGTGCACCTCGGCGTCGTTCAGCTGGGCGCGGGCCACCGTGTGGCCCACGGCCAGCCACAGCAGCACCACGGTCGTGGCCGCCGTGGCGGCGACCAGTCCATGGTTGAACACCCTGTTCGTCCGCCGGTAGTTGCGCCGCTGCGCCCCCACCAGGAGACCGATGGCGATCACGCCGGCCACGAGCGAGGCGATGGGCCAGAAACGGGCGTCGTCGTCGTCCTGCTCCAGGCGGGCCGTCTCCGCGTCGTACAGCTTCTCGGCCGCGGGCAGGAGTTGCTTGCTCATCTGCTCGTTGGCGAACCGGAGATAGGCGCCGCCCAGCGGCCGGCCCAGCCGGTTGTTGGCCCGGGCGGTCTCGATCAGGCCGGTGTAGCGCGGCAGGCCTTCGTTCAGCGTGGCTATCTGGTGGCCCGACTCACTCGAACTGTCCGTGTTCGCGGCGGCCTTGACCAGCAGCCGGGAGGCGAGCGCGATGTCCTTCTCGTACCGCTCATGGACCGCCCGGGGCTCCTCGGCGCCGGCCAGGAAGCCGCTGGAGGCCGCGGTGTCCGCGTCGGCCAGCGTGCGGTAGATCGAGGCGGCGTCGGCACTCAGCGGCTGACTGCGGCTCACCACGTCGTCCGCCGCGGCGGCCCGGTCGGCGGTCTCGAAGGCGGTCACCACGCCGAAGGCCAGCACGAACGCCGCGAGCACGGCCCCGATGATCTGCAGCCGCCCGGGCTCGGTCGTGGCCGCGGCCCGCAGCCGCCGCCGGATCTCTGCCCATGCGCCACGGCCCGCAGGCGGCCCGGCCGGTGGCTGCGCGGGCGCGGGCGGCGGAGCCGACTGAGGCGCGGTACGCACATTCGGCAGGTGTGTCACGTGACCTCCCCCTCGGTCGCTGACGTCGGTCCCACCCCCCGGCGGGTCCTTAGGACGACTCCCGGCCAGCAGTATGGCCGGAGGGAACTGTCTCACACCAGAATTGACTGGATCTTGTTCAAGTCCTGGCAACGCAGGTCCTGCCCGGTCGATCCCCCCACTCTGTCCCCACCATGAATACGCCTGCGGTCCTTGATCGGTTCCACTCCGCGGCCGATGCCACCCGGACGGGTGGTCAAGTCATGGCCGGAATCGCTCCGATGCGGCCTCGCGCGCCCGGCCGCGCATGTGTCCCCCCACCGCGCCCCGCCGCCCGCACCCGCGGAGGGAAATCAGCCCCCGCCGCGCGCTACGCGTAGTACGTCCGCAGCCTCGCCCTCGCCCCGGCCGTCGCCCCGACACGGTCCAGCCCCAGCAGGGCCGCGCCCAGCACCGGCGCAGCGGTCACCACGTCCACCACCGCCTTCGGCGCCCTGACCGCCAGCAACGCGCGGATGCGGTCCTCAAGTTCGGGATGCCGGGCCGCCAGCACACTGCCGCCGAGCAGCACCGGGACCTCCTCGTCGAGGAGTTGGAGCCGCGCGAGCGCGACCGTGGACATCGCCACGACCTCGTCCGCCATCCTCTCCACCAGTGAACGGGCGACCGGATCGCCCGCCGCGCTCGTCGCGAACAGCACCGGCGTGAGCTCGTGCTTGCGCGTGAGCGGGATGCGGCCGCGGTGCATTGCCTCGATCAGCGCGTACATCGAGTCCAGGCCGAAGTGTGCGGGCAGCGCCGTACGCAGCGCCGTGGGTTCGCCCCGACCGTCCTCGGCCCGCGCCGCGAACCACAACGCCTCCTCGGCCAGACCCCCGCCGCCGCCCCAGTCCCCGGAGATCGTCCCGATCGCGGGGAAGCGGGCCGTGCGGCCGTCCGGCAGCATGCCCACGCAGTTGATGCCCGCGCCGCACACCACGGCCACGCCCCGGGGCTCGTCGACGCCTGCACGCAGGATCGCGAACGTGTCGTTGCGGACCTCCGCCGTCCCGCCCCAGCCACGCCCCCGCAGCGCGGCCGTGAGCTCCTTCTCCTCCACCGGCAGGTCGGCGTTGGCGAGGCAGGCCGACACATGGCCGACCTCGTCGACCGGCTCGCCCCGGTCACGGGCGCGCGCCAGCGCCTCGTCGACGGTCGAGCCGAGCGCGTCGAACGCCGCCTCGACACCGACGACCGGCGGCTGGAAGCCGCCCCCGCGGGCGGTGGCGAGCACCGACCCGTCGGCCCCGACAAAGGCCACATCGGTCTTGCTGTTGCCCGCGTCGATGGCGAGGACCGCGGCTCTCACGCCCACGCGAGGTGCTCCTGGTTGTGCGCGATCAGCTGATCGGTGAGCTTGTCCGCGTACTCGAACTGGGCGATGAGCGGGTGGGCCAGCAGCGCCTTGAACACCCGGTCGCGGCCGCCGCGCAGCGCAGCCTCCAGCGCCAGCTCCTCGTACGCCGTCACGTTCGCGATCAGCCCGCTGTACAGCGGGTCCGGCCCGGGTACGGGCAGCGGCGTGGCGCCCTGGGGGCCGACGGCGGCCTGCACCTCGATCACGGCGTCGGCCGGGAGGTACGGCAGCGTGCCGTTGTTGTACGTGTTCACGACCTGGTACGTGCTCCCGCCCCCGCCGAGCAGTGACGCCGCCAGATCGACCGCCGCCTCCGAGTAGAAGGCGCCGCCTCGCCTGGCCAGCAGCTCCGGCTTCGTGTCGAGCGTCGGGTCGCCGTACATCTCGAGCAGCTGCCGCTCCATCTCGGCGACCTCGGCGGCCCGTGACGGCTTGGTCCGCAGCTCCCGCACCACCTCGTCGTGCGCGTAGAAGTAGCGCAGGTAGTACGAGGGGACGACGCCGAGCCGGTCGAGCACCGCGCGCGGCAGACGCAGGTCGTCGGCGATCCGGTCACCGTGATCGGCCAGCAGCTTCGGCAGCAGATCGGCCCCCTCGGGACCTCCGAGTCGCACACCTGTCTCCCAGGTGAGGTGGTTGAGGCCCACATGGTTCAGATGCACATCGGCCGGGGCGACCTCGAGGAGGGCTGCGAACCTGCGCTGGAGACCGATGGCGACGTTGCACAGCCCGACGGCCTTGTGCCCGGCCTGGAGCAGGGCCCGGGTGACGATGCCGACCGGGTTGGTGAAGTCGATGATCCACGCATCGGGGCTCGCGCGCCGCACCCGTTCGGCGATGTCGAGAACCACGGGCACGGTGCGCAGCGCCTTGGCGAGCCCGCCGGCGCCTGTCGTCTCCTGCCCGATGCAGCCGCACTCCAGCGGCCAGGTCTCGTCCTGGTGGCGGGCGGCCTGGCCGCCCACGCGCAGCTGCAGCAGTACGGCGTCGGCGCCTGCGACACCCGCGTCCAGGTCCGAGGTCGTCACGATCTTCCCGGAGTGGCCCTGCCTGGCGAAGATGCGCCGGGCCAGGCCGCCGACCAGTTCCAGCCGGCCGGCCGCCGGGTCGATCAGCACCAGCTCGCTGATCGGCAGGGTGTCCCTCAGCCGGGCGAAGCCGTCGATCAACTCCGGTGTGTAGGTGGATCCGCCACCCACGACTGCGAGCTTCATGTGTCCATCAGCCCTTCACTCCGGTCAGTGTGACGCCCTCGACGAATGCCTTCTGGGCGAAGAAGAAGACGATGATCACCGGGGCCATGACCAGCACGGTCGCGGCCATCGTGAGATTCCAGTCCGTCTGGTGCGCTCCCTTGAAGGACTCCAGGCCGTAACTCAGCGTCCAGGCGGCCGGGTTCTCCGAAGCGTAGATCTGCGGGCCGAAGTAGTCGTTCCAGCAGTAGAAGAAGTGGAACAGCGCACAAGCGGCGATCGCCGGCCGGGCCATCGGCACCACGACCGTGACCAGCGTGCGCAACTCGCCGCAGCCGTCGATCCGGGCCGCCTCGGTGTACTCGCGCGGGATCGTCAGCAGGAACTGGCGCAGCAGGAAGATCGTGAACGCGTTGCCGAACGCGAACGGGATGATCAACGGCCAGAGCGTGCCCGCCAGATCCAGCTGTTCGGCCCAGAACAGGTACATGGGGACGATGATCACCTGTGGCGGCAGCATCATCGCCGCAATGACGAGCATCATCATCACGTTGCGCCCGCGGAAGCGGAACCTCGCGAGCGCGTAGGCGACCGGCAGACTGCTGCCCACCGCGAGGACGGTGCCCCCGCCCGCGTACAGCAGCGTGTTGCGCCACCAGGTCAGGAAGCCCGGCGTGTTCCACACATCGGCGAAGTTGCCCCACTCCCAGGTGTGCGGCCACAGGTCCCGGGTCAGCGCCTGGTCACCGCTCATCACGGCGGTCAGGAAGACGAAGACGAACGGCAGCAGGAAGAACAGGGCGGCGGCGAGGGCGAGCGAGTGGAGCGCGATCCACTCCAGGGCCGCCCGGCGGCGCGCCGTCCGGGCCGCAGAGCTGTTCGTGCCGGACGCCGGCGTCGGCGCCGTACGCGGCAGGGAGAGTTCCGTTGTCATGGGCGGTCAGTCCTCCGGCGACATGAAGCCGCTGCGCCGACGCATCAGGAACACCGTGAACACCATGGCCAGCACGAACAGCACCAGTGCGACCACGCACGCGGCCCCGGTGTCGAAGCGCTGGAAGCCCAGGTTGTACACGACCTGCGGGACGGTGAGCGTGGACTTGTCGGGGTAGCCGGGCTCGAAGTGCTGCCCGGAGCCGCCGATCACACCGCTGGCGACCTTCGCGGCCACCAGGGGCTCGGTGTAGTACTGCATCGTCGCGATCACTCCGGTGATCACGGCGAACAGCACGATCGGCGAGATGTTGGGCAGCGTGACGAACCGGAACCGCTGCCAGGCGCTCGCGCCGTCCAGTTCGGCGGCCTCGTACTGCTCCTTGGGCACATCGAGCAGGGACGCCATGAAAATGACCATGAGGTCGCCGATGCACCACAGCGCGAGCAGGGTGAGCGAGGGCTTCGACCAGCCGGGGTCGTTGAACCAGTCGGGCTCGCCGAGGCCGATCGCGGCGAGGATCGTGTTGACCGGCCCCGTACCCGGGTTGAGCAGGAAGACGAACGACACCGTCGCCGCGACCGGCGGGGCCAGATAAGGGAGATAGAACACGGTGCGGAAGAACCCCGCGCCCGTCCTGATCCGGGTGATCAGCACACCGATGCCGAGCCCGAAGACGACGCGGCAGGTGACCATCACCAGCACCAGCCACAGCGTGTTGCGCAGGGCAGGCCAGAAGAACGGGTTGTCCTGGAAGACGTACGCCCAGTTCTTGAGGCCCACCCAGCTCGGCGCGGTGAATCCGTCGTACTTCATGAACGAGAAGTAGACGGTCGCGATCAGCGGGTACGCGAAGAACACGCTGAAGCCGACCAGCCAGGGGGAGAGGAAGCCGAGGGTGCGCAGCGCCGACCGGCGGCGCTTGGCCCGCAGCGCCGCCGACGGGACAGGAACGGTGGTCATCAGCCGGCCTGCTCGTTGTCCTTGTCGACCTGGGCGTCGTTCTTCCTCAGCAGCGCGTCCAGGTCCTTCTCGGCGCCCTTCTCGTAGGCGATGGCGTGGTCCTGGAGCGTGAGCAGGAAGGCGCCGCCGTTGACGGACGAGGGGGCGTGCGAGCTCTTGGGATGCTGTGCGATGTCGACGAAGGTGCGGTACAGCGGGTCGTTGTTCAGCTTCGGTGACTTCAGCGCCGCCATGGTCGAGGGCACGTTGTGGATGGCGTTGGCGAAGGAGACGACCGCGTCGGTGTCGGTGGAGAGGTACTTCACCAGCTCCCAGGCGGCGTTCTTCCTGGGGCTGTTGCTCGCGATGCCGAGGACGGTGCCCGACAGATAGCCCTTGCCGTAGTCGGCGGCCCGGTCGTCCGGGACGGGGAAGGGCGCCGCACCGATCTCGAAGTCCAGCTCGGCGTCGGTGGCCATCTTGCCGCGCCATTCGCCGTCGAGCTGCATGGCGACCTGGCCGGTGTGGAAGGGGTGCTTCGCACCCCACTCGTCGCCGAGGGACGTACGGAACTTGTTGAGCTTCCGGTAGCCGCCGAGGTCGTCGACCAGTTTCTTCTGCCAGGTGAACATGGCCTTCACGGCCGGGTCCTCGGCTGTGTTCGACTTGCCGCCCGCGTCGGCGTACGTGACGCCGAACTGGCCGCCGTAGTGCTCGACTGTCGTCTCGTAGCCCAGGTAGAGCGGCATGAAGCCGAGCCGCTCGAAGCCGTCACCCTTCGCCTTGGTGAGCTTCTTCACGGCCGCGTCGAACTCGGACAGCGTCTTCGGCGGGGCGGTGATGCCGGCCTCCTTGAAGGCCGTCTTGTTGTAGTAGAGGCCGTACGCGTCACCCAGGAGCGGCACGGTGCAGCGCGTGCCGTCGTGCTCGGTGTACCTGGCCATCTGCGGCAGGAACGTCGTCGCCGGGTCGATCCCGGACGTGTCCAGGAAAGGCCCCAGATCGGTCAGCGCCCTGGAGGAGCAGAACCGGCCCACGCTGTCGGTGGTGAAGGACGAGACCACGTCCGGCGCGCTCGAACCGCCTGTGCGCAGGCCCTGGTTGAGCTTCTCGTCGGTGATGCCCTTGACGACCTTCACCTTGATGTTGGGGTGCTTGTCCTCGAACGTCTTGATGTTCGCCTCGATCGCGGCGACCTCGCTCGGGGCGCTCCACCCGTGCCAGAAGGTCAGCGTCGTCCTCGCGTTCGGATCGTCGCCCGCGCCTGCGTCGTTCGATCCCGTGCAGGCGGAGAGGAGCAGGGCGCTCGAGGCGGCCGCGGCCAGTACGACGGCCGTTGTCCGGCGGTATGTGGGCATGGCGGTGTCTCCCTGTGACATGGGTGGTCGGGGGAAGGGGAGAGGTGCTCAGGTGGTGTGTCCGGCGGTGCCGTCGGGGGTTCAGCGGGAGGTGTCGAAGACTTCGTCGCGCGTGGTGGCCAGCGCGCTCTCCAGCGCGCCGCGCAGCACCGGATGCCTGCGCACGGCGCCGAGCACCAGCCGGGGCCGGGACGCGGCCAGTTCGGTGAGCTCCGCCTGCACGCGGTCGCGCAGCACCTCACCGCCGGCGGCGATCACATCGCCGGACAGGACGACCAGCTCCGGGTCGAGTACGGCGACCATGGACGCCAGACCGGTGGCGAGCGCGGTCGCGTAGGCGTCCAGCAGCTGCCGGTACGGACCCGTGCCGGCCTCGGCGGCCCGGGCCACCAGACCGGTCGCCACCTCGGTGTGCGGTCCGTGGCCGACGCCCTCGACACCGAGTTCCCGGGCCAGCCGGGGCAGCGCCTGGGCGCCGGCCAGTTCCTGGAAGCCTCCGCTGTTCGCCCTGGTCACCTGGCGCACCAGCGGGGCGCCGGGCACGGGCAGGAAGCCGACCTCGCCGGCGCCTCCGGTGAAGCCGCGGTGCAGCCGGCCGCCGATGACAAGGGCGGCGCCGAGGCCCTCCTCGTTCCACAGCAGCACGAAGTTCTCATGGCCGTGGGCGGCGCCGAGGCGCTGCTCGGCCACGGCGACGAGGTTGACGTCGTTCTCGTACTCGACCGGCATCGGCAGGGCGGCGGCCAGCTCGTCGAGCAGCGAGGGGGAGTGCCAGCCGGGGAGGTGCGAGGCGTACCGCAGCCTCCCGGTGGACGGGTCGAAGGCGCCGGGGGTGCCGATCACGAGCCGGTGCACCTCCGCGCGGGTCACGCCGGCGGCCTTCACCGCGCCGTCCAGGGCGTCGGTGACCTGCCGTACGACGCTCTCGGCGCGCCGTCCCGGGGTGGCGAGCTCGAACTCGCCCACGGTCGTGCCGGTGATGTCGGCGACGGCGGCGCGGATGCGCAGCGGGGTGACGTCGAGGCCGGCGGCGTAGGCGGCGTGTGCGTTGACCGTGTACAGCTGGGCGCTCGGGCCCGGTCGGCCCTCGGTGGTGCCGGTGGCGACGACAAGGCCCGCGGCCTCCAGCCGGGCGAGCAGCTGGGAGGCGGTGGGTTTGGAGAGGCCGGTGAGCTTCCCGATCCGAGTCCGGGACAGCGGGCCGTGCTCGAGCAGCAGATCGAGGGCGGCACGGTCGTTCATGGCGCGCAGTACACGCGGGGTACCGGGGGTGGTTCCGGCCATGACGGTTGCACCTGCCTCTCGACCTGCACTGTTAGGAAAGTTTCCTAATCCGTACGAGGAACGTAGGGCGCACGTCGGGGGCCCGTCAATGGCAAACGCCCCCTGGGCAACCAAAGCGTTACCTGAGGGGGCGTTGCGGTGGGGCGGCGCCGGGTCCGGCCCAAGGCCCTGCGGCCTGAGCCGTCGGGCCTTGGATCACTTCGCCAGATTCGCCGGAGGAGCGATCGGGGACGCCGCCATGGACTGCGGCGACGTCGTCGAGGCGTAGGCGGACGGAGCGGCCATCGCGGCGGTCGGGTCGGCAGCGGCCTCCTCCGTCTGCTGCTGAGGCAGCCCGCCGACGATACGGATACCCGCCGCGTCGAACGCGCGCTTGAGCCGCCAGCGCAGCTCCCGCTCCACGCCGAGGGACTTGCCCGGCATCGTCTTCGCGGCGACCCGCAAGGTCATCGAGTCCAGCAGCACCTCGGTCAGACCCAGCACCTCCACCGGGCCCCACAGCTGCTCGTTCCACGGATCGGCCTTGGCGATGCCTTCTGCCACCTCGCTGATCACTGCGCTGACCTGGTCCAGGTCCTCCGAGGAGCGGACGGTGACATCGACCGCCGAGGTCGCCCAGCCCTGGCTGAGGTTGCCGATCCGCTTGATCTCGCCGTTGCGCACGTACCAGATCTCGCCGTTGTCGCCGCGCAGCTTCGTCACCCGCAGGCCGACCTCGATCACCTCGCCCGAGGCCACCCCCGCGTCGATCGAGTCCCCGACGCCGTACTGGTCCTCCATGATCATGAAGACACCGGAGAGGAAGTCGGTGACGAGATTGCGCGCACCGAAACCGATCGCGACACCCGCAACACCCGCGGAGGCGAGCAGGGGGGCCAGATCGATCTTGAACGCGCCGAGGATCATCAGACCGGCCGTGCCCAGAATCAGGAAGGACGCGATCGAGCGAAGCACGGAGCCGATGGCCTCCGAGCGCTGCCGGCGCCGCTCGGCGTTGACGAGCAGACCGCCGAGTGCCGTGCCCTCCACCGACTGTGCGGACCGGTTCATCCGCGCGATCAGCTTCGTCAGCGCGCGGCGCACCAGCATGCGCAGCACCAGCGCGATGACCAGGATCAGCGCGATCCGCAGGCCGGTGTTCAGCCAGGTGGACCAGTTCTCCTCCACCCAGCCCGCGGCGCCCGCCGCCTGCTCGGCCGCCTCGTCGAGGGAGACGGGCTCGGACGACGGATCGGCGCCGAGAAGGGCGGACGACCAGAACGCACTCACGGGGGAAACCTCCAGGTTTGCGTCGGGCAGATCAATAACCCTAACGGGGCGGAGGCCGTGGTTCGGCGCGCTTGCGGGAGGGAGAGACAAGGCTCACCCGGGAATGGACGGGTGAGCTGCTGTGGTGGAAAACACCTCGAGCCCGTTACCTGCACGTGGTGGCGCTCGGACCTGCCATGAGGAGAAACTGAAGACAGATCGTCCCGGCGCGAGCCACGCGCCGCCGGCGTACAAGGAGGCATCCACCGTGCCGCACGTCCTGGTCCTCAACGCGTCGTACGAGCCGCTCGGCGTCGTACCGCTCCGCCGCGCGCTCGTCCTCGTCCTGGAGAACAAGGCTCTCTGCCTCGAGGAATCCGGCGCCTTCATGCACAGTGCGACCCGTGCCGTCGCCGCGCCCAGCGTGGTCCGGCTCAAACGGTTCGTGCGGGTCCCCTACCGGGGGCCCGTTCCTCTCACCCGCAAAGCGCTCTTCGCCCGCGACGGCGGGCGCTGTATGTACTGCGGTGGCGTCGCAACCAGCGTCGACCATGTCATTCCGCGCAGTCGCGGGGGACAGCACGCCTGGGACAACGTGGTGGCGGCCTGCCGCCGCTGCAATCACGTCAAGGCCGACCGGCACCTGCACGAGGTGGGCTGGCGCCTGCGCCACCAGCCTGCCCCGCCGAGCGGACTCGCGTGGCGCATCATCGGGACCGGACATAGGGACCCGCGCTGGCTGCCATACCTGCAGCCGTACGGCGCGGACGACGCAATGGCCCGGATCGACGGCATCTCTGCCTGAAGATCGCAGGCCATTTTGCATTTGGGGTGCCGGGCCGTGCCGGGTGCCGGGCCGAGCGGCTTGCTCGGCCCGGCACCCGTTCACTCCGCGACCGCGTACGCCTCCACCGAGAAGAGGGAGTAGCCGTACGGCGTGGCCCGCTCGTCGCACTGGACGCGGATGAAGCGGGCGTCGCGCGCGTCCATGCGGACGATCTCGCGGCCGCCGGTGCCGTGCGCGGCCGTCGCCGCCGTGCGCCAGGTGCGCCCGTCGGACGAGACCTGGAGGCGGTACCGCGTCGCGTACGCGTCCTGCCAGTGCAGCACCACCTGACCCACCCGCTCCGGGTGCGCCAGCTCCAGCTGCCACCAGGCGTCGGGGCCCACCGGCGAGGACCAGCGGGTCGCGGGGTCGCGGTCGAGCGCCGCGGCGGCCGGGAACTCAGGAGTCTCGTCACCCGACGAGGAGGCCCTGGACCCCGCCGTCGAGGCCAGGTCCGGGCCGGCGGTGCGGGGGTAGGCACGCACCGTGAGGGTGCGCTCCTGGCCGGCGAAGGAGAACGGCACCTCGTACTCACCGGGCGGGGTGTCCGCCGGAACGGTGACCTGCACCGGCACGGTCGTCTCCAGCCCCCGCGGCACCCGTGCCTCCTTCGGCACCGCCACGTCGATACCGGCCGGCGCCTTCGCCGTGAGCGCGCCGCGCACGTCACCGGGGCGCTGCGCGGTCAGCCGCACGCCCGCCTTCTGCGGGGCGCCGCCGATCTCCGCGCTGGTCTCGGGGCGTACGAGATCGAGCCCGGCGGCCGGCTCGTCCGCGAACCACGGCACGACGGAGCGCACCGGCACCGGAGCCTGCGGGACGCTCCCGGACGAGGCGATCCGCAGCCCGTCCACCCGCAGCCCCTTGGCGTCCGTCTGGGTCCAGCCGCTCGGCGACAGCGCACCGAGCTCCCGCCAGCCCTCGCCGGGTACGTGCGCCTCGAGCCGCCCGGCCGAGCCGTTCACCGGCTCGGTCATCGCCGTGACCGCGGTGACCGGCCGGGGCCGGTCCAGCCACAGCGTGTCCTTGCCCGCCGTGGCCCGGTTCGCACCCGTCCAGGCCTCCGACTCCTTCACCACCCGGTCCAGGAACGGCGCCAGCACTCCCTTGCCCACGGTGGCCCGGCTGCGCCGCAGCGCGGTGCGCAGCGGCTCCAGCGCGAGTGACGCACGCCAGGCGCTCTCGCCGTCGTCGCGCGCCTGTGCCTGCAGCATGTCGACGGCGAGCTCACCGGCGGCGCCGTAGCGCGCCAACTGCTCCAGCCACGGGCCCACTTCGCCGACGAGCCGGCCGCCGGCCGTCCCCTTCAGATCCTGCGGTGCCCGGCGCATCACAGTGAAGGCGGCCCGCAGTCCGGCCGCGGCCCGGTCCCTGGCCCTGGTGTCCGTCGTGGCGCGTGTGCGCCAGAACTCCGCCAGCAGCGGCCGCAGATACGCCGACTCGTGCCCCGGATCGAGTATCGACGAGGCGTCGTTGCCGGCCAGGGCGCCCAGCGCCTCACGGGCCTTCGGATCGCCGTCCGACAGATCGTCCAGGGCGGCCTGCCAGGACTCCTGGGGGCGGTAACCCTTCGGGTTCCAGGCGTAGTCGGCGGCGGTGAACAGGGGGATACGGGATGCGGAGGCCTGCTCCATGGCGTTGGCGAGCAGGGCCGCCGAGCCGTTCGCCACCGCGGGCTCCCGGCCCGTGTAGGGGCCGAGGAAAATCCGGTCCTGCGCGTAGTCGTTGACCGGGTAGTTGTCCATGGTGACCAGCGGGTGCGCGAACGCGTCCCGTGCGCCTGCCAGTTCCCGTCCGGTGATGGTGCGCGGCACCACGCCCACGCCGGTCCACGCCACCCGGACCCGGCCGTCCAGCTCCTTCGCCAGCGCCCGGCGGTAGTCGGTGGCGCCTTCCTGGTAGTACTCCGTCGGCATCAGGGTCAGCGGCTCCGCCTCCGGGTGCCGCTCCGCCAGATGCCGGGCCACCGCGTCCGCCACCCGGGCCTGGGCCCTCGCCGCGGCCTCGGGGCCCGAGCCGAAGGTGTCGGCGTCCTTGCCGCAGTGCCACTCGCTGTAGCTGACGTCCTGGAACTGCAGCTGGAAGGCGCGCACCCCCAGCGCCCACATCGCGTCGATCTTGCGCGTCAGCGCCTTGAGGTCACCGTCGTCGGCCAGGCACATCGACTGCGCGGGTGCGACGGCCCAGGCGAGGCCGACATGATTGCGGCGCGCGCGCTCGGCGAGCTCGCGGAACTCCGCACGCTGTGCCGCCGGATACGGTTCGCGCCACCGCGCCTGGCGGAACACGTCGTCGCCCGGCGCGTACAGGTAGCGGTTCTGCTTGGTGCGGCCCATGAAGTCGAGCTGCGCCAGCCGCTGCTCGTGGTCCCACGGCTGTCCGTAGAAACCCTCCGTCGTGCCGCGTACGGCCGTACCCGGCCAGTCGCGTATCAGGACTCCGGCGACCGACCCGCCGTCGATCAGCTGCCGCAGGGTCTGTACCCCGTGGAAGAGGCCGTCCTCGCCCACGCCG
>NZ_JBEXSW010000056.1:0-49545 GCF_040613775.1 Streptomyces sp. NPDC006208 | reverse complement strand
CCGCTACGACAAGCGCCGCTACGTCTACCTGGGCACCGCCACCGCCGCAGCCCTCACCATCTGGCTCCGCACATGATCGGCCGGACAAGTCCTAGGGAGCCCTCCACTGCGGGTCGCGGCCGGTCAGCGCCAGCACACGGTCGAAGTCGGACACCTCCGTGCCCACGGTCACCGGTTCGGCGAACACCCCGCCCTCGCGGGCCTTCGGCGCCAGCTCGGTGAGCGCCGGCCAGACCTCCGCGACGACGACCGGGTCCGGTGTGAACTCCTGGCCGGTGGCACGGGCCAGATCCCACGCATGCACGGTCAGATCGCCCAGCACCATCGTGCCGACCGTCCGTGCAGGCAGACCCATCCTCCCCGACGTGCCTTCCTCGGCCCCGGGCGCCGCCCACGCCGAGACGAGGGCGGCGGTCTCCGCAGCGAACCGGGCCCGCCAGTCGCCGCCACCCTCGACGAAGTGCGGCTCCACGCCGAAGTCCGGATGCCCTTTCGCCGCGAGGGCCTGGAAGTTGATCACGACCTGCATGAGGTGATCGGTCAGCTGGCGTACGTCGTACTCGGCGCACGGCGTCGGGTCGGCGAGGTGGTCGTCGGTAATTCCCCGCACGATCGGAACGGCCTGATCGGCCGCCGATCGGAGCAGGTCACTGATGCTGTTCGTCATGCGTCGACCGTAGGGCGGCGCACGCCTGTGCGTCTTGAAGAAACGCGACGTAGGATCCCCGGCATGGCGGGGCCGCGCACTGACACCCAAGGCATAGTCGAAGCCCGCGAGCTCTTCGCGCGCGTCGACTTCCGCCGCCGCGAGCCCGCCCCCGAGCTGCGTCCGTATCTCGAGCACTACTGGCTCATCGACTGGGATCTGACCGAGCCCTACGCCTCGCATGTCGTACCCCACCCCTGCGTGAACATGGTGTTCCAGCGCTTCGGCGACGAGCCTGCCTGGGCCGAGGTCGCGGGGATCGGGCTGGAGCTGTTCACCCAGAAGCTGACAGGGCGCGGCCGGGTGTGCGGAGTCAAGTTCCGGCCCGGCGGCTTCCGGCCGTTCGCCCCGAAGTGGCCGGTGTCCGAGTGGACAGGCCGGCGGGTGCCGCTCGCGGACGTCGTGTCCGGCGCCGGGCAGAGCGCCGTGGACGCAGTCGTACTGCCGGACCATCAGGACGCCCGGGTGACGGCCCTGGACGCGTTCCTGCTGGGTCTGGCTCCGCGGGCCGACCCGCACGCACTGCACGCCATGGAGCTGGTGGAAACCGTCCGCTCCGACCGCTCGGTCCGGCGCGTCGCCGAACTCGCCGCCGCGGAAGGGGTGTCGGTCCGCTCGCTGCAGCGCCTGTTCGCGACGTACGTCGGCGTGGGCCCGAAGTGGGTGATCCTGCGCTACCGCATCCATGAGGCGCTGGAGCGCGCGGAGTACGGCGAGAACGGCGGCTGCGGACTCGACTGGGCGGCGCTGGCGGCGGAACTCGGGTACAGCGATCAGGCCCATCTCGTACGGGACTTCACGGCGACGGTGGGCGTGCCGCCGACCGCGTACGCCCGGGCGGGCGCTGCGTAGTCCGCGTGCGGTGTCAGAGCCCCGGCCTACAGTGCGACGCATGGGCAAGAACGCATCGACGATCCGCATCGAGCCGTGGTCCGAGGACGACTTCGACCTCCTCCGCGCCGCGAACGCACCCGAGTTGATGGACCACCTGGGCGGCCCGGAGACCGAGGAGCAGCTGGTCCTACGGCATGGGCGGTACGTGTACCTGAGCGCGGACCGCACCGGCCGGGGCCGCATGTTCCGCATCGTCTGGGAGCCCGACGGGCGGGCGGCCGGGACAGTCGGATTCTGGGAGAAGACCTGGAACGGCCGGCAGGTGTACGAGACGGGCTGGAGCGTGCTGCCCGGCTTCCAGGGGCGGGGCATCGCGACCGCCGGCACGCTCGCTGCGGTCGAGCAGGCCAGGGCGGCGCGCAAGCACCGCTTCCTGCACGCTTTCCCGTCCGTGGGCAACGGCCCGTCCAACGCGGTGTGCCGGAAGGCGGGCTTCACGCTGGTCGGCGAGTGCGAGTTCGAGTACCCGCCCGGGCAGCAGCTCCGGTCCCACGACTGGCGCATCGACCTCGGGCGGTTCTGAGCGCCGCATCGGGCCCGCTTGACGAGCGGGCCCATTTTCACGGATATTTATCTGCGTAACGCAGCTTCTGCGTAACGCATTACTCTTCCTCCAGCCCAAGGAATCCGCCATGCCGATCCTCGTCACCGGAAGCCGCGGCACCGTCGGCTCCACCCTCCTCACACTCCTGCACGAGCAGGGCCTGAGCGTCCGGGCCGGGTCCCGCAGCCCCGACAAGCTCACCGTGCCCCGGGGCGTCGATTCCGTGCGGTGCGCCCTCGACGAGCCCTCGACCTTCGCGGCCGCCCTCGACTCCGTCACCTCGGTCTTCCTCTATGCCGAGCCCTCGCACATCAGGGCCTTCGCCGAACAGGCGGCCTCGGCGGGCGTCGAGCACATCGTGCTGCTCTCCTCCAGTTCGGTTCTGGACCCGGACGCCGCGGACAACCCGATCGCCGCGTCCCATCTCGCGGTCGAGCAGGCGCTGGCGGCCGCACCCGTCACGACGACCGTCCTGCGGCCCGGCGCATTCGCGGGCAACGCCCGGCAGTGGGCGCGGGCCCTGCGGTCCTCCGGCGTCATCGAGCTGCCCTACCCGGGCAGTTACGGCGACCCCGTCCATGAGCGTGATCTCGCGGAGGCCGCCGTCGCCGTCCTGACCAGGCCGGAGCTGCGCGGCGGGACCTACCACCTGACAGGTCCGCAGTCGCTCACCTTCGCCGAGCAGATCGCGATCCTGGAGCGCGTCGTGGGCCGCGGCATCGCCGTCCGCGCGGTGAGCCGCGACGCCTGGCGGGCTTCCGTATCCGCCTACCTGCCGGACGAGTTCGCCGAGGCGCTGCTCGACTACTGGGCTTCGACCGACGGTTCGCCCGCGCACCTGACCGGCACTCTCGAGCAGCTGACGGGCCGCCCGCCCCGCAGCTTCACGGCATGGGCGGAGGAACACGCGGAAGCCTTCCGCGCCTGACGCCGCCCATGGCGCCGCGCGGGCCTCGGAGCCGCCTCGGGGGCTCGCCCGCAGCCGCCGGAAACACCTGGCTGACAGCCACCGCACGATGACATGCTTACTCCGTGAACGGACCGGAGATCTCCCTCAGCGTCGCACCCGAGCTGCGCCTATTCGTCACCTCGGAGCGCCGTCAGGGGCGTACGGCCGTGGTCACCGACGGCTCGTCGACGCTCGGCCATGTCGTCGAGTCGCTCGGCGTCCCGCTCACCGAGGCGGGCCGGCTGCTGGTCGACGGCCGCCACGTTCCCGTCTCCCACATCCCGCGCGCGGGCGAGCATGTCGAGGTGTGCGGTGTCGAGCGGCCACAGCACGTCCCCGGCGCACCGCTGCGCTTTCTCCTCGACGTCCATCTCGGCACGCTGGCCCGCCGTCTGCGGCTGCTCGGCGTCGATGCGGCGTACGAGAACGAGGACATCGGCGACCCCGCACTGGCCGCGCTCTCGGCGAAGGAGCGGCGGGTGCTGCTCTCACGTGACCGGGGGCTGCTGCGCCGCCGTGAGATCTGGGCGGGCGCGTACATCTACAGCGACCGACCGGACGACCAACTGCGCGACGTGCTCGAGCGGTTCGCCCCCGCACTCGCGCCATGGACCCGCTGCACCGCGTGCAACGGGAAGCTGACGGAGGCCGACAAGGACTCCGTGCAGGAGCATCTCCAGCAGGGCACCCAGCGGTCGTACGACGTGTTCGCCCAGTGCACGGCATGCGAGCGCGTGTACTGGCGCGGGGCACACCACGCCCGCCTGGAGGCGATCGTCGCGGACGCGCTGCGCACCGCCGGCCCCTGAGGCCCGCCCCTGCCGCTCGTGCACACCACCCGCGCAGCTCGCGGCTATGCGTCGAACCCGCCGCCGCGCAGCCGCTCGATCTGGCCCGCACTCACCTCTACCGTGCGCCGCATGTGCGCGGTGAGCAGGGCGATCTCGTCGTCGCTGTACGCATCGAACATGGCGGCCCACGGGCCGCCGACCCGCTCCCACAGCGCGCCGAACTCCGCCATCCGCTCGGACACGAGCGACACCAGCACCCGCCGGCGGTCATGGGCGTCCCGCTCGCGCGTGACGTACCCGGCGCGCTCGAGCCGGTCGACGAGCCGCGTGGCCGAACCGGTGGTGAGCCCGGTGAGCTCGGCAATGCGCCCGGTGGTGACGGGCCGGTCTTCCAGTCCCAGCAGGTTCAGGCACTGCAGATCTGTGGGGTGCAGCCGCAGATGGTCGGCGAGGGCCTGGTTGAACAGTGCGTACGAGGCCATGTACCGCCGCGAGGCGGCGAACATCTCGTTCATCAGCCTGTCACGCGTCCCCGAACTCTCCTGCGCCATGCAGAGAGTGTACGGCGCAGAGCCTGATACGCCGGCGCGGCCGCGACCTGTCGGACCCGCCGCGCCCCCGATGATCCGGGCCAGGCCGCCTCTGTCAGACACGGTTGCCCCGGTCTGCGACCGACCAGGTGTCAGCCCCGGCGAGTTGCCCGCACCCTGCGTGCCAGGGTGTACCCATGCTCATCGCCCGCTCCGTCGCCCTGTTCGTCCTGGCCGCGCTGTTCGAGATCGGCGGCGCATGGCTCGTCTGGCAGGGCGTGCGGGGCAGCGACGGCGGCGGACGGGGCTGGATCTGGATCGGCGCCGGCGTGATCGCCCTCGGCCTCTACGGCTTCGTGGCCACGCTCCAGCCGGAAGGCGAGTTCGGCCGCATCCTCGCCGCGTACGGCGGAATCTTCGTGGCCGGCTCGATCGCCTGGGGCATGGTCGCGGACGGCTACCGACCCGACCGCTGGGACGTCATCGGCGCGCTGATCTGCCTCGCGGGCATGGCAGTGATCATGTACGCCCCTCGCGGACGCTGATCCACTTATGGACACCGCGGCACCTGGTCCGCGGTCCGGCCTATCCTGGGCGTGGATCGATCACACGCTCGAGGAGTTGCGACATGACAGCCGCTGGGACCCCCGTCGCGGTCATCACCGGAGCCAGCAGCGGCATCGGTGCGGCCACCGCCCGACAGCTTGCCGGTGCCGGTTTCCACGTCGTACTCACCGCGCGCCGCAAGGACCGTGTCGAGGCCCTTGCCGCCGAGCTCACCGCGGCGGGCCGTCAGGCCACCGCGCATGCGCTCGATGTCACCGACCGGCCCGCGGTCGACACCCTCGCCGCATCGTTGGTCCGCGTCGACGTCCTGGTGAACAACGCGGGCGGCGCCATCGGCGCCGACCCCGTCGCCACCGGCGACCCGGCCGACTGGCGGGAGATGTACGAGACCAACGTCATCGGCACGCTCAACCTCACCCAGGCCCTGCTCCCCGCGCTCACCGCGAGCGGCGACGGCACGGTCGTGGTCCTCTCCTCCACCGCCGGGCTCTCCACCTACGAGGGCGGCGCCGGCTACGTCGCCGCGAAGCACGGCGCCCACGTGCTTGCCGAGACCCTGCGCCTGGAGATCGTCGGCAGCCCGGTCCGGGTGATCGAGATCGCTCCCGGCATGGTCAAGACCGAGGAGTTCGCCACCACCCGTTTCCGCGGCGACACCGAGAAGGCCGCCAAGGTCTACGAGGGCGTGGCCGATCCGCTCACCGCCGACGACGTGGCCGATGTCATCACCTGGGCAATCACCCGCCCCTCCCACGTCAACATCGACCTTCTCGTGGTGCGGCCTCGCGCCCAGGCCTCCAACTCCAAGGTGCACCGCGCACCGTGACGAACGACCGGATCGCCTCCACCCGGCCGGCTCTTTCACTGCGTTCACCGACTCCTCGCGTCGAACTCCCGCGCCCGCAGCCCCGCCTGGAACCGTGACGTGGCGCCGAGCAGCGTCATCAGCTCGGCGACCCGCCTGCGGTAGGTCCGCAGAGACATACCCAGATGACGTGACGCGGTCTCGTCGGTGTGCCCGGCGCTGAGCATCCGCAGGATGTCCCGGGCCTGCTCGTTCAGTTCGGGCGGCGGCGAGGCCCGCAGACGCCGGTACTCGGCCAGATCCGTCGCGGTCTCCCAGGCCACACCGAACAGCGCCCGGACACCGTCGACAACATCGGGGGACCGCACCACCGAGTACGTCCGCACCCCACCGGCGTCTGCCCCGGCGAGGATCGCGATCCGCCGGTCGATGATGATCGCCTCGCGGGCGAGGGGCGCGGTGGAGATCCGCACCTGGGCTCCGGAGCCGGCGATCCTGACCAGCCGGCGTTCGGACTCGTCGTCGGCCAGCGCCCGTGGGGTGTAGATCTTGCGCATCGACAGACCCGAGACCAGAGAGGGCCGGTAGCCCTCGGCAAAAGCGGCGTTCACCCCGGCCGACCAGGTCACCAGGTCGGCTGCCGCGCACAGGAACTCCTGACGGGCAGCGCCGAACAGATGCCCGGCCCGGCGAACCAGTTCCCCCTCACCCCGCAGGGTCACGATCTGATCAGTGGTCATCGTCCGCCCAGTGTCGGTCAACGTGGCAGCAAGGTGCCAGTCCTCCGCCGACCGTGCCGACTGCCCGCAGGATCTCGGCATGGCCACGAACGACATGACTGATGCGACCACCACGACAACCACCGCCGGCATTTCCGGGGCTCACGCCGGCCACGCCGGACTCTGGCACCTCGGCGGCGACTTGAAAATCGCCAGGATGGGCTTCGGCGCGATGCGGTTGCCGGCACCGGACTGGGACGGCCCGGCCGGCGACCCCGACCGCGCCGTCGCCGTCCTGCGCCGGGCGGTCGAGCTGGGTGTGAACCACATCGACACCGCGGCTTTCTACTTCTACAAGCACCTCTCGGCCAACGCGCTGATCCGCACCGCTCTGCACCCCTACGCCGACGACCTGGTGATCGCCACCAAGGTCGGCCCCGGCCGCACCCCCGAAGGCGAGTGGATGTCGCCCGCCGGCCCGGACGAGCTGACAGCCGCCGTCCACCGGAATCTGCGCGAACTCGGGCGGGACCACCTCGACCTTGTCTATCTGCGCCGTCTCCCGAGCGTCGAATCGCTCTCGGAGCAGTTCGGCGCCCTCGCGGCGCTGCGGGAGCAGGGCCTCATCCGGCACCTCGGTCTCAGCAACGTCCGCCCCGAGCACCTCGCCGAGGCAGAGCAGATCGCACCCGTGGTCGCGGTACAGAACCAGTTCAACCTGGTGACCCGTCCCGGCGCCGCCATGGTCGGCATCTGCGCCGACAAGCGCATCGCCTTCGTGCCGTACTTCCCGCTCGGCGGCCTGGGCATCGCGGAGACCGGGCGGCTCCAGGGCATCGCCGACCGGCACGGGGCGACACCTGTCCAGGTCATGCTCGCGGGGCTCCTGGCCCTGTCCCCGACCGTGCTGCTCATTCCCGGTACTTCCTCACCGGCACACCTCGAGGAGAACGTGGCAGCGGGCACCCTCCGCCTCCACACCGAGGACCTTGCCGAACTGGACTCGATCAGCCGGCGATGAGCCCGTCGGCGACCAGCCCCGCCAGCACCGCTTCGCTCAGAGCCTGCACGGCGGACAGCGGGCGGACCATCACCGTGAACTCCTTGATCCGGCCCGATTCGTCGCCCTCGAAGTGCAGAAGATCGATGCCGTGGATCTGCTTGCCGTTCACAGTGGTGCGGAACAGCAGGACGGCCGACGGCGCCTCGGCGCCGTCGGCGCTGGTCCCGGCGGTGCCGTCGAACTCCCCGATGTACCGGAAGTCCTCGAAGGTGCGCAGCAACACCCCGAAGAGTCCCAGCACCATGGCCTTGCCCTCGAAGGGGGTGAACTTCACCGGGCTGTAGAAGCGGATGTCCTCGGTGAACAGGTCGTCCAGAGCGCCCAGGTCGCCCTTCTCCACGGCGGTGCGAAAGCGGTCAGCGGTCGTCGTCATGACGGACCCCTCTCTCATACTCAAGAAAAAGATTAGTCACTTTCTTGAGTATGATGCGGGATCCGCCGAGGAGAGGGAAGGGGTCGGCCGACAAGGGTCCGCACCGAGACCAAGATCGATCTGTTCGCCACCCGGCCCGATCACCGGCCACAGCCGGAAGGCCCCGGTCCGGGGCCTTCCCTGTGCGCTCCACGCCGCACCTCGCGTCTGCTCCTCCATGCCCTTGGCCGAGGCCGAGAAGCGGCGAAGTCCGCTACTGCCGGGGAAACGCATTTCCCACAGGTCCTTGTTCGCCACGCGCGGCGCTGCCGAACGGGAACATCGAGCTGTGCGTCCACGTCCCCTTGGTTCCCTGCTCGTGGGAGGAGTTGCTTCCCTGCTCATGGGACGAGGGCCGAGCGGAAGAGGACGCGGCAGTGCGATGGCGCGCGGCGGCCTGGCGAGGCGGCCGGGTCAAGGTGATCTGCCTGACCAACTGCTGGAAGCAGGCCAGGGCGGCGAGGGGAGGCAGCGCAGCCGCTGCCGCGTCGGTGAGCGTCCGCGGAGCATGCGCCACGCACAGCACGGTGGTGAGCGTGGAGAAGAACAGCACGACCGACCACGAGTGCACGACACGGCGCTGGTGGAGCGAGGCACGCAGGATGGAGAGCGAAGCAACCAGCCAGGGCCCGTAGACCAGCAGCGGCCACCAGCCGGCCAGCCCCTCGGCCATGCGCGGTGCGGCGATGTGGCGCAGCGGATCCAGGGCGACCATGCCCCCGAAGACGCTCACCATGGAGACGACGACCGCACCCAGCGTGGCAAGGCAGAAGCTCGCCGTCTGGACCAGCGTGAACCTGGACTTCCGCGCGGGGGCCCGCCGCCGGTGACCGCGGGAGGAGAGCCGCGCGAAGGGCAGTTCGGTGGTGATCTCGTTCGGCCGCGCGAGCGGGTCGCCGTCCGGTGCCGGGGGAACTGTGCCGAACTCCTGCCACGCGTTGGTCTGCAGCATTTGTTCCAGTTCGACCGCCGGATCCCACGGCTCGTCAAGGATCTCCGGGGTCAGGGGTGTCATCGCCTGATAGCCGCCCAGCGAGACCTCGTTGGACGTGAGATAGGGGTCCGGCCACCCTGCCCGGCCGATCACATCGGGGTGCGCAGCCGCTGAACCATAGCCGTACTCGTCATACATGGACGCTTTGCCCCGCCCAATCGTCGCTGTTCGTGGCGTACCAGGACCGCGTTGCGCCCGACCGCCGATGGAACTCCGCCTCGATCTGACCGATCACCGCCAGAAAGTCCGCCAGCACCGAGGAGGAGTACCTCAGCTCGATTCGCTGGTCCTCGTAGTGGAGCGTTGCGTTGCCTTCCGCTGCACACTCAGGGGAGGCGGGGGACAAAGTCCAATTTCCCGACCAGGCCGCGCGGGTGCCGGCCACGCGCCATGGTGAAACCGCGGGTGGGGATTGTGTTTTCGTCACTCTCCAACAACGACTCCGGTGTTAGCCCTGGTGTGCGGCATCCAGGTGACAACATTGCGCCGGATGGGTGATTTTCGCGCAATTTTATCGGTTCTTGCGACGAATCATCCACAACAATCCACGCGGCCTGGTCGTCCCTTCACACCAATGACCTGCTTCCGAATCGCCACGACCGCCACCGGATGCGGCAACGACACGGTCACCTCTCGTCAAAGGCACGCACGTCCCCGGGCTCGGTCTCCAGCGCCTGGCGGTCGAATTTCAGCATGCCGAGGAAGAACAGCCCGCCCACGAGGAGCAGACCGACCACGATCACGACGGAGACGAGCGCCTCCCGGGGTGCCACCAGCACAAACAGCGCGACGAGCGTCCACACCAGCGCGCAGATCGCGACCGGCAGCTCGAAACGTCCGAGGTCGAACGCGCCCTTCTTGCGGTCCAGTCGTCCGCGCACCGCCAGGTAGAGAACGATCGTCGAGCCGTAGGTGATCGCCGGAAGGATCGTCCCTGCCGTGATCAGCTCCAGCAGTGCGGCACCCGGCAGGGCGACCATTAGGACGACTCCCAGAGCGAAGATCAGGATCGTCGCCGGGATCGGCGTCTGCGTGTGCGGATTGACCCGACGCATCAGCCGGTGGGCAGGGAAGCGTGAGTCGCGCGCCATCGCGAAAATGATCCGCGAGCACGAGACCATGATCACCATCCCGGCGCCGAAGAACGCGAACGAGACCGCGACCAGAAGCGTCCTCTCCATCACCGGACCGAGCTGATCGCGCATGATCGCCGCGACCGGTGAGCCGTCGGCGGTGATCCGGGGGATGTCGTCGATCGCGACGGTGAGCGTGATCAGGAACAGCATTCCCAGCACTCCGGCCGCCACGACCGATCCCACGATCGCGCGCGGGACGGTGCGAAACGGATCCTTGGCCTCCTCGGCCAGGTTCGCCGCGGAGTCGAAGCCGACGAGCGTGGCAAGTCCCATGATCATCGCGATCATCAACCCACCGCCGACGGCGAAGTAGTCGGGGGCGTTCTCAGTGACACCGCGCGAGGTGAGGTTGCCGACTGCGCCATTGTCCGTGAGCGCCACAGCGATGGCGAGCGCGATCGCCACCACCACGACGAGCGCCAGTTCGAGCCCGACCGCGGCCGAATTGATCCAGCTGACGATGCGCGTCGAGGCCACGGCGAGCACGGCCTGGACGAGCAGCACCACGATGGTGATCAGGCGCGCCGTGCCCTCGTCCGGCTCGATGCCGGCGAGCGGCATGAGTGCCTGGCTCGCGAGCGCGTTGTCGGACGCCACCACGGCGACCGCCAGGTAACAGAAGGTCAGCCAGCCGAAGCCCCAGCCGACCTTCGGGTTGGCCAGCCGCGAAGCCCACTGGTAGGAGGAGCCGCTGAGCGGGATGCGGGCCGCGAACTGCGCGACCACCAACGCCACCAGGGTCTGCCCCACCGCAGCGATCACCCACAGCCAGATGCCGACCGGCCCCGCGGTCAGCAGCACATCGTCGTACGTCGCGAAGATGCCGACGGCCACCGAGATGAACGCGAACGAGACCGCGAACACCTGAAAGGAGCCGAGACACCGTTGCAGCTCCTGCTGGTAGCCCCCGAGCTCGACGGAACTCTCACCGTCCTGCGTACCTGCCGAAGGTTCCGCCACCTCGCCCACCTCATCTTCCGTCGAGGCCGCCGACCGTCCACACCGATGTGGATTTCGCGACCAGCGCCATATCCTCATCGGCCGTGTCATGTTTTGCCGGATACGACACGGTTGCGAAGCCACGCTGTCGCCCGGCGCCTGTCGCGTGAACATCGTCACGAGCGATCGGTTGTCCCGAGCCGTGGCAACCAGGCCCGACCGCCGGCGAACCCACAAAGCCCCGGACGGATCCGGGGCTCGGTCGATCACGTGGTGTGCTGGACGTCAGCCCTTGACGCAGATGACCTGCTTCAGCTTGGCAACGACCGCCACCAGGTCCCGCTGCTGGTCGATGACCTTCTCGATCGGCTTGTACGCACCCGGGATCTCGTCCACGACCCCCGAGTCCTTGCGGCACTCCACGCCCCGCGTCTGCTCCTCCAGGTCCTTGGTCGAGAAGCGCCTCTTCGCCGCGTTGCGGCTCATCCTGCGGCCCGCGCCGTGCGAGGCCGAGTTGAACGACGCCGCGTTCCCCAGGCCCTTCACGATGTACGAGCCCGTGCCCATCGAGCCCGGGATGATCCCGAAGTCGCCGGAGCCCGCACGGATCGCACCCTTGCGGGTGACCAGCAGGTCCATGCCCTCGTACCGCTCCTCCGCCACGTAGTTGTGGTGGCACCCGACGACGTCGCCCTGCACACACGCAGGCCCGGCAACCTAGCCGGCCTCGGGTCTCCGTCCTCGTCGCGGGTGGCAACGAGGTCGTCCCCGCCCACCGCCAGTGCCGGGTCACCACCGAAACGAGCACCGGCCGGACCGCTTGTCAGTGGCGGCTGCTAGCTTTCCGGTGCGTCGCTGAGGAGCTTTACGGCCGCCCCCTCCGACCGGCTTGACCGGTACCTGACATGCAGTGATGCGTCGTGTGACGGCATTCCGGTCAACCGAGGCCGGAATCACTCCCTTTGGAGAAGAAGCTTGATGAGAAGCAGCGTGCTGGGATCCGGCCTGGCTCGTGCAGCGACCGTTCTTACGACGGCCCTGGCCGTGGCGGTGACGGCGGCCCCGCTGACGGGCCCCGCGCAGGCCCACGAAGCAGTTTCGGGATCGCTCAGTTTCAGCGGCGAGCCGGGTGAATTCGTATCGGACGGTCAGTCCCACCAGTACACGGCCGGGGCGGTCGAGATGTTCGATGTCTCCGGGCCCACCAGCGAGCAGGCCGTAGGCGTCACGGTCGTGACGGCCGAAGGCAAACGCTGGTCCCTCCACATGGAAGCCCCTGAGGGCCAGAAGCTGACCGACGGCGCCACCTTCACCGGCGCGTCGCGCTGGCCTCATGCCCAACCGGAGGACCCCAAGCTGCAGTTCGGCGAGAACGACCGCTGGTGCGACACCAGTACCGGCTCCTTCACCATCTCCCACATCGCCTACGGCCCCTACGGCTACGTGCGCGAACTCGACGCCACCTTCGAGCAGTACTGCAACGGCTCCCCGGTGCCCCTGCGCGGCGAGGTGCACGCCCGTACGGCCGAACCGCCGGTGGAGCTGGCCATCGGCCTGAACCTCGACACTACGGGCAAGATCGACACCCAGACCGGCCAGATCACCGTCGGCGGCACAGTAACCTGCAACAAGCCGGCGCAGGTCACTCTCGCCGGCAACGTCTCGCAGACTCAGAAGCGTGAGACGCCGGTGGGCCGGTACGAGGAGAAGACCGTCGCCTGCACGCCCGAGGCCCCGGTCCCGTGGACCGTCTCCTTCGCCAGCATGGAGCCCGGCACCACCTTCCGGCCCGGCACCGCCACAGTGCGCGGCTTCGGCAAGTCGAACGACCGCGACTACCCGGTGACGGTCAACACCGGAGACCACACCACCGAGGTCACGCTCCTCAAGTCCTGACCCCGCCCCGGCTGGGCACGCCGCTGAGAGGACACCGCGCACCGGGCCCGCCGGAGACGTCACGATGGGAATCCCGTCCGAATCGAACGGACGGCCGGGCCCGCACCTACGTTGGTGCGGGCCCTTCCCGTACGCGGATCCCATGCGGCACTGCGCAGTCCCCTGACACCCGACTCTCGGGGCTCAGCTGATCCAATCGAGACGACGCGTCACACCACGAAGCCCCGGACGCAGACTCCGGGGCTCTGTCGATCAGGCGGAGTGCTGGAGGTCAGCCCTTCACGCAGATGACCTGCTTGAGCTTCGCCACGACCTGCACCAGGTCCCGCTGCTGCTCCATCACCTTCTCGATCGGCTTGTACGCACCCGGGATCTCGTCCACGACGCCGGAGTCCTTACGGCACTCCACACCCCGCGTCTGCTCCTCCAGATCCCGCGTCGAGAAGCGCCGCTTCGCGGCATTCCGGCTCATCTTCCGACCCGCACCGTGCGAGGCAGAGTTGAACGACTTCGGGTTACCCAGACCGCGGACGATGTACGAGCCGGTTCCCATCGAGCCGGGGATGATCCCCCACTCCCCCGAGCCCGCACTGATGGCTCCCTTACGGGTGACCAGCAGATCCATCCCCTCGTACCGCTCTTCACTGACATAGTTGTGGTGGCAGCTGATCACACCAGGGCGGAGCTCGACGGTCCTCATCTGACCTTCGGCATCTTCCTGCTGGCAGGAGATGACCGGATCGAAGGCCACCTTCGCCTTCCGGAACTCCTTGCGGACCACTTCCTGGAAGAGCCCCATCATCACGGCGCGGTTGTACTTCGCGTACTCCTGCGCCCAGAACAGGTCGTTGCGGTACGCCGCCATCTGCGGGGTGTCCGCGACGAAGACGGCCAGGTCACGGTCGACCAGACCCTGGTTGTGCGGCAGCTTCTGGGCCTCGCCGATGTGGTGGTCGGCGAGTTCCTTGCCGATGTTCCGCGACCCGGAGTGCAGCATCAGCCAGACCGACCCCGACTCGTCGAGGCAGAACTCGATGAAGTGGTTTCCGGCTCCGAGCGTTCCCATCTGCTTGGTCGCCCGCTCCCGGCGGAACTTGACCGCGTCGGCCACCCCGTCGAACCGCTCCCACAAGTCACCCCAGCCCGCGTGCGCGAATCCGTAGATCCGGCCCGGATCCACCATGTCGTCGTGCATACCGCGGCCCACCGGGATCGCCCGCTCGATCTTGGAACGGAGCCTGGAGAGGTCGCCCGGGAGATCGTTCGCCGTCAGCGACGTCTTCACCGCCGACATGCCGCAGCCGATGTCCACACCGACCGCCGCCGGGCAGACCGCCCCGTGCATCGCGATCACCGAGCCGACCGTCGCGCCCTTGCCGTAGTGGACGTCCGGCATGACGGCCAGGCCCTTGATCCAGGGCAGCGTGGCGACGTTCTGCAGCTGCTGCATCGCCACGTCCTCGACCGTCGCCGGATCTGTCCACATCCGGATCGGGACCTTGGCTCCCGGTACCTCTACATACGACATAACTCCCCGATTCCCCCGAAAACACAGATAACGCAAAAGCCCTGCCTGATATCCGCGAAAGCCTCGGCGGCCCGGCATCCACAGCGGTGCGTGCGATACACATTGTGTCCACCGGCCGCCTTCGGGCGGCAACCGTTTTTCCCCCGCGGCCCGCGCCGACAGGCGGCGCACACGCAACAGAAGGGAGCCTGTGACGTGCAACGAAAGGCGTACGTACCCGGCCTGGCGGCGGCGCTGCTCGCGGCGCTCGTCACCGGCTGCACCTCCGGCACCGGCAGCGACGGCTCCGACGCGGCGGCCAAGCCGGGCAGCACCGCCTCCCCCGCGGCGCCGCCCGGCAAGTACCGCACGCTCCCCGAGCCCTGCCGTTCCGTCGAGGCGTCGACTCTCAAGAACCTGCTGCCCGGCGTCGTCACGCTCCCCGAGGAGCAGCAGCAGGCGGTGTTGCGTGGAACCGCGGCCGTCACCTATGACACCGACCGCCGGGTCGCGTGCAGCTGGAAGGGCGAGGCGCCGGATGCCTCGCACCAGCTCCGGGTGGACTTTGAGCGTGTGGTCTCCTACGACCCGGCGGTCAGCGACGACGACCGCGCCCTCGAGGTCTTCGCGAAGAAGCAGGCAGCGACCTCCGTGCCCCTCGCCGCCGCACCGGGGGAAGGGGGGCAGACCCCGTCCGCCACGGCCGGGGCCGCCGCTCCGCCCGCGAGCGACGACGCCAAGGGGGACGCCCCCGTGGACACCCCGTCCGAAGCCACGACATCGCGGACGCCGGGCTCCGGCGACCCGGACGGCACCCCGACCGCCACCCCGTCCGGGAGCCCCGGGAGCGCCACGGGCCTGGAGCCGCGCATGCTCGAGGGACTCGGCAACGCCGCCTTCCTCGACGATGTGCTCGGCCGGGCCGGATCCACCGCCCAGCGCCGCACCGTGAGCGTGGTCTTCCGCACATCGAATGTGATCGTCACCATCGTCTACGTCGAGCAGCCGGCCCGTACGACCGAGGTGCCGGACAGCAAGGAACTGCAGGAAAAGGCGCAGAGTCTGGCCCGCGGGCTGGCTGAGCAGTTCAACGACTGAGCCGCACACCGCCGGCCCGTTCCGCCGGACCGGTTGTCCACAGGCCGCCCGCCGATGGCCCGTCTGCGCGTACGGTGGCCTCGCCGACCGGACGAACCCAGCCCCAGATCGACTGAAGGAACCATGCACCGTTCAGCCACGCGACTCACCCGCATACTCGCCTGCGCAGCCGTCCCGGTGATGCTCGTCGTCGCCGGCTGCTCGTCGGACTCCGACAGCAAGGGGGGCTCGGACTCGTCCTCCTCCGGCTCCTCCCCGTCGGCGAAGAAGTCGCCGACGGTCGCACCCGCCAAGTTCGCCAAGCTGCCGGACCCCTGCTCCTCGATCGCCACGAAGACGATCACCGACCTGGTCCCGGGCACGAAGTCCAAGTCGGGCACGGCCGGCAAGTCCTCGGACGTCTCGAGCCGCGGCAACTGCTCGTGGAACGGCCTGGACGACAACGGCGTCAAGGGCTCCCAGTACCGCTGGCTGGACGTCTCCTTCTACCGCTACGACTCCGACGCCTCCATCGCCCTGAGCGGCGAGCAGCGCGCCACGGAGCAGTACGGCAAGGAGATATCCCGGGCGAAGGCGACCGAGGGGGCCAAGGAAGTGAAGTCGGCTGCGGCGCCCGGTATCGGCGACGAGGCGACCACGGTCACCTACAAGCTGAGGAAGACGGGCGAGGACTTCAGCTACGCGACGGTCGTGGCCCGCACCGCGAACGGCGTCGTCGTGCTCACCTACAACGGCACCGGTTACGCCGGCGCGAAGAACCCCTCGACCGCCGACCTGACGAAGGACGCGCTCAAGGCGGCGAAGGAAGCGGTGACCTCGGTCACCACCGCCAACAAGTAGGAAGCACACCGCCGTCGGCCGACGGGGCCGGCCCGGCCCCGGCCTGCCGGCACAGCCCGCGCCGTCCCTCCTCGAAGACCCTGGAGCCCGGAGGGACGCGCTCCGCAGGCATGTGCCAGGCTTTGCCCGCTGGATTCGAGCACGGAAGGGGGTCGCGGATGGCCGCGATGCAGCTGACACGCACGCACCGCGTACTGATCGGTGTCGTCGTCGCCGGAGCCTTGGTCATCGCCGGGATCGGCTTCGCCGGCTCGTACGCCGCCGTCCGCGAGCTTGCGGAGAAGAAGGGCTTCGGCTCGTTCTCCCTCGTCTTCCCGATCGGCATCGACGCGGGCATCTGTGTGCTGCTCGCACTGGACCTGCTGCTGACGTGGATGCGGATCCCGTTCCCGCTGCTGCGCCAGACGGCCTGGCTGCTGACCTTCGCGACCATCGCGTTCAACGGCGCAGCGGCCTGGCCCGACCCACTGGGCGTCGGCATGCACGCAGTGATCCCGGTGCTGTTCGTCGTCTCCGTCGAGGCGGCCCGGCATGCGGTCGGCCGAATAGCCGACATCACGGCCGACAAGCACATGGAGGGTGTGCGCCTCACCCGCTGGCTGCTGTCGCCGATCCCCACCTTCAAGCTGTGGCGCCGGATGAAGCTGTGGGAGCTGCGCAGCTATGAGCAGGTGATCAAGCTCGAGCAGGACCGGCTGATCTACCAGGCACGTCTCCAGGCACGCTTCGGCCGGGCCTGGCGGCGCAAGGCCCCGGTGGAGGCGCTGATGCCCCTGCGACTGGCGAAGTACGGCGTCCCCCTGGCGGACACGGCCGCGGCAGGCCTGGCGGCCGCCGGCGTCGAGCCCGTGCTGCTCCCGCCCTCCCCGGTCGTCGAGCAGCAGCCGGAGCTGCCGCGCGCCGCCCATCAACAGCCGCAGCATCAGCGCGACACGGACCCGGCACCGGCCCTCCCCGAGGCCCAGTTCGACGACCAGGCCGAGCAGCACGGCGTCGGCTCCCACGAGAGCCCCTGGTTCGCCGCCGCCCATGCTCCCCAGGACGTGTACGAGAGCGGCTACGACCCGATGTACGTCGAGGAACTGGGTCCCGGCCCGGTCCCCGTGCCGGCCGGTCCGGGCCGCACCCGCCCGCTCGGCGCCGGTGTGGTCCCCGGCCCCCGTACGGAACAGGAGCCGTACCCGGAGCAGTACGCCGACGAGTACGTCGCGCAGTACACGGAGCCGGTGCAGCAGCCGCTGCCCGATCCTGTCCCCGCCCCGGCCCCGGCCTTCACCTCCGAGGACAAGGAGTTCTCCGAGCTGGCGTACCCCCATTTCAGGACGTACGTCGACCAGTACGGCGACTACCCCAAGGTCGAACAGTTCGAGATACACCTCGCCGACGGGCACGGCATACGCCACCCCCGGAGCTCCTCACTGCTGCGCCGCCTGTACCCGGAGTTCAAGGCCCGCCACCAGGCTGACCTCGAGTCCGAACACATCGCGTAACCGGAAGGACCCGCGTTGGGATCGACCGAGCTGCTGATCGTTCTGGACCGGGACAGTGCCCTGCCCCTCCAACAGCAGGTGTGCGACCAGTTCGTTGCGCTGGTGCGCTCCGGCCGGCTCCGCCCGGGGGACAGCGTGCCCCCCTCCCGCGAGCTCGCCCATCAGCTCGGCGTGTCACGGACCGTCGTGCTCAGGGCCTACGAGCTGCTGCGCGCCAACGGCGTCCTCACCGCGCGCCGCGGCTCCGGCACCCAGGTGGCGGCCCGTGAGGAGTTACCCGCCCCGGCCGAGCGGCCCCTCTCCCGAGCCCCCCTCGCCCCTCAGCCGCCGAGGCCCACCGACACGGGGCACGCGCTGTGGCAGCCCTGGGAGCCGCCGCCCATGCACCGCACCGGCGGCTCACTCGACTTCCGGCACGGCACACCGGCGCTGGCCAGCTTTCCTGTCGCCCGCTGGCGGCAGTCCGTGTCCGACGCCCTGAGCAGGGCGGACGCGACCTCGCTCGGTTACGGGCTCGCGGAGGGGTCGCCCGCGCTGCGCACGGAGATCGCCACGCTGGTGCGGCAGAGCCGCGCTCTGACCGCCTCCCCCGAGAGCATCGTGGTCACCAACGGCGCGACCCAGGCGATGGACATCCTGGTGCGGGCCCTGGTCGCCCCGAACGATGTCGTGGTGATCGAGGACCCCAGCCACACCGTGCTGCGGCAGATCTTCGGTACCTCACAGGCGGCGGTGGTGCCGGTGCCGGTGGACGAGGAGGGGCTGCGGGTCGGTGACATCGATGCCCAGGTGCGGGCCCACGGCCATGACCCGGACCGGGTGCGGCTGGTCTATGTGACGCCGTCGCACCAGTTCCCGACCGGCTGCGTCATGTCCGAGTCGCGGCGGCGTGCTCTCGTGGAGTGGGCGCACGAGCGGGGGGCGACCGTCCTGGAGGACGACTACCACAACGAGTACACGTTCTCCGACAGCCGGCTGCCCGCTCTCGCCGCCGACCGGCACGGGGGCGTCGTCGTGTATGTGGGCAGCTTCAGCAAGACGCTGTTCCCCTCCCTCCGCATCGGTTACGCGATCCTTCCGCGACACCTCGTGCAGCCTTTTCTCGGTATCAAGTGGATCACCGACCGGCTCACGGCGACCGTGGAGCAGGAAGCACTCGCCGACTTCATCTCCTGCGGTGCCTATGCCCGGCACATCGGCAAGATGACCAGGCTGTACCGGCAGCGCAGGCGCCGCCTCCTGGAAGCGCTCTACGAGCATTTCGGCGCCGGGGTGCGGATCTCCGGCGAGGCGGCGGGCCTGCACGTCATGGTCACCCTGCCCGGTCTGCCCGCCGGGGACGAGGCCCGGATCGCCGACCGGGCGGCCGGCCTCGGGGTGCGCATCTACCCGGCGTCCGGGTACTACGTGCAGGACCCGCCGTCCGAGCCCACGTTCCTGATGGGCTACGCGGCGCTGCCCACCGCGCACATCACGGAAGGCGTTGCCCTGCTGGCAGCCGCTGTGCGGGAGACGGCTGCTCCTGGGCCGGCGTGAACGCCACCCGGCGGAACCGCTCGCGGTGGGCGTACGGCACCGTGCAGTCGAACACCGCCTTCGCCGTGCGGCCGTCGTCCGAGAGCGTCGGGGAGTACGACATCGCCTGGGTGGGGTCGAGGCGGAAGCCTTCCTGGTCCGGCAGCACGACCACGTCCCGGTCCGCCTGGAGCCGGGTGGTCATCGCCCACCACAGGTCCTGGTCGGACTCCAGGTCCACGTCCTCGTCCACGGCGACGACCAGCTTGATCATCCGGAACTCCGCCAGGATCGCCTGACACGCCTCGCGGACCCGTGCGTCGTCCTCGGCGGAGCGTTTGTGCCGCCACTGCACGACCAGCATCAGCTGGCCGCCGCCCGCGGTGTGGCAGTGCACCGCGACGACCGGGGCGCCGCGCCGCAGCAGCCGGTCCAGCACCGCGGCCTCCATCCCGAAGCCGAGCAGGATCGACTGCTCGTGTCCGGGGCCCGACACGGACTGGAGTATGGCCCCCTGGCGTGCCGTGATGCCGGTGACCCGGATGACCGGCAGCGCGGGGTGGGCGCTGCCCCGGTAACCGAGGAACTCAGGCATGGCCGCCGTACCCGAGGGGTTCTCCGGCAGTGTGTCCGCCAGCAGCTCGCCCTCCAGGACGTACTCGGCGTGCGCGATGCAGTCGGCGTCGACCGTGCGGCAGGGCATCAGCTCGACCGGCGCACCGCCGAGCGCGCCGGCCACGGCCAGTTCGTCCAGTTCCTCGGGGACCAGCGAGGTGGGGCAGCAGGAGGAGAGCAGTATGGCGGGGGCGAGACCGAGATGGATCGCGACGGGCAGCGGCTTCCCGAGGCGCAGCGATGCCAGGTACGCCCGCTCCAGATGGCGGCCGGGCAGCATCCAGATGGTCAGCAGATCGGGCCCCTGGACACACATGCGGTGGACCGACAGATTCCGTACGCCGGTCTCCGGATCGGTGGCCAGCACCGCTCCGAGCGTCAGATAGGGACCGGCGTCCTCGTCGGTGAGCACCGGCACGGGCAGGCTCGCCAGATCCGGAGCGTACGAGGTCCTGGCCCAGCGTGTCTCGCCGTTGACGTGAACCGCCGGTACCGGTGAGGCCACCGCGTCGAGCAGCCGGAAGGGCAGCTGCGCGGGGGTGAGCCCCAGCAGGGCGGCGGCTCTGCGGCGTGTCCCGTACAGCCCCATGAGTACGGCGCTCGCCGCGCCGGACTCGGGGGTGACCCGCTCGAACAGGACGGCCGGGCCCGGCCCTGTGGGCGGCGGGGCGGGGGCCCCGGCCCACTGTGCGTACCGGGCGGAGACCCCGAACCGGGCGGGGACCTCCTCCCGTACCCGCACCAGCTCGCCGGGCAGCGAGTCGAGCCCGGCGAGCGTGGTGCGCAGATCCGCGAGGCGGTGGGTCACGGGCGGGCCTCTTCCCGGGCGCTCTGCTGCCGCTCGGCGAGCCGGTCCAGCTGAAGCCTGGTCAGTTCGCCGATGAGGGTGCGGTAGGTCGCCTCGGCGATTCCCGGAGGCATTCCGAACTCCTCGGCGAGCCCGCGCACCTTGGCGACGACCTCCTCCACCCGGCCCGGGGAGCGCACGGTCTCCTCGTCCTGCTTGTACTCGGTGAGGGTGCGCACCACGGTGGTCCGCTCCGCCAGCAGGGACACGATCTGCCGGTCCAAGGCATCGATGGTGAGCCGCAGTTCACCGATCGGGCTGTCCACGGTGGTCATGACGCCGGCACCTGATCGATCACGTAGACGACGGTGGGCTCCGCGTCGGACCCCTGCGAGCGGTGCCGCTCCTCTCCGGGGATGATGAAGCCCATGCCGGGCCGGCACGGCACGGAGCGGTCGTCGAAGTGGATGGTGAACTCGCCCTGCAGCACGTAGCCCTGATGGCCGCGGGTGCACCATTCCTTCTCGTCGAAGCCTGCCGGCAGTTCCATCAGCCGGATCCGCAGCCCCTGGGTATAGGCGATCTTCACCCGGCCGTCGGCACCGGGCTTGTGCCATTTCTCCCAGGGGATCGTGTCGAAGTCGATGCCGACGAGGGTGGGCATCGCGGCCTCGGCCGCCTGAGTGGTTCGATTCGTCTCTGTCGTCATGCTCGGTTTCCCCTCCGGGGGTCTCACTGAGTACGGATCACAAGAAGCGGATCACCGGGTACGGCGCGCGGCGGCATCCCGCTCACGACGCCTCGCACAGCCCTGGTCCCAAGGAGCTGCTGTTGAGCCGGCGTTCCACGCGTTCGTTGCGGTCGGTCAGCGGCAGCACCGGCTCGCCGGTCACCGCTGCCTGGCGCTTGAGCAGCTCGGCCATGTCGATCATCCGGTGGACCATGCGCTCCAGGGCGTCCAGGCCTTCGGCGTCGTTGAGGCCCGGCTCCCTCGAGGTGTTGCGCAGCAGGGCAGGGAACCCGCTGCCCACCAGGATCATGCGGTTCAGCAGCACGTTGTCCACCAGCTGGTTGTGCACGGACGAGTCGCTGTAGCGCCGGCCGGTCACGATGATCCCCGCGACCTTGTTGGCCAGCGGCCGCTCGAAGCGCAGATAGCCGACGCCCGCGCGCTCGATGAAGATCTGCATCAGATGAGCCAGCCCGAAGCCGTGCACGGGCACGGCGTAGATGATCCCGTCGGCCTGCTTCATCTGCTCGACTATGCCCGGCATGTCGTCCCGCAGCTCGCAGGGGACGGCCCGGCTGTTGCAGTCGCCGCACGGGCTGCACGGCGAGATCCGGTGGTCACGCAGATGGATGGCCTGGAACACGGCACCCCGCGACCGCACCAGTTCCCCCGCGTGGTCCAGAGCCAGATCGGTGTTGCCCCCGGCCCGTTCGGAACCGGATATCCCCAGTATGAAAGGTCGATTTCCTTGCATTGTTACCCCCCGCTCCCCGTACACGGTTCACGACAGGCAGGCCGCCGAAGGGCCTGCCGCTGACTGCAGGTCGGTCGGTCCTGAAGGTCAGTCCTGCAGCTTTCCTGCGAAGTAGTCGATGTAGGCCTGCATGTCGAAGTGGCCGTGCCCGGAGAGGGTGAACAGGATGCTCCGCTCGGCTCCTTCCTCCTTCGCCCGCAGCGCCTCGTCGATGGCGACCCGTACGGCATGCGTGGACTCGGGCGCCGGCACGATGCCCTCGTTGCGCGCAAACGTCACACCCGCCTCGAAGCAGGCGGTCTGCGGGACCGCGCGCGCCTCGAGCAGGTCCGCTTCCTTGAGCGCGCTGATGATCGGCGCCATGCCGTGGTAGCGCAGACCTCCGGCGTGGATGCCCGGCGGCACGAACTCGTGGCCGAGGGTGTGCATCTTGGTCAGCGGGGTGAGCCCGGCCGTGTCGCCGAAGTCGTAGTCGTAGCTGCCCTGGGTCATCGTGGGGCAGGACGACGGTTCGACGGCGATGGCGCGCACCGAACGGCCGCCGCCGAGCTGCTCACGCAGGAAGGGCAGGGCCAGTCCGCCGAAGTTGGAGCCGCCACCCGCGGCGCCGATGACGATGTCCGGGTAGTCCTCGGCCAGCTCCATCTGGAGCCGGGCCTCCTGGCCGATGATCGTCTGGTGCATCAGCACATGGTTGAGCACCGAACCCAGCGCGTACTTGGCCTTTCCGCCGCTGTTCAGTGCGGCCTCCACCGCCTCGGAGATGGCCAGGCCCAGGCTGCCCGTGGAATCGGGGTCGGCGGCGAGCGCCGCGCGGCCGGCGTCGGTGAGCTCGCTGGGACTGGCGGTGACACTCGCGCCGAAGGTCTCCATCAGGCCGCGCCGGTACGGCTTCTGCTGATAGCTCACCTTCACCATGTAGACCTCGCAGGCGAGGCCGAAGTAGGAACAGGCGAGTGCGAGGGAGCTGCCCCACTGCCCGGCGCCGGTCTCGGTGGTGAGTCGTTCCACCCCGGCCTGCTTGTTGTAGTAGGCCTGCGGCACCGCCGTGTTGGGCTTGTGGCTGCCGGCCGGGCTGACACCCTCGTACTTGAAGTAGATACGGGCCGGGGTGTCCAGCGCCTTCTCCAGCCGGCGGGCCCTGATCAGGGGTGCGGGCCGCCACTGCCGGTAGACGTCCAGAACCGCGCCGGGGATGTCCACCTCACGCGCGGTGGTGAACTCCTGCGCTATCAGCTCGGCGGGGAAGAGCGGCTCGAGGTCGGCCTCGGTGAGGGGCTCCTTGGTGCCGGGGTGAAGCATCGGAGGAAGGCCGCCCGGCAGATCGGGAACCACGTTGTACCAGGTCGTGGGGATGCTGTCCTCGGGGAGCAGAAACTTCGTGGGTGCCATGTCACTTTCCTGTAGTCGATGCGGACGTTGCAGATGGTGCGGTGGGTGAGGTCTGGATCGTGGTGTCGAGGGCGGCTGCCGCGTTCCGCACGCGCAGCAGCGCGAAAGCGGCCATGCCCACGACGGGGGTGATCAGCAGGGTGAGGAAGACCGGACGGTCGCCATGGGACTGCCAGATGACGCCCAGTCCGACCGGTACGACCAGCCGTGCCACGCCCAGGACGAATCCGTTGAGCGCCATGAAGCTGCCGACACGGCGCTCGTCGACGTGGTCGGCGATATAGGTGGGCACGACGACGGAGGCGATGATCTCGCCGAGGGTCCACACCACGGTGGACAGCAGCACCGCGGGCAGCGAGAAGGCGAAGTACAGCACCGCGAGGCCCAGCGCCCACAGCAGACCGGCCACGATCAGCAGCGCCTTGGTGCTGTACTGCTGGATCCGCTTCTCGACCATCAGGCCGAAGCAGACGACGATGACGCTGTTGATCGTGTAGACGACGCCGACCAGGCCCGCCGACTCGTCCAGCACGGTGGTCACCGCCAGCGGCAGTGCGTACTCGAGGCCGATCAGGGGCGCGACGTAGAAGAAGGACACCAGCACGAGCAGGAGCACATGCCCGTGCCCGAGCGCGCTGTAACGGCCTCTCTTCCCTTCGGTCCTGGCGGCCCCGTCGGCGTCACCGTCCGTCCGCCGCGCACCGCGCCTGCTGTCGCGCGGGACCCACGCCACGATGAGCGCAGCGCACAGGAGCCCGGCGACGATGTTCCCGGCGAACATGACGTGGTACGAGTAGGCCGCCGCCACACCACCGAGCAGCGGGCCGATGCCCATGCCCATGTTGTTGCCGATGTAGCTGACGGTGTACGCGAAGGGCCGTTGCTCGGGCGTGGTCAGATCGGCGATCAGCGTGTTGGACGCGGGGCCGAACATGCCCATCCCGACCAGGGCCGCGAAGAGCAGGACCGCGTACGTCCACGGCGGACCGTCCAGTGTGGCGAGTCCCAGATAGCCGGCCGCGTTCAGCAGCAGCGCGCAGACCAGGGCCGGGCGCCGGCCGCGCAGATCGCAGAAGGGCCCGCTGAGCAGGCTGCCCACCAGCAGCCCGGTGCTGCCGACGGAGATCAGCAGCCCGGCCTCGGCCGTGCTCAGCCCCTTGCCCCGCACCAGATAGACGGCGAGCAGCGGGAAGACGAACATTCCCGCCCGGTTGACGAAGGCGGCCAGGAACAGCACGCGCAGCGCGAGCGGCAGCGCTCTGAACCGGGTCAGCCACGTCGGTCCCCCGCCTCCCGGCTCGTCGGTTGCCATCAGTTCTGCACGGTTTCGACGTGGAAGGCGTCTCGGACCGTCTTGAAGCGCGCCCGTACGTCCTCGAAGTCGGCGCCCTCGCAGACGTACCAGCCCAGGACGTCGTTGGACCTGGTGGGCGGGGCCAGCACATCACCGACGCTCTTCCAGACATCGGCGTCCAGCACCGATTCCAGGGCCGTGAGGTCTTCGGGCGTGCTGATGTCCGTGATCCGCCCGTACTTGGCGGAGCTCAGGTACTCGGTGCCCACCTCGGGACCGGTCCTGGCGGCCGGCCGGTGGTTCTCGTCGAGTTCCAGCCGGCACCACTCACCGGCCAGATTGATGCCCCGGCCTGCCTCGATCGCCGGAACGATCGAACCGCCGCCGGCGCGTGCGCCTGCCTCGCCGAAGACCACATCGCCGTCGTCCAGGAGGAAGAACTCCGCATGCGAGACCCCCGTACGCATCCCGAAGCCACGCAGCACCTCGCCGTTGAGCTCGAGAATCCGCTGCTCGCGGGCCGAGAGGTTGTGCTTGCGGGAGATCGTCCCGCCCGGCTCGTCGAGGTACTCGAGCACGGAGTAGGTGTACTGGGAGAGCTGCTCGAACACGACCTCGCCGTTCTGCAGCAGCGAGTCCACATGGAACTCGGTTCCGCTGATGAACTCCTCGACCCGGTACTCGTGCCGGTCGTCGCCCATCTCCTGCCAGACCCGGTCCAGCTCCTCGCGGCCGTCCACCCGGTAGGTGTTGCCACAGGCCCAGCCTGCGTACGGCTTGATCACGACGGGGTAGCCGACCTCTTCGGCGAACTCCGCCACCGCGCCGACGGTGTCGGGGCGCACCGAGCGGGCCACCCGGATGCCGAGCTCCTCGGCCCTGCGGTGCATCACGTTCTTGTCGCGGAAGTTGAGCGCCTGGTCCGGGGTCAGTCCGGGGATGCCATGGTCACGGCGGCAGCGGCTGGCCGACAGGACATCGCCTTCGAAGAGCGGGAAGATCCGCTCGATGCGGTGCTCGGTGACGATGCGGTCCACGGCGGCGCGCACGGACGCGGTGTCCTCCAGGTCCGCTTGGTACGTGGGCAGTTCTTCGGCCTCGGGCGCCTCCCAGCCCGTGGGCAGCAGCACCACCGTCTGCACTCCGAGATCGGTGGCGGCGGCGACCACGCTGTGGAACTGTGCCGCGTAGCGGCCTGCCTCGGGCCGGTAGACGACCAGGATCGAGCTGTTCATCGGGATCTCCTTCAGCGGATGGATGCTGCTCAGCGGGCCGTCGGGGCCACCGATGGGCTGAACAGGACGCCGGACGGCGTGGCCCGGTCCAGCACGACCGGCTCCTGCCGGCCCTGCGTCAGCCCGTCCAGCACGTCCGCGATCCGTCCGAGGGCCGCCTCGACCGCCGTCCGGCCGCCGTCGTGCACCGCTTCCACGGTGATCAGCAGCCGGCGCCGTCCGCGATCCGTCTTGATCACGTCGCTCTGCCGCCAGTTCCACCGGCGCGAGTGCGCCCGGCCCCGGCTGTCGGCGTAGACGACCTCGCCCGGCTCCGGGTGCTCGGGGGCCTCGGGCGCGCCGAGCGGCAGATAGATCTCGTCGCCGTCGGCGGGCCGTACGGACAGCTCGCCCTCGATGTCGCCCACATCGCAGGAGGCCACCGGCAGCCGGGTCGCCAGCGAGACGGCGTTGCAGAGATCCACCAGGGAGTTGATGCGTGGCAGCCGGTCGCCCTTGGCCACCCGGCGCAGCAGCGACTCGGCCGCGCAGGGGAACCGGTTGGGGTTGACGTCGAAGACCCGGTAGGCCTCTCGCCAGGCGGCGACCGTCGGCAGCGCGGAGACGTCCGCCTTGCTGAGCGTCTCCTTGTGCAGGCTGTCCTCGGCCTCGGTGAGCAGGGCGGACACCGCCGGGGCGGCCGCCACCACCTCGATGTCCGGGACGGCGATCAGCCCCAGGACGTAGCCGGGCACACGCTCCAGCAGCCGTTCGGCGACCGTGACCGTCAGACTGCCCTCCAAGGGGGTGGACCGCTCCATGAAATCGCCTTTCGTGCCTGGTCTAGGACGGGTTGTGACGGTTCGACAGTAGGCAGGAGAACGCCGCCGGTTGTGGCCAATTCCAAGCGATCTTGGAAGGCCACTTGAGCCACCGGATCCTCCCGGCCGGCCCGGCGGCCACGCCCCGGGGGACAGCCGGTCAGGTCGGTCAGGTCAGGTCCGGTCCGCCGTGGTCCGGGGCGCGTCCGATGCGCCGTTTCCCGCCGCGCCGGCGCCGCCTCTCGCCGTACGGGCCACGGCCGGCGCCAGGAGCACGGCCAGAACGACGAGCCCCGCTCCGGCCGGGCCGAGGGTGTCGAGCCCGTCCGCGCCACCGTGGGCGATCAGCTGTCCGCCCAGAAAGCCGCCCAGTGAGATCCCGGCGAACGTGGCCGAGGAGTTCAAGGAGAGCAGCAAGGGGCCCGAGCCCGGTTCGATGGTGAACAGCCGGTGCTGCTGCGGTGGTTGGGTGGCCATCGCGGCAAGTCCCCACAGGGCCATGGCGATCACCGCCCCGCCTTGACCGTCCCGGCTGTAGGGCAGGGTCCCCAGAACCACGGCGAGCCCGACGAGCGCCACGGTGAGCACAGGTGTCGCCCCCCAGCGGTCGGTGGCCCGGCCGCCCAGCACGGTGCCCGCCGTCGCGGTGACGCCGAAGACCAGGAGCAGCAGCGCCAGCGTCGTACCGTCCCCTCCGGTCGCCGGGGCCAGCACCGCGCCGATGTAGGTGAGGGCGAGATAGCCGCCTGTCATGAACAGCAGCGTGGTCACCACGGTGAGCAGCACCTGGAGGTTCCGTGCCGGGGCCAGCCGTGCGGCGAGCCCCGGTGCGCCCGGCAGGCGTACCTGTGGCAGACAGAGGGCCACCGCCGCGGCGCATGCCGCACCGAGACCGGCAAGCATCCAGAACGTGGCCCGCCAGTCCACGTCGGCGGCGAGCCAGGTGCCGAACGGCACCCCCGCGACGGTGGCCGCGGACAGCCCGCCGAGCACCACGGCCAGGGCCCGGCCGCGCCGTTCCGGCGCGGCCAGGAACCCCGCGGTCGCGGAGGCGGCCGGAATGTAGAGGGCGGCGCTCGCGGCGGTGGCGATCCTGGCCGCCAGCAGCAGCCCCAGCGTGGGGGCGAGCGCGGATGCCGCATTGCCCAGCACGAAGCCGGTCAGCGAGATCAGCAGCACGGCACGCCGCTCGAGGCGGCCGGTGAGCGCGCCCAGCACCGGCGCGAGCACGGCGTAGGTGAGGGCGAAGACCGTGCTCACCCATCCGGTGTCGGCGAGTCCCGCGTGCAGGTCACGGGCCACCTCCGGCAGCACGCCCGCCACCACGAACGTGTCGGTGCCGATGGCGAAGGCGCCGACGGCCAGCACCGGCAGCACGGGTGTCCTGGAGCCGGGCGTCACGCCCGTGTCCGTGCCCGCCATCACACGGCTCCGGCCGGGGTGCGCACACGGAACGCGTCCGCGCTGCCTGCGACGGTCCGCCCGCCGAGCAGCACCATCTCGATCGTGTCGGGACGGCTCAGCACGGAGATGTCCTCGGCGGGGTCCCCCTCGGTGACCACCAGATCGGCGAGGCGCCCGGCCTGTACGGTTCCCGCCTCGTCTCCCCGCCCGGCCAGCCGGGCACCGTTGGCGGTGGCCCAGGTCAGCACGGTCGGCGCCGGGATGCCGGCCATCGTGACGTACAACTCGAGCTCCTTGGCGTAGCTGCCGTGCGGAGTCCAGGCGAAGCCGAAGTCGTCGCCCGCCACGATCGGCACCCCCATGTCGGCCATGATCGGCAGGATCCGCAGGGTGTTCTCGATCTCGGCCTCGAACTCCAGCGTCTCCAGGTACTCCGGTGTCTTGCCGTGCTCGGTGCCGGTGGTCAGCAGCATGTGCGGCTGGTAGAGGCTGGGCACGACGAAGATGCCGCGTTCCGCGATGGCCTCGAGGGCCGCGTCGTCCGCGTAGGTGGCGTGGTCGATGACGTCCACCCCGGCGGCGATGGCGTTGCGGATACCGTCCAGACCGCGCGAGTGGGCACGGATCCGGGCTCCGTGCTCATGTGCCGTCCGGGCGGCGATCACCAGCTCCTCCGCGGTGAAGAGCAGTTCGTGGGAGCGCCCGTTGGGGAACGTGTCGTCTCCGGAGGAGAAGACCTTGACGATCTCCGCACCCTGGGCGATCTCACCGGCGACGTACTCGGCCATCTCCTGCGGAGTGTCGGCCAGCCGCATCAGGTCGGACGGGATGCGCCTGCCGACTTCGGGATTGCGGCGGTCGGGCGGCCCCGACACCATCAGGTCACGGCTGCACGGCGTGATCCGGGGCCCTTTCAGCCGCCCCGCGTCGACGGCCCGGCGCAGCGCCATGTCGATCCCGGCGACCGAGCCCGCTCCCACGAAGGCGGTGTAACCGAGCTCGAGCAGCCTCGTGGTGTTCTCCGCAGCGGCCAGAGTGACCTCCGGGACGGAGTATTTGAAGAGCATCTCCCGTCCGTCGAGGATGTTCAGATAGGCGATGTGGGTGTGCCCGAGCGTCATGCCGGGCATCACGGTGCGCCCGTCCAGGTCGAGGACATCCACCTCGGGCGAGTGCAGCGGGGCCAGATCGGCGGGGAGTACGGCCGCGATCCGGTCGCCGTCGATCAGGACGCTGCGGCGCGGCAACGAGGCCGTGCCCAGCCCCTCCTGGACGGTTGCGTTGTGCAGCAGGGTCTTGCGTAACACGAGAGCGATCTCCATTACTCGGCTGTGCGAGGGCAGGTTCAGGTGCCGGCGGCGGCATCACGGGCGTGGCCGAAGAGCGTCCAGATGATCTCGGCGCCGGGACGGTCGGCCACCCAGCGCAGTCCATGGCGGTCGATTCCGGGTGCGTTGGTGAGCGCGAGGTCGGCACCGCCGTCCGCCAGGATCTCGGCGGCATGCTGGGTGGAGGCCGCGTCGGCCCAGCGCACTTCCCGCTCCCTGAGAGCGGGAGGCACGATCTCGGCGTAGATCCAGCGCACCTCCCACATCGCCGCGACGGTGACCGGGCCGGTACCCGCGGGCAGTTCGCCCTGCTTCCTCGCGGCGATGCCGTATTGCGGAGTGGCCTGCGGGAAGAACGCCTGCAGCCGCAGATCCTGGTGCCAGTGGAAACGGGTCAGCCCCTGGTAGGCGCTCGGCACCAGGGCGAACTCGACCTTCTCGGCGATGAGTGCGGACAGCACGTCGTCGAACGTGGGGAAGAGCTCGATGGTCAGTCCGTACCGCCCGGCCAGAAACTCGGCGGCCAGATGACTCGATGTGCCGGCCGGACCGAGCGTGCCGAGCAGGACCCCCGGCTGTTCGGTCCAGCGATCGATCAGCTCGCTCCAGCGGGCGCTGTACGCCTCGGCGAACTGCGACGGCAGGGTCGCGGTGTCAGCGCCCGTAACCACGGTTCACCGCCATCTTCTGCGCGACCTGGGTCTCGTGGTCGGGTTCGGTGCGCCGGTCGACGATGCGGGCGGCCTTCCAGCTGACGAAGGCGCCGGTGCTCACGATGGGGTCGAGTCCGTCGCTGAGTTCGACCGCGACCGGTACGCCGAGGGCAGCGGCGGCCCGGTCGCGTACGCCTGCGGCGATCGCGTCCGGATTCTCGACGAGAGCGCCCAGCAGTTCGAGACGGACCGTGAGCCGGTCCCGCCCGTCGGCGTCGCTCTCGATCACCACCTGGTAGCCGGCCGATCCGGTGACGTCCGTCATGACGGCCGTCTCGATCTGACCGGCGGTGAACTGCTCCCCGCCGAGGTGCAGCCGGTCCAGGGTGCGGCCGACGAGCCGGACGAGATCGCCCGGCATCTCGCAGCCGCAGTCGGACTCCTCGATGGTCACGGCGTCGCCCGTGCGGTAGCGGATCAGCGGCTTCACGCCGTCCACCAGCATCGTCACGGTCAGCTCACCGCTGCCGCGGGGCCCGTGGGACGCTCCGGTGTCCGGGTCCACCACTTCGATCAGATAGTTGGTCTGCGACAGGTGCATGCGCTTGTTGCGGCAGGCGGTGGCGATGACGAAGGCTTCCTGCGAGCCGTAGAGGATGTTGTAGACCTCGGCACCCCAGACACTTTCCAGATTGTGTGCCAGGGCGGGCGTGCACATCTCCCCCGTCACCAGCAGCAGTTTCACGGAGAAGTCGCGGCGCAGGTCGTAGCCGTGGTGCTCGGCCGCCTTGGCGAGGGTGAGGGCGACGCCGGGCGTACAGCAGATCACCTCCAGCTCCAGGTCCCGCATCAGCTGAAGGGCCTTGGCGAACCCGATCACCGGTGAGTACGGCCAGATCTTGGCGTTCATCGAGCCGACGTTGCGGGCGATGTCGCCGAGGGTGTCACCGAAGGAGTGCACCTCCGTCGGGCCCATCAGTCCGATGCGCGGTGCGTGGTCACCGAAGTGGTGGCGGAAGATGGACGCCCAGGACTCGGTGACATGGGCGTTGCTCGCGATGGCTTCGCGCTCGTCGCGCGGGCAGGGGGTCGCGGGCCCGGTCGTGCCGGTGGTCTCGTAGAAGAAGACGGCGTCGGCCAGCGGGCGGCTGAGGACGTCGAGCATCTGACTGCGGAGATCGGCCTTCGTCGTGAAGGGCAGCGACGTCAGGTCCTTGTGCGTCACCGCCGTCAGATCGACGTCCTTCAAGTGCCGTGCGTAGAAGGGCGAACCGTCGGCGACCTGGTCGAGCACGGTGCGCAGCTGGCGCTCGCGCCAGTCGTCGAGCCGTTCCTGGGTGAGCGTGCGGTCGTAGAAGGCTCGGTGGATGTCGAGATACCTCGCGGCGAACTCGGCCGCGGGGCCGTGTGTGGGCAGCCACATGTGACGGTGGTCCTCTCGAGTGATGGAGCGCGCCGCGGACCGGACGCCGGACGGGACGCGTCGGGCAGCGCGGAGGTCGGGTCGGTACGGATGGGATCGCGCGGAGCGTCCCCGGGCGGCGGCTCCCGGTGCATGCCGTCGGCGAGGTCCGGCGCACCCGTCATGGCGTGCGCGACGGCCGGTCCGGCCGCGGTGGATCGCACGGGGCCGGACCGGTGACGACGCCTCTACAGGTAGGGCAGGCCGGCAGGCACGCGTGGATGCCGCGCGGACTCCAGGAAGTTGCCGAAGAGCCGCAGCCCGTGCTCGGTCATCACGCTCTCCGGGTGGAACTGCACCCCCTCCACGGCGAGGGTGCGGTGGCGCACGCCCATCACATAGCCGTCGTCGAGCGACGTCGCGGTGACGTCGAGCTCGGGCGCCAGGGCCTCGTCGACGATCAGTGAGTGGTAGCGGGTGACGGTCAGCGGCTGCGCGACGCCGTCGAACAGGCCCCGGCCGTCGTGCTGCACGAGGCTGGTCTTGCCGTGCATCAGGTTTCCGGCGACGTCGATCCGGGCCCCGTAGGCCAGGCCGATCGCCTGGTGCCCGAGACAGACTCCGAGGAGCGGCACGCGCCCCGCGAAGGTGTGCACCAGCTCGACATGGCCGGAGTCGGCCGGGTGACCGGGCCCCGGGCCGAGCACCACCGCGTCCGGACGCAGGTTCAGCAGTTCGCCGGGGGTACGGGTGCGGGAGCGCACCACTTCGGTCCTGGCGCCGAGAGTGCGCAGGTACTGGTCGATGATGTGACTGAAACTGTCGTAGGCGTCGACGAGCAGCACGTTCAGCGGGCTCGCGGACGTGGCGTCGTTCGTGGACTGCGCGGCACTCACGGCAGCAGCTCCTCACCGGTCAGGGCCCAGTAGGTGGCGCTCATCTTGGCCAGCGTCTCCCGCCACTCGGCGGCGGGCACGGAGTCGGCGACGACACCCGCCGACGCCTGGGTCGTGTAGCGCTCTCCGTCGTGGACGGCGGTGCGGATGCACAGCGTGAGCATCGCGAAGCCGCGTACGTCCACCAGACCGAGCGCGCCCGCGTAGATGCCGCGCGGATCGTCCTCGATGTCGTTGATGATCTCCATGGCGCGCACTTTCGGCGCCCCGGTCATGGTCCCGGCAGGGAACGTGGCGCAGATCGCCGACCAGACGTCCGTGGTGTCGGTGACCTGCCCCGACACGGTCGAGACCAGATGGTGGACATAGGCGAACGGCTCGACCTCCATCATGGAGTCCACCGCGAGCGTGCCGGGCACGCACACCCGGCCGATGTCGTTTCGGCACAGGTCCACGAGCATGATGTGCTCGGCCTGTTCCTTGGCGCTGGAGCGCAGTTCGGTGACCCGGCGGGCGTCCTCGGCCTCGTCCGCGGCCCGGGGAGCCGTCCCGGCGATCGGGCGCATGGAGATCCGGTCGTTCTCGATCCGGATGAAGAGTTCGGGGCTCGCCCCGATCACGGTCCGGTCGGCCCAGGGCACGAGATACATGTACGGGGACGGGTTGCGGTGCCGCAGCCGCTGATAGACCTGGAAGGGCGTCAGTTCCGTTTCCACATCGATGCGATGGCCGATCTGGATCTGGTAGCTGTCTCCCACTCCGATGTGCCGCAGACAGCGCTCGACGCGCTCGGAGAAGGTCCGCTCGTCCACGTTGTCCCGTACCGACCGGGGCTTCGGCGCCTCGGGCGGTACCGGGGTCCCGGCGTCACGTGTGCCTGCGGTCAGGACGTCCGGCACAGGCCCGCCCGGCGCAGGCAGGTGGGCACCGGACGCGACGAGATGGCGCACGTCCCCGGTGCGCAGGTCGTACCAGACGGTGTTCGAGAAGAGCGTGAGGGTGCAGCGCGGCAGATCCGACTCCTGCTGCGTCTGCGGCAGATCCTCCATGCCCCAGGCGGCCTCGTAGGCCAGCGTGGTGAGGAACCCGAACGCGAAGGTCGACTCGGGCACCTCGGTGTCGAGCGCGAAGGCGCTCTGGACCGCCCGCAGCAGCGGCCATGCGGCCGTTGAGTCGTGCGCCGCCCACACCCTCACATCGCCCCGCGGCCGGGGCGGCTCGCCGCCCACAGCGGAGATCACATCGGCCAGGGCGGTCCCCAGCTCGCCGGGCGCCGTGAGCTCCACCCGGTCCGCGTAGAGACGGAGTTCGGCGAGACGCCCCCAGCCGACGACGGCGGAGTGCCGGTCCTGGACGGGACCGTCCAGGCTCTCGAAGAGATACACATCACCCTGCGCCCGGTCCTGGGCCAGTGCTTCGTAGACCTGGACCGGGTCGCTCGGCGGGAGCTCGGTTGCCGTCACACGGACCCGGACGGCTCCGGTCCGCAGGGACTTGTTCTGATCGGCCGCCAGGTCCACTGGCGGCGGTGCGGGCATACTCGGTGCTGACAGCAAGGACACGACGACACAGCCTTTCCGGTCCACCTGGACCACTTGCACGACAGGTGGACGAGCACGCTGCGGCGTGCCCCGTGCTCAGGACACAGCTCCGCACAACCGGCAAAGACGCCGGATCCCCCACCCCGTTGGCGGGTGCACCGCACCCGCTGCACAGACCCGCCATGCCCCCCACCGCTCCGTTGCGGCGTCCCCGGAGGCACCGTTCGCCTGACGACAGCCGGCCCCTTGCCGGAGCCGCACATACGAACAGGCTGGCGAAATCTCTGCCTGGAACGAGCTCATCAAATGCAAACCTTCCCGGTCCAGACCACTTCCGGGCTGCGAAAGGAGACCACTTGCCCTGGCACCTCTCCCTCACCGTCGACCGCAACGCACAACTCCCCCTCGGTGCCCAGGTGCAGGGATCCCTTCGCAGGCTGATCGAGGACGGCACTCTGTCCTCCGGCTCGCGCCTTCCCTCGAGCCGCCAGCTCGCCGCCGATCTGGAGATCTCCCGGAGCGTGGTGGTGGAGGCGTACGAACAGCTTTCCGCCGAGGGGTATCTGGTCGCCCGGCGCGGATCCGGCACCGTGGTCGCGGAGAACGTCCGCGACCACCCGGGCGCCGGTTCCGTCCTGACCAGTCCGCAGCCGGAACCCACCGACGCCACATGGGACTTACGCACCGGCAGCTCGGACGTGTCCACCTTTCCCCGCCAGGAGTGGATCCGCTCGGTGGCCGCGGCGCTCACCGACGCGGGCCGCACCGAACTCGGCTACGGTCCGCCGAGCGGGGTGCTGCTGACCCGTCACGTACTGGTCGGCTATCTCGGAAGGGTCCGGGGCGTGCGCACCCAGCCCCAGAACCTCATGATCACCGCAGGGTTCGCCCAGGGGCTCGCGCTGCTCTGCAAGGTGCTGCGCGACCGGGGCCACGATGCCCTGGGGGTCGAGGATCCCGGGCACCCGGGCGAGCGGGAGTTCATCACCAGCGCGGGCTTACGGCCGGTGGGCATACCGGTGGACGCGGACGGTCTGCGCGTGGACCGGCTGGAGGAGAGCGGCGTCCGCGTCGTGCTGACGACCCCCGCCAACCAGTTCCCGACGGGTGTCCCGCTCAGCCAGGAACGCCGTGAGCGTCTCATCTCCTGGGCACGCGCCGTGGACGGCTATGTGGTCGAGGACGACTTCGACAGTGCCTATCTGAACCGTTCCGAACGCATCCCCGCGCTGCAGAGCCTGGCCCCGGACCGGGTGGTCTACGCGGGCAGCGCGAGCAAGGTCCTCGCCCCCGCCCTGCGCCTCGGCTGGATGGCCGCGCCTTCCGAGCTGATGGCCTCGGTCGAGAGCGCGCGGGTCGGCTGGGACATCGGCTGCTCCGGCATCGAGCAGCTGGCCTTCGCCCGCTTCATCACCGAAGGCGCCCACGATCGCCATCAGCGCAAGCTGCGCGCCGAGTTCCGCAAACGCCGCGAGCTCGTCCGGGAACTCCTCCCGCACCACTTGCCCGGTGCCCGGGTCCTCGGCGGAGACAGCGGGCTGCAGGCCTACGTGGAGCTGCCGCCGGGCGTCGACGAGACCGCTCTGGTCCAGTCCGCCCGCGCCCGCTCCGTCCTGGTCCGCGGAGGGACCTTCTACACCCTGGACGACCGCACAAGGCCACCCGCGCTGGTCGTCAGCTACGCCACCGTGGGCTGCCCCGGCCTGAAGGCGAGCACCGCCGCACTGGGGGCGGCCTACCGGGAGGTGACCGGTAGGAGGCCCGGCTGACACCGGCCGAAACGGGCGGAGGGCTCTCACCCCCGAGCGGGGTGAGAGCCCTCCGTCCTACGGAACTACTCGGCCGGCAGCTTGCGCACCCGGTCGGGCCCCCACCGCCGTCGGCAGCCTCGGACCCGACCCCTTCCCGACGCCGCCCTCGCACCAAGGGGCCTCACGGGCATCGACCGGCCGCGCCGGACTCCGTCCGCCGACACGGCACGCCACACCACGACCAGAGCCCGGCCCCGTCAGGCGGCCAGCAGCTTGCGCACCCGGTCCGCCCCCACCGCCAGCAGCAGCGTCGGCAGCCTCGGACCGGTCTCCCGGCTCACCAGCAGCCGGTACAGCAGGGCGAAGAAGGACCGCTGGGCCACCTTCAGCTCCGGTGTCGGCTTGGCGTCCGGCTCCAGACCCGCCATCACCTTCGGCACGCCGTAGACCAGGGTCGTCAGACCGTCCAGGGACCAGTGCGTGTCCAGGCCCTCCAGCAGGAGCCGCAGCGACTCGCGTCCCTCGTCGTCCAGCGAGGCGAGCAGCTCGGTGTCGGGCTCCTCGCGGACCAGGGTGCGCTGGTCCGCGGGAACCTGCGTGGTGATCCAGTTCTCCGCGCAGTCGAGCCGCGGCCTGGCCTCGTCCAGGGAGGCCAGCGGGTTCTCCGGGTCCAGGTCGCTCAGAATCCGGATCGTCTGCTCGTCGTGCCCTGCCGTGATGTCGACGACCGAGGCGAGCGTGCGGTACGGCAGCGGGCGCGGCGTGCGCGCGAGCTCACCGGCAGCGGTACCCACCGCGCGGGAGTACGCGGCGGCGTCGGCCGGCAGCGCCGAAGCGTCCTGGACCTTGGACTCGAGCTTGTCCCACTCGTCGTACAGCCGCTGGATCTCCTGGTCGAAGGCGATCTTGAAGGACTGGTTCGGCTTGCGGCGCGCGTACAGCCAGCGCAGCAGCGGCGCCTCCATGATCTTCAGCGCGTCGGCCGGCGTCGGCACCCCGCCGCGCGACGAGGACATCTTGGCCATGCCGCTGATGCCCACGAACGCGTACATCGGGCCGATCGGCTGCACGCCGTCGAACACCTCGCGCACGATCTGACCGCCGACCACGAAGGACGAACCGGGCGACGAGTGGTCGACACCGCTCGGCTCGAAGATCACGCCTTCGTACGCCCAGCGCATCGGCCAGTCGACCTTCCAGACCAGCTTGCCGCGGTTGAACTCGCTCAGCCGTACCGTCTCGCCGAAGCCGCACGCCGTGCAGGTGTAGACGAGCTCGGTGGTCTCGTCGTCGTACGAGACGACCGTGGTCAGGTCCTTCTCGCACTGTCCGCAGTACGGCTTGTACGGAAAGTACCCGGCCGAGCCGCCGCTGCCGTCGTCCTCATTCGCCGCGCCGGAGCCCTCCGCGGCCTCCAGCTCGGCCTCGTCGACCGGCTTCTGCTGCTTCTTCGCACCGGGCTTCTGCTTCGTGCGGTACTGATCGAGGATCGCGTCGATCTTCGACCGGTGCTTCATCGCGTGCAGGATCTGCTCGCGGTACGCACCCGCCGTGTACTGCTCGGTCTGGCTGATGCCGTCGTACTCGACGCCCAGCTCGGCCAGTGACGCGGTCATCGCGGCCTTGAAGTGCTCGGCCCAGTTCGGATACGCCGAACCGGCCGGCGCGGGCACCGCGGTCAGCGGCTTGCCGATGTGCTCGGCCCAGGACTTGTCGACGCCCTCGACCCCTTCCGGCACCTTGCGGTAGCGGTCGTAGTCGTCCCACGAGATCAGGTGCCGGACCTCGTACCCGCGCCGCCGGACCTCGTCGGCGACCAGATGCGGGGTCATGACCTCGCGGAGGTTTCCCAGGTGGATGGGGCCGGAAGGAGAGAGTCCGGAGGCGACGACGACCGGTTTGCCAGACGCACGTCGCTCCGACTCGGCGATGACCTCGTCCGCGAAACGGGAGACCCAGTCGGTCTCGGTGCTGCTCTGAGCCACGGTCGGCACGTCCTTGGATGCTTGATCTTGATTCTGTCGAAGCTGGCGTAAGCCATTCTCCCAGACAGAAAGCGGGGAGAAAGAGGTTGCTCGCCCATGGGACACTTGACAACCGAAATAGACCCGGTGACGCACCGGCTCACCGAACCCTGACAGGAACGGAAGCTCATGGCCTCGGTCCCTTCCCTCGCTTCGACCGTGCAGCAGCGCCTCGCGGACGCCCTTTCGGCAGCCCTGCCGGAGGCCGGCTCCGCCGACCCGCTGCTGCGACGTAGCGACCGGGCCGACTTCCAGGCCAACGGCATCCTCGCGCTCGCGAAGAAGCTGAAGGGCAACCCCAGGGAGCTCGCGACCAAGGTCGTCGACGCCATCGGGCCGAACGACGTCCTGAAGGACATCGAGGTCTCGGGCCCCGGCTTCCTGAACATCACGATCACCGACCAGGCGATCGTGGAGACGCTCGCCGCCCGCGCCGCGGACGAGCGCCTCGGTGTCCCGTACGCGCCGGACGCCGGCACGACGGTGATCGACTACGCGCAGCCGAACGTGGCCAAGGAGATGCACGTCGGCCACCTCCGCTCCGCGGTGATCGGTGACGCGATGGTGCGGATCCTGGAGTTCGTCGGCGAGAAGGTGGTCCGGCGCCACCACATCGGCGACTGGGGCACCCAGTTCGGCATGCTCATCCAGTACCTGATCGAGCACCCTCACGAGCTGGACCACAAAGGCGAGGGCGAGGTCTCCGGCGAGGAGGCCATGTCCAACCTCAACCGCCTCTACAAGGCCTCGCGGGCGCTCTTCGACTCGGACGAGGAGTTCAAGGAGCGGGCGCGGCACCGGGTCGTCGACCTCCAGTCCGGCGACGCCGAGACGCTGGCGCTGTGGCAGAAGTTCGTGGACGAGTCGAAGATCTACTTCTACTCGGTCTTCAACAAGCTCGACATGGAGATCCGCGACGCCGACGTCGTCGGCGAGTCCGGGTACAACGACATGCTCGACGAGACCTGCCGCATCCTCGAGGAGACCGGCGTCGCCGTGCGTTCCGAGGGCGCGCTGTGTGTGTTCTTCGACGACGTGAAGGGCCCGGACGGCAACCCCGTTCCGCTGATCGTCAAGAAGTCCAACGGCGGCTACGGCTACGCGGCCACCGACCTGTCCGCGATCCGCGACCGGGTGCAGAACCTCGGCGCCGACTCCCTGCTGTACGTGGTGGACGCCCGCCAGTCGCTGCACTTCAAGATGGTCTTCGAGACCGCACGCCGGGCCGGCTGGCTGAACGACAAGGTCAAGGCGGTCCAGCTGGCCTTCGGCACCGTGCTGGGCAAGGACGGCAAGCCGTTCAAGACCCGTGAGGGCGAGACGGTGCGGCTGGTGGACCTGCTGGACGAGGCCATCGACCGGGCGACGGCCGTCGTCGCCGAGAAGAAGGAGAAGGCGGGCCTCAGCGATCAGGAGGTCGTCGAGAACGGGCGGTACGTGGGCATCGGCGCGGTCAAGTACGCCGACCTGTCCACGTCGGCGGTGCGCGACTACAAGTTCGACCTGGACCAGATGGTGTCGCTCAACGGCGACACGTCCGTGTACCTGCAGTACGCGTACGCCCGTATCCAGTCGATCAAGCGCAAAGCAGGCGACCGCACGCCGGCCGCCCACCCGGAACTCGAACTGGCCCCGGCGGAGCGCGCGCTCAGCCTCCACCTGGACCAGTTCGGGGAGATGCTGGCCGAGGTCGCCGACTCCTACGAGCCGCACAAGCTGGCGGCCTATCTCTACCAGCTGGCGTCGATTCTCACGACGTTCTACGACCAGTGCCCGGTGGTGAAGCCGGAGCCGCCGCAGGCCGTCGGGGAGAACCGTCTGTTCCTCGTCGACCTCACGGCCCGCACGCTCCACCAGGGCATGGCGCTGCTCGGCATCAGGACGCCGGAGCGCCTCTAGGGACGCGACGGCTCACGCGAGCGGGTGCGACGTCCTCCCCGAGGCCGAGTCGATCTGCCCGTGAGCCCTCTCCAGCAGCTGGGAGGCGAGGTCCATCAAGGCGCGTGCGCCTGCGATCTCCTCGCCGACCAGCAGCTGGGGCTGGTCGGAGTGATGACGATTCGCGTTGCCGTGGCCGCGGTATTCCGTGCCGTCGCCCAGCCTCACCATGGCGGCTGCCCTGGTCCGGTCGCCGTCCTCCCGGAACTCCATCTCGATGTGCCATCCGACGAGTGTCTGCATGGCGGATCACCTCCAGCGGTACCTCTCCAGGGTGCTCCGCCGGAGCACAGATCACCACTGGCGGGCCGGGGCGCCCCTGGGTGCACCCAGGTACACCCGCACCCCGGTACCTGAACGGCTGCCGCGCCCCCACCCCGGCTGCCTACCGTCGACGGCATGAATCAGCCACAAGTGCGCCGCGCCACCTGTCTGTTCGGACTGGCGGCAGCGTTGCTCACGCTCGTCGAGGTGCCGCTCTACTTCCTGCATTCCGGGGCTCCGCCGGCCTCGAACGTCCTGACGCGGATCCTGCTCAGCCTGTTCGTGTGCGCCTCGCTCCTGGTCTTCCTCTCCGGTCTGCGTCAGCTGCTGCGCCAGGCGTCGGGTCCGGCGTACGAGTGGCTGGTCACCGTCGCCTTCGCCGCGGCGTTCCTGTACGTCGGCGTCACGCTCGTCGCCCATGCTCTCCAGGCGGGCGTGGTCTTCGGTGCGGACGGCACGCCGGTCGACCCGACCACCGAGGGCCCACTCGCCGATGCCGCGACGCTGCTGTACGGCTCGGTCGGCCGGGTGCTCACGGCGCTGTTCCTCGCGGCAGTGGGCCACCTGGTCCTGCGGACCGCCGCACTCCCTCGCTGGGCAGGCTTCTCCGCGTACGTCGTCGCGGCCGTCAACCTCGCGTTCGTCCCTTCCCTCTTCTTCGGGACCGACCCGGCGGACTTCTACAGCGCGGTCGGCTGGGGGACGACGGCGGTGATCGCGAGCCTCCAGATGTACTGGGTCCTTGCCGTCTCCGTCCGGCTCAGGGCGTGACACCGAACTCGCACCACACGACCTTGCCGGGTGCGCGCCCGCCGACGCCCCACTTGTCGGCGAGCGCGGTGACGAGCAGCAGCCCACGCCCCGACTCCTCGTCGGGCTCGCGAACAGCGGGCCGCCCGTCACCGCTGTCGTGCACCTCCAGGCGGAGGATCCCGTCCCCGTGCAGCCAGAGGCGCACCCGGTAACCGCGTCCGGGCGGCACCCCGTGGACGAGGGCATTGGTCGCGAGCTCGCTCGTACACAGGAGCAGGTCGTCCAGACGGGCGTCCAGGCCCCAGCCGACGGCCGTCGTGCGGACGAACTCCCGGGCAGCGGGCACGGATCGTCGCTCACGCCGGTAGAGCCGCTCGCGGAGAAGCGGCTGTTGCATCACGTCATCCATGAGACGAGCGTCACGGACGGTGACTACCGTGATGCAGTGCGCGCACCCGTACGGGATTTCCGTACGGGCGCGGCAGGCGTGACGTACGTCCGAGGGTGGGGAGTTGAACGGGCATGCACCCCAGGAAGCGGCAGCGGAAGAACGCGTCGGCGATGAGGCTCGTAGGCGCGCTGGTGGCCCGGTTCCGCGAGACCGCCGCCCTCACGCAGCGGGAACTGGCCGACCGGATCTGCGTCCACGCGGAGACGGTCGCCTCGATCGAACAGGGCCGCCGCCCGCTGAAACCGGATCTGGCGGAGCTGCTGGACGGGGTGCTGGGGACGAAGGGGGCGCTGGGGACGGCGGTGGCGAACATGCCGGAGATCGATCTGATCCCGGCGTGGGCGGAGCAGTACATGGACCTGGAGCGCGAGGCGATCGCGCTGTCGTGGTTCGAGAACCAGGTGCTGCCGGGGCTGTTGCAGACGGAGAGGTACGCGCGGGCGGTGTTCCGTAGCAAGGTCCCGATCCTGAGCGAGGACGAGATCACCGCCCAGGTGGCGGCGCGACTGGAACGCCAGGAGATCTTGCATCGCAAGGTTCCGCCGATGGCCAGCTTCATCATCTCGGAGGCGATTGTGCGGGACCGTCTTGGCGGGGACGAGGTGTACGTGGAAACCCTCGGCCATCTACGCGTCTGTGCCGGCCTTCCGGGCATCACGCTCCAGGTCATGCCGCTCGGACGGCACACTCACGCCGGGCTCAACGGCCCCTTCATCCTGCTCGAAACGCCCGACCACCAGCATCTGGCCTACACCGAGACGCAGCGCGGCAGCCAGCTGGTCACCGACCCGAATGAGGTCAGCATCCTGGCGCAGAAGTATGCGATGCTGCGAACGCAGGCCCTCAATCCCGAGGAAACGAAGGGTCTGTTGGGCCGGCTGGTAGGAGAGCAATGAGCACCGCACTTTCGTGGTTCAAGTCCAGCTACAGCGGCGATGAAGGCGGCGCCTGCCTGGAAGTCGCGTACACCTGGCGCAAGTCCAGCTACAGCGGCAGCGAAGGCGGCGAGTGCGTCGAGGTCGCCGCCCACCCCGCCGCCGTCCACGTCCGGGACTCCAAGAACCCCGACGGCCCCGTGCTCACCCTCGCCCCCGCCACCTGGTCCGGCTTCACGGCCACGCTCGCCTGACACCAAGGGCCGCGGCCGCCGGATCAGTTGTGATCCCTGGCATGGCCCGGCTGTAGCTGGACAGCCCACTGTCAGTGGCCGCCCCTACAGTCACGCCATGGCGATGCTTCCCAATCCCCTGCCTGCCCTGGCCACCGACCCGACAGGGCGGTCCCTGGGGCTGCACCTGCCGCCCGGAGCACTGGTCGACGCGACGCTCGACGGCACATGGCACGAGCCACTGCTCTGGTTCGCCGACGAACCCGCAGCCCCCGACGACTGGGCCGGGCTGCTGCCCGCCCGCAGGAGCGCCGGCCTCCATCCCGTACTGATCCACGGCGGCCCCCGTGACCACTGGCCCACGGAGTGGGAGCTCAGCCCGGACAGGATGTCGTACCCGGGCGACCACGATGCCGAGGAGGTGCTCGCCTCGTTCTGGGAGGAGTACGCGGAGGACGAGCTGGGCGAGGAGCTCGACGCCGAGCCGTTCGACTCCGCGTGGCCGGGTCTCGCTCCCGCCCCCGCCTCCGCGGTCGACCCGGACGCACACGCGGCCGAGGTGGCAGCCGACCTCGCCGACGAGGTCGGCTGGATGCACGGCGCGCGCATGGCACTCGTCCCGGCCCGCCGCAGCGCCGACATACCGGCGGCCATCGGCTGGACCGGCCCGCTGAACTACGAGAACGATGTCGCGCGCCTCTGCGCGGTGCTGCGGTCCTGGGAGGACCGGTTCGGCGCGAGGGTCGTCGCGCTCTCCTTCGACGAGCTGGTCGTCTCGGTGGCGTCGCCCCCGACCACGATGGCCGAGGCAGAGGCCGTGGCGGCCGAACACTTCGCCTTCTGCCCGGACAGCATCATGCAGAACGGCAACAACTCTCTGCGCGCCTGTGCCGCCAAGGACATTCTGGACAACCGGGCCTGGTCGTTCTGGTGGGACTGAGCGATCGGTGACGGTGCACCTGACACCACCACCGGACCGGGGGATGACCGGCTGCCCTCGCGGTCTTCAACTCCTTAGCGTCATGGGCATGTTGAAGACGACAGCGACACTCGCACTCACGATCGCCGCCCTCGCCCTGACCACCGCCACGGCCGCCACGGCCACCCCGGCCACGTCCACCGCCTCGGACCGGACCGCCTCCCCTGTCGTCCACACCGACAAGGGGGCGCTCCGCGGCACGCTCACCGGGACGGCGCGCGTGTTCCAGGGGGTCCCGTACGCCGCCCCGCCCACCGCGGGCCGCCGCTGGACGGCGCCCGCGCCTGCGCCCGGCCGGCGCGGGGTGCGGGACGCCACCCGGCCGGGTGCGGCCTGTGCGCAGTCCGGAGCGATCGGGATCAAGGGGCCGAAGAGCAACGAGGAGAACTGCCTGTTCCTGAACGTCACCACCCCGCGCACCGTCGCGGCCGCCCCCCGCCCGGTCATGGTCTGGCTGCACGGCGGCGACCACGAGGACGGAGAGGGCGCGATGTACGGCGCCGAGCGTCTGGCCGCACAGGGCGATGCGGTCGTGGTGACGGTCAACTACCGACTGGGAGCGCTCGGCTGGCTCGGCGACGGCAACTACGGTCTCCAGGACCAGCAGGCCGCCCTGCGCTGGGTCCGGGCGAACGCCGCCGCGTTCGGCGGCGATCCGCGCAACATCACACTGTTCGGCGAGTCGGGTGGGGCCCGCAGCGTCTGCGCGAACCTCGTGTCACCCGCGTCGGCCGGCCTGTTCGACCGGGCGATCCTGCAGAGCGGCCCCTGCCTCGACGACCACGAGAACCTCACCCGCGCCGAGGCGCTGCGCAATGCCGAGAAGCTGGACAGCAAGTTCGAGAAGGATCTCCGTGAGGTCGGGGCCGAGCAGCTGGTTGCGGCGGACGACGAGGAGACCCGGTACGGCCCGGTGTACGGGACGAAGCTGCTTCCCCGCGCGCCTCGCGAGGCGTTCGCGTCCGGCCGCTTCAACCGCGTCCCGGTGCTGCACGGGATCAACCGGGACGAGGAGACGTTCCGTATCTGGGGTGCGGAGTTCGCCAAACGCATTGAGGACCCGGCGGCGACCCTCACCGACGCCGACGTACGGACGTATCTGTCGCAGGCCTTCGGTGCCGGGGCCGTGGACCGCATCCTCGCGCGCTATCCGGCCAGCGCGTACGGCGCCTCGCACGGGCGGGCGCTGGCGGCAGCGATGACCGACGCGCTCTGGGGCCGTACGGCGGTCGACACGAACCGCGCTCTGGGGGCGCGTACGCAGACGTACGCGTACGAGTTCGCCGAGGCCGAGAACCCCTGGTTCAAGGATCTGCCCCGGGGGAGCTTCCCGGTCGGAGCGCCGCATCTCGCCGAGCTGCCGTACCTGTTCGACCTGGGGTGGGCCGAGCCCTTGAACACGACCCAACAGGCCCTGTCCGCCTCATTGATCGACACCTGGTCGGACTTCGCCCGCACCGGCCGGGCGGCCTGGAAGCCGTACACCCCCGCAGCGCCGAGTGTGCGGTCGCTGTCGTCCGCCGGGCCGCGGCCGACGGACTTCGAGGGTGGACACAAGTACCCGTTCTGGAAGGAACTTCTCGGCTGACCAAGACCCACATTGGTCTATACCTTGACTGGATCATGACAGCACGCTTGAGTGTGGACACAGCCCCCCACCGCGGTCGGCCCGGAGCGAACTGCTGCTCCGGGTAAGGCCGTTGCCGTGCAAAGGAGTGAACGAAGTCATGAGAAACCGCCTCATGGCGCTGCTGGTCGCGGTCCTCGTCGCCACCGGTCTGGCCGCCGTACTGATGCCTTCCGCCTCGGCCGCGTCCGCCGCCGGCGTCTGCGACACCGCCCCCAACTGGCAGCAGGGCGCCTGGTACACGACTGGCAACGTTGTCAGGTACAACGGCTCGTACTACATAGCCGAGCACGACAACCCGGGCTACGACCCGACGATCAGCACCTGGTACTGGGACCCGTACACCTGTAGCGGCGGCGGGAACCCGTCCCCCTCCGGCTTCGTGGTCAGCGAGGCACAGTTCAACCAGATGTTCCCGAGCCGGAATTCGTTCTACACGTACAGCGGCCTCACGGCGGCCCTGAGCGCCTACCCGGGCTTCGCCAACACCGGCAGCGACACCGTCAAGAAGCAGGAGGCCGCAGCCTTCCTCGCGAACGTCAGCCACGAGACCGGCGGCCTGGTCCACGTCGTGGAGCAGAACACCGCCAACTACCCGCACTACTGCGACTGGAGCCAGCCCTACGGCTGCCCGGCGGGCCAGGCCGCGTACTACGGCCGCGGACCGATCCAGCTCAGCTGGAACTTCAACTACAAGGCGGCGGGAGACGCCCTCGGCATCGACCTTCTCAACAACCCCTGGCGGGTGGAGCGCGAATCGGCCGTGGCCTGGAAGACCGGCCTCTGGTACTGGAACACCCAGAACGGCCCCGGCACGATGACCCCGCACAACGCGATGGTCAACCAGGCCGGATTCGGTCAGACCATCCGCTCCATCAACGGCTCCCTGGAGTGCGACGGCAAGAACCCGGCGCAGGTCCAGAGCCGGGTCTCCAAGTACCAGCAGTTCACGCAGATCCTGGGCGTCGCCCCGGGCGGGAACCTCTACTGCTGACCGCCCCGGCGGGCTCATGAACGGGCCGCGGCCCCGGGGCGTTCCCCCGGGCCCGCGGCCGCACCATGTTGGCGAGATCCACAGGCAACCCGCGGGATCTTCTCCCCGTCCTCCGGGGTCGAGGGCATTCGGGCCAACCGGGCGCCCGGACCACGGGGTTGAGGAGGGGACCGTTGATACGTGCCCGGAGGATATGGGCCACCGCGATAGCGGTGCTCACAGTGGCGGGGGTGTCGCCGGCGGTGGCACAGGCCCAGACGCAGCCACCCGGCATCCGGCCCGCAGCCGCGGCGGACAACGACGGTGATCTGCCGCCCGGCTGGCGGATCACGAACACCGACGGCGAGAGCGCGCTGGAATGGCGCTCCCCGAAGCCGGTGCCGGCAGGCGACGCACGCGTGGAGTTCCATGCCGACGGCAAGCTGGTCGGCGCACCCGAGCCGGACGAGGACGGCCGCACCTTCCGGCTGCCCCTCGACGAGGCACGGACGGCCGACCTGGCCAACCTTGAGGTGATGGCGGCCGGGCGGCGACTGGACCAGGAAGGCTCTGACGCCCAGGACAGGGGTTCCGCGCCACCCGCCGCCAAGCCGCCCGCCCAGCTCCCGGCGGGCTCCGTCGACCCGGGCAAGCCCGGCACGTACGGCACGGTCACCGGCGAGTACACGCTCGACCCGGTCCGCCTGCCCGGCTTCTCGGCGCCCGTCGAGATGCGCGGCGTCGTCGTGGCGCCGAAGGGCGCCACCGGCAAGCGTCCGATCGCGCTGTTCCTGCACGGCCGGCACGCGACCTGCTATGTCCCGGGCAGCGATGAGCCGAACATCGACTGGCCCTGCGCCAAGGGCGCCAAGCCCATCCCGAGCCACCGGGGCTATCTGCGCGACCAGGAGCTGCTGGCCTCCCAGGGCTACGTGACCGTGTCGATCTCCGCCAACGGCATCAACGGCCAGGACGGGGACGCCGAGGACGGTGGCGCGCAGGCGCGCTCCTCGCTGGTGCGGACGCACCTGGCCCGCTGGGCCGACTGGTCCGCGAAGCCGGCCGCGGCACCGGCGGCCGTACGCAAGGCGCCGAAGGCCGACCTGTCCCGCGTCCTGCTCGTCGGCCACTCTCGCGGCGGCGAGGGCGTCAACCGCGCCTCCATGGACAGCCTCTACCCGCCCCCGGCCGACCGGGACGGCTACCGCGGAAAGGTGCGCTGGCACATCCGCGGGACCGTGCTCATCGGACCGACGATCTTCGGCCAGAACCCGGTGCCGGACGTGCCGTCGCTGACGATCCTGCCGGGCTGCGACGGCGATGTCTCCGACCTCCAGGGCCAGGTGTACGCCGACGGCACCCGCGGTGTCAGCCGGGGCAAGGCCCTGCACAGCGCGGTCTACATGGTCGGCGCCAACCACAACTACTTCAACAGCGAGTGGACGCCGGGCCAGGCCCAGGCGCCCGCCAACGACGACTTCTGGCACGACCCCGAGCAGCCGGACCCGGTGTGCTCGCCGGGCACCGCGACCCGGCTGACCGCCGACCAGCAGCACCGGGCCGGCGCCACCTACATCGCCGCCGCGGCCCGGCTGTTCGTCGCCGGGGACGACCGGGTGCGCGAGCTGCTCGACGGCTCGGGCCGCCGGGCCCCCTCCGCCGACCCCGCGCGGGTGCTGACCCACGCGGTCGGCGCGAACCGCGGCGCCGGGTTCCTGCCGGACGGCTCCGTGAAGGTGACCGGCGCACGGCTGTGCTCCGCGGTCGACCCCGACCCGCGCACCGCATGCCTTGACGCGGAGGCCGGCGGCTCCTCGCCGCACTTCGCGCAGTGGCAGCCGCAACGCGAGACCGGCCGCCGCGCCGTGGCACTGCGCTGGTCCGCGCCCGGCTCGGCGGTGAAGGTGCGCCCCGAGAAGCCGCTCTCCGCCAAGGGCGCCAAGAGCCTCGCGCTGCGCGTGTTCGTGCCGCCGAACTCCACCGGAACACAGCTGGACGTGTCCGTCACCGACGCCTCCGGCAAGCGGGCCGACCTCGGCCGCGTCAAGGTGGACGGCCTGCCCGGAAGCGACCGCACCGCCTCCTACTGGGCGCGCGAGGTGCGCGTACCGCTCACCGCCGCCACCCGCGCCGGCCTCGACCTGCGCCGGGTCGCCTCCCTGGAGCTGACCCCGCGCAACCGCTCCGGGCGGGCGTGGCTGATGGACGCCTGGGCCTGGAACCCGGGCACCCCCGCCGTACAGGAGGCTCCGCTGACCCGCGTCGACCTCGGCCGCCTGAAGGTCAAGGAGGGCAACTCGGGCGAACGCACGTACCGGGTGCCCGCACGCGTGTCCGGCAAGGGCAGCGGCACGGTGCGGTTCTATGTCCTGGACCCGGGCACGGGCAAGGGCAAGGACCGGCTGGTGACGGTACGGCCCGGCAGCAGCACCATCGACGTGACGGTGAAGGTGAAGGGCAACAAGCGCTACGCCTGGGACGAGTCCCACGACGTGCTCGTGAAGGCGGTCCGAGGGGCCGTCGTCGGCTCGCACTCCGGCGGCGTCACCGCCGAGAACGACGACCCGATGCCCAAGATCACCGTGAAGCCGGTCGCCGGCGAGGTGACCGAGGGACAGCCGCTGAAGTGGCGGGTCTCCCTGTCCGCACCCGCCGACGTCGAGATGACGAGGACGCTGCGGTTCGTGCCCGTTCCGGGCCGCCCCGAGCTGTCCACCAAGGACGTCGACCGGCAGTGGCTGCTCGACATGATCGGCAATGTCCCCGAGGGGGAGGTCCCGCTGTCACAGCTGGAGTTCGCCTCCCTGTGGGCGTCCGTACCCGCCGGGAAGACCAGCGCGGAGGTGACCGTCCCCACGGTCCGGGACCAGGTGGCCGAGCCGAAGGAGTACGTGGGCCTCCAGCCCACCGACGACGAAGGCCAGCCCCAAGGCCCGGCGCTGACCGGCACGGTGCTCGACGCGTCGTAGGGCACTGAGCCTCCCGGCAGCCGGGCAGCGCCCCAGTACCCCCGCCCGGGTCGCGCCGGCCGATGCCTGTGTGTCGGCCGGCGCCTCGCGGGCGAACCGCGTTGCGGCGAGTGCTACGGGCGCACAGGGCGCCCAGGATCTGAGCGACTTGCGCCGACGTCCTGGGCACCCTGCGTACCGTGGCGGTACGTGAGCTGAGCAGGGCCGCCCACCTGGGACACCTTGTCGAGCCCGTCGTCGAGCGGCACGTTCTGACTGCCGGTCACCATCACGCCACCACGTACAGGACGAGCGCGGCGGCGATCCACCGGCAGGCCCCGACGCCGTCCCCCGCCTGCCGCCTGGACCGCCGCGGGCGCATCCAGGAGCGCACTCGCAGGCCGCTCCGGCGGTCGCGCAGACCGCCGCGGCAGAGCCCTTGCCCTGATCTCGGCGCTGCCCCGCGGGCAGGCGGAGGCGGTGCTGCTCCAGACGGTCATCGG
>NZ_JBEXSW010000055.1:0-51555 GCF_040613775.1 Streptomyces sp. NPDC006208 | reverse complement strand
CAGATAACTCCCATAAACACGCTCACAGCGGAGCAGGTCAAACGCCATCTAGTACAGCGCTCGCAGCGTGATAATTGCTGCCTACCGGCCGCACGTGCGCTCCCTGCTGATCGTGATCCTCGTCCGCTCCCGAGCGTGCCAGGGGTTCCTGTGCCCGCGCGCGGTGTTCCGACCCACTTTAGTGCCGGAGTTCGGAACACTGGCGGATCGTCGTACTGATCGTCGTCTGCCGCCCTTGCGGTCGCTTTTCTTCCGGTCCTGTTCGAAAGACAGACGCGGGCATCGTACGGATGGTTGCCGTGCGCCCGTGCAGCGAACGTCACCTCGAACGTCCAGGACCTTCCGGATCAGACCCCGATCAGGCACTTTTGCGCCCAGAGCCGACCACTCAAGATCACTAACGGATGACGGTCGGGCGTGTTGTCGGTGGCAGGTGCGAGGATGCCCCCAGCACACAGTCACGTGGGGGGTGCCTCCTTTTGCGCTGCGGCGTTCAGGGGGAGGGAACCCGTGGCACGTGCCGACCTGCCGGGTGGGGGCGATCACAGGGCTGGCTCCCCTGCCGGGTACCCCGCGCAGAAGGGATTGCTGACGGCGATGCAGATCCGGCTGACCGTTCTCGCGCCGCGCGGCGGCCAGTCCGCGCCCGCCGGGCGCCCGTGCGACGTGCTGGTCACCGCGCCCGCCGGGACGGCGCTTGCCGCGGTGGCCTCCGGTCTGGCCGCCGCCGTCTCCGGCCCGGACGCCTCGGGCTCCGTCGTGCTGTACTCGGGGCAGGAGCGGCTCGATCCGCAGCGCCGCACGCTGGGGGAGCCGCCGCTGGTGGACGGCGCGGTGCTGTCCCTCCAGACACCGGGTGAGGCGGACGCCGTCGAGACGGACGTCTCGGCGCAGCTCCATGTCGTCGCCGGGCCCGATGCGGGCGGGGTCCATCTGCTGCACGGCGGCCGGATAAGCGTCGGCCGCTCGGCGGAGGCCGACGTACCGCTGGACGACCCCGACGTCTCACGGCTGCACTGTGCCGTCACGATCGGGGAGGACGGCCGGGTGACGGTCGCCGACCTCGGCTCCACGAACGGCACCACGGTGGACGGCGCACCCGTGACCGCGCGCCCGGCGCACCTCCCGGCGGGCGCGCTGCTGCGCCTCGGCGAATCCACTCTGCGCCTGGCGCACGCGGAGGGCACCGCGCCCCTGCCGACCACCCCCGACGGCGACGGCCATCTGCGGGTCACGCGGCCGGGGGCGGACGGGGCCGACCCGGCGTCACCGAGTGCGGCCGGGCCCGCCGTCACGGGACAGGCCGGGCTGCCGCACCAGAGCAGGCCGCAGGCCGGAGCCGGGGCGGCATACGGCCCCGGGGGCGCGTCAGCGGGCCGGGAGCCCTCCTCGGCGGGCGGTGTGCGCGGCGAGGAGGCCGTGGCCGCCTCGCCGGAGCGGCCGGGCCGCAGGACCCCGTCCTGGGCCGCGGCGGCGCAGGATGCAACCCCACCCGACGGTTACGGCTCCGCCGGGCTGCCGCGCCCGTCCGGACCGGACGCATCGCCCGCCTCGTCCGGGCAGCACGCGGCGTACGGCTCCGCCGGATCGGGCGCGGCCGGACCGGACGACCGGCACCGGCACGGGGCGCCCGCGCACACATCCGCGCCGCAGGCCCCGACGACGTCGGGCACCGCGGGGATCGACGAACACTGGGGCCACGGCTCCCCCGGCCCGGTGGGCGGGCACGCGGCGAGCGGGCAGCACGGGACGGCCGACAGTGCGCGCGCCGACCAGCGCGGGCCGTTCGGCTCCGCCGGAGCCGGCCGGGACGCCCCGGCGGGCCGGGCGTCGCACACCACCGCCGGTACCGGCGCCATGACACCCCCGGGGCCGTACGGCCATGACGGCGTTCCGCCCCGCGTGCCCGCTCAGTACGACCCCGCCGCGCACAGCAGGGCCGATGACCTGGCCGGCCGGGAAGGACCCGACGGGCACACGCTCTCCGTCCCGGCCGGGACGCGGGCCGTCACCCCGCCGCGAAGGCGCGGCATAGGAGCCTGGGCGCGGCGGCTCACCGGCGGGCGGGAGGACCGCGCACCGGAGGAGCTCGGTCTCCCCGGGCCCAGGACGGCCGGTGCCACGGCGACCGGTGGAGGGCGCTGGCCCGACCCCGCCGCGGTGCTGCTCACCGCACTCGGCCCTGGACCCCGCTTGTGGGAGCGCGGCACCGAGCACCCCGAGTCCCTCGTCCTGCGCCTCGGCACCACCGATCGCGCCGAGCTGCCCTCCGTGCCGGTGACGGTCGCCCTGCGCGAGGCCGGGTCGCTCGGGCTCGCCGGACCCAGGGCACGGCTCGCGGGCCTGGCCCGGTCCGCCGTGGCCCAGCTTGCCGCGCTGCACTCGCCGGCCGATCTGGAGATCGTGCTGATCAGCACCGACCGTGCCAGGAGCCTGGAGGAGCGCCGGAGCGAGTGGGCGTGGCTCGGCTGGCTGCCGCATCTGCGCCCGGCGCACGGCCAGGACTGCCGGCTGCTGCTCGCCTACGACCGGGACCAGGCCGCCGCCCGTACCGCCGAGCTGACCCGCCGCCTGGACGACGGCCCGCTCGGTCCCGGCTGGCCGAGCGCCGACCGCAAGGCCGTCGTGGCGGCCGCCGCACGCCACACGGGCCCCCGCACGGTGGTGATCGTCGACGGCGACCCGGGCACGGCGGAACTGCGCGAGACGACGGCCCGGCTGGCCGGAGCGGGCTGGGCCGCCGGAATCCACCTGATCTGCGTGGCCGAGACCCCGGCCGCCTCCCCGCTCTCCCCCGTCGCCGCCACCTACGAGGCGGCCTGCGCGGACTCGCTGCCGTTCCGCGAGTGCGGCGCCGTCGCCCTGCTCAGCGGCGATGTCGCGACGGCCCTGCGCCTGATGCGCGTGGCCGGCGGGCAGCCCGCGGGCCACGGCACCGTCGGTGCGGTGGACGCGGTGTCGGCGCCCTGGGCGGAGCGTTTCGCCCGCGCCCTCGCACCCCTGCGCACCGAAGGAGGCGCGGCCTCCCCCGGCCGGGTCACCGCGCTGCCCCGGTCGGCACGGCTGCTGGACGAGCTGGAGCTGGCTCGCGCCACGCCCGCGTCGCTGATGGCGCGCTGGGCCTCGGCGGGCGACGGCACGGTCGTACTCGGCGCGGGTCCGCGCGGCCCGCTCGCCGTGGACCTCACCGAGGAGGGCCCGCATCTGCTGATCGAGGGCCCGGCGGGCAGCGGCCGTACGGAACTGCTGCGCTCGATCGCGGCCTCGCTCTGCGCCGCCGGCCGCCCGGACCGCCTCGGTCTGCTGCTGGTCGACGGAGCGGGCGGCGAGCGCGGCGAAGGTCTGGCGGCGTGCACGGAACTGCCTCATGTCACCGAGCACCTCGTGGCGAGCGACCCGGTCCGGATGCGCGCGTTCGCCCAGGCCCTCGGCGCCGAGCTGAAGCAGCGCGCCGAGCTGCTGGGCCACGCGAGCTTCGCCGAGTGGCAGGCGCAGGGCGGCGTCACCGGCCACCTGGCCGCCCAGGGCACCGCGGGCACGGCCGAGCAGCGCGGTGATCTGGACTCCCCCGCATCCGGCACGCTGCGGCTGCGGCCCGGAGCACGGACCAGGAGCCAGGAGCCCGACCCCCTGCCGCGCCTGGTGGTGCTGGTCGACGACTTCGACGCGCTCGTGGCCCCCGCGCTCGGCAGCCCGGGCCGCCCCGCGGCCGGTTCCGTGGTGCGGGCGCTGGAGGCGGTGGCCCGGGACGGCGAGCGGCTCGGCGTCCATCTGGTGGCGACGTCCTCGCGTCCCGACCGGACCGCGGACACGGCCCTTGCCGAAGATGCCCGGCTGCGGGTCGTCCTGGATGCGCCGCCCGTGTCCCCGGGGCCGGACGACCCCGCTCCGGGCCGCGGTCGGCTCGGGCATCCGGACGGCCGGGTCACCCCGTTCCAGGGCGGGCGGGTGACCGGCCGCATTCCGCGGACGGCGACCTTGCGTCCCACTGTGGTCCCGCTCGAGTGGGAGCGGATGGGCGACCCGCCGACCCGCCGCCCTGTGCGCGAACTGGGCAACGGCCCGACCGACCTGGCGCTGCTGGCCAGCGCCCTGGAGCGAGCTGCGCGTTCGGTGGACGCGAAGCCCGTGCAGCCGCTGACCCCGGCCCGTCCCTGACCCCGTTCCCGCCCCCGCTGCGGCCTGATGCGACGTCACAAGCCCATCACGAACGGCCCGTTGCCGCCGGAGGCGGTATTGCGACACCCGTATCACGGGCGTAGACCTGGATCACAGGACAGCACGCACGGGAGATCGGGACAGCAGCGCACGGGAGAGACGGGTCAGAGATGCGCACAACTCTTCGTACGGGCAGGGCCGCAGCGGTTTGCGTCGCGATCGGCGCACTCACCCTCGCCGGATGCGGCGGCGACAAGGACGACGACGGGCCGAAGGACAGCGGGAGCAACGGCAAGGATCCGGCCACGACGGTCCAACTGCCCAAGCTCAGCGGCGAGAAGATCGAGGTCGCCGCCGTCTGGACCGGCCCCGAGCAGGAAAACTTCACCAAGGTCCTCAAGGAGTTCGAGAAGCGCACCGGAGCCACGGTCACCTTTGTCCCGGCGCAGGACCCGATCGTCAACTTCCTCGGCACGAAGATCGCGGGTGGCTCTCCCCCGGACGTGGCGATGCTGCCCCAGGTCGGCGCGATCCAGCAGGCCGTGGAGCGCAAGTGGGCCAAGCCCGTAGGCGCGGAGGCCAAGGCTCAGCTGGCGAAGAACTATGCGAAGGGCTGGCAGGACCTCGGCGCCGTGGACGGTACCCAGTACGGCGTGTACTACAAGGCCGCCAACAAGTCGCTGATCTGGTACAACACCACGGCCTTCGAGAACGCCGGCGCCCAGGAGCCGAAGACCTGGAAGGACTTCCTGGCGACGGCCGAGACGATCTCCGCCTCGGGTGTCACACCGGTCTCGGTCGCGGGAGCGGACGGCTGGACGCTCACCGACTGGTTCGAGAACATCTATCTCTCCCAGGCGGGCCCGGAGAAGTACGACCAGCTCGCCCAGCACAAGATCAAGTGGACCGACCCGTCGGTGAAGGACGCCCTGACGACCCTCGCCGAGCTGTTCGGCAAGCCGTCGCTGATCTCGGGCGGCGCGGACGGGGCGCTCCAGACGGAGTTCCCCACCTCGGTCACCCAGACGTTCAGCGGCGGCGACCAGCCCAAGGGCGCGATGGTCTTCGAGGGTGACTTCGTGACGGTGAACATCGCGCAGACCGACGCCAAGATCGGTACGGACGCCAAGGTGTTCCCCTTCCCGGCCGTCGGTGCCAAGCCCCCGGTGGTGACGGGCGGCGACGCGGCCGTGGCGCTCAAGGACAGCAAGGGCGCACAGGCGCTGCTGACCTTCCTCGCCTCGCCGGATGCCGCGAGGATCCAGGCAGAGGCGGGCGGCTTCCTCTCGCCGAACAAGTCCCTGGACCCGGCGGCGTATCCGAACGACGTGCAACGCGACATCGCCAAGGCGCTGATCGCCTCGGGCGACGACTTCCGCTTCGACATGTCCGACCAGATGCCGCAGTCCTTCGGCGGCACGCCCGGCAAGGGCGAGTGGAAGGCGCTGCAGGACTTCCTGAAGAACCCGAAGGACGTCGCGGGCACCCAGCAGAAGCTGGAGCGGGACGCCGCCAAGGCGTACAAGAGCTGACGTCATGTCGGCCGTCACCGCGGGGGGCGCGGCAGGTCCGACGCCCCCCGCCGACAAGCGCAAGAGCGTGACCGGCACCCGCAAAGCCGTCGCGGCCGCCTTTCTGCTGCCCGCGCTGGTGCTGCTGGGCGCGCTCGTGGTCTACCCGATCGGGTACTCCCTCCAGCGGTCCTTCTTCGACCAGTCGGGCAGCGGCTTCGCGGGGCTCGCCAACTACCGGGAGATCTTCACCGACGACACCATCCTGACCGCGGTCAAGAACAACGCGATCTGGGTCGTGGTCGCGCCGACCCTCGCCACGGCGCTCGGTCTGATCTTCGCGGTGCTCACCGAACGCGTGCGCTGGGGCACGGCGTTCAAGCTGATCGTCTTCATGCCGATGGCGATCTCGATGCTCGCCGCGGGCATCATCTTCCGGCTCGTGTACGAGCAGGATCCGGAGCGTGGCGTGGCCAACGCGGTGTGGGTGGGCGTCCACGACACGTTCGAAGGATCCGCCGGATTCCCCAAGGCACATCCACTGCCCACGCATCCGCTGAAGGCGGCCGGCGGCGGCGCGTTCGTCACCAGGGAGCCGGTCACGGCCACGGCACCGGTCCGGCTTCCGCTGGTCGGTGTGGCACCCGCGAAGATGCCGTCCGACGCGAGGCCGGCGAAGGCACCCGCGCCCGGCGACGGGAGGATCACCGGCACGGCCTGGCTGGACTTCACCAAGGGCGGCGGCGGGAGACCCAACACCATCGACCCCAAGGAGCTCGGACTCAAGGGCATCAAGGTGGAGGCGGTCAAGGACGGCACGGTGGTCGCCGAGGCCCGGGCCGGCGCGGACGGCACGTTCACGCTGCCGGCCGAGGCCGAAGGGGCCCTGCTGCGGCTGCCCGCGGAGAACTTCCGGGAGCCGTACAACGGCGTGAACTGGCTCGGCCCGAGTCTGGTCACCCCCGCGATCATCGGCAGCTATGTGTGGATGTGGGCGGGCTTCGCGATGGTGCTGATCGCGGCGGGCCTCGCGAGCGTTCCGCGCGAACTGCTCGAAGCGGCGCGCGTCGACGGCGCGAACGAGTGGCAGGTCTTCCGCAAGGTGACCGTGCCGCTGCTCGCGCCGGTCCTGGCGGTCGTCCTGGTCACGCTGATGATCAATGTGCTGAAGATCTTCGACCTGGTCTTCATCATCGCGCCGGGCTCCTCGCAGGACGACGCCAACGTCCTCGCGCTCCAGCTCTACCGCTCGTCGTTCGGCACAGACGCGCATCTGGGCCTGGGCAGCGCGATCGCTGTCCTGCTGCTTCTGCTGGTGCTGCCGGTGATGTTCTTCAACATCCGGCGGATGCGAAGGGAGGGCCGGCGATGAGCCACCACCGCACCACGGCAGCCCCTTACCGGGGGTCCGGGGGTCGCCCCCCGGGCCGGCACAACATCCGGCGGATGCGAAGGGAGGGCCGGCGATGAGTGCCACCACCGACGCCGTCGTGAAGGCGATCGCGGCTCCTGCGGCCGTGAAGGCGAAACCGTCCCTCGCCGCCAGGCTCGCCGCCCGTACGGGCGGCGGCGCGCTCCGTGTCTTCCTGGTCCTGGCCGGTCTGTTCTGGCTGATGCCGACCGTCGGTCTGCTGCTCTCCTCCCTGCGCGGCTCCGGCGACATCGGCGAGAGCGGCTGGTGGACGGTCTTCACCAGACCCGCCCAGCTGACCACCGAGAACTACTCGCGCCTCCTGCAGAACGAGGCGATCACCGACTCCCTCCTCTCCACGGTGATGATCACCGTCCCGGCGACCGTGCTGGTCGTGGTCATCGGCGCACTCGCCGGATACGCCTTCGCCTGGATGGAATTCCCCGGGCGTGACTGGTGGTTCATGGTGGTCGTGGGCCTGCTCGTGGTCCCGGTGCAGGTCGCGCTCGTGCCCGTGTCGGAACTGTTCGGCGCGATCGGCATCTTCGAGACGACGATCGGCGTGATCCTCTTCCATGTGGCCTTCGGACTGCCCTTCGCGATCTTCCTCCTGCGGAACTTCTTCGCGGAGATTCCGCGTGAGCTGCTGGAGGCCGCTCGGCTCGACGGGGCGGGCGAGATACGGCTGTTCACCCGGGTCGTGATGCCGCTGGGCGGCCCCGCGATCGCCTCGCTGGGCATCTTCCAGTTCCTGTGGGTCTGGAACGACATGCTGGTCGCGCTGATCTTCGCGGACTCCGAGTCCGCGCCGATCACGGTGGCTCTCCAGCGCCAGGTACGGCAGTTCGGCAACAACATCGACGTCCTCGCGCCCGGCGCGTTCGTCTCGATGATCATCCCACTGGCCGTGTTCTTCGCCTTCCAGCGCCAGTTCGTCACTGGCGTGATGGCGGGAGCGGTCAAGTGAGCCGCTGACACTGGGACATAGGGGGCGAAGGCGGTCGGTTACCCCGTAACCGGGCCGCCTTCTCCCGTTCGTCCCCCATACGCCACGTGCGGCGTAACCAAGTCACCCCATTGGCCGTTCTCGGGCCATCTGCCCGCGCCGACCCATGGATGTGCCGTGCCCCGGTTCAGCGTCATTGTGCCCGCGTTCAAGGTTCAGGCGTATCTGCGCGAATGCCTGGATTCGGTGCTGACACAGTCCTTCGACGACATCGAGCTGATCGCGGTCGACGACTGCTCGCCGGACGGCTGCGGCGCGATCATGGACGAGGTCGCGGCCGGCGACACCCGCGTCCGCGTGCTTCATCTGGCCGAGAACGCGGGGCTCGGCCAGGCCCGCAACGCCGGTCTCGCCCGCGCGAGCGGCGACTACGTGCTCTTCCTGGACAGCGACGACACCCTCGTTCCCGGCGCCCTGCAGGCCATCGCCGAACGGCTCGAGAACACCGGCGACCCCGACCTGCTGATCTTCGACTACGCCCGCACCTACTGGACGGGCGAGATCACCCGCAACACGCTCGCCGCGCTGCTCACCGAGCAGGGCCCGGCGACGTTCCGGCTCGAGGACCGGCCGGGGCTGCTGAAGCTGCTGATGGTGGTCTGGAACAAGGCGTACAAACGGGAGTTCGTCGAGCGCGAGGGCTTCCGCTTCCCGCCCGGCTACTACGAGGACACCCCCTGGACCTATCCGGCCCTGCTGGCCGCCTCCGGCATCGCCACGCTGGACCGGGTGTGCGTGCACTACCGCCAGCGCCGGCAGGGCGGCAACATCCTCGCCACCACCAGCCGCAAGCACTTCGACATCTTCGACCAGTACGACCGGGTGTTCGCGTTCCTCGACGCCCGGCCGGAGCTCGCGTCGTGGAGGCCGGCCCTGTTCCGCCGCATGATCGACCACTTCTCGACGCTCGCCACCGCCCGGGACCGGCTGCCGCGCGGCAGCCGCGGCGAGTTCTTCCGCCGGGCCCGTGCCCACTGCCGCCGCCACCACAGTCCCGGCGCCACCCCGCCCCTGCGCGGCCGGCTGCGCCACGGCCTGATCCGGCGCGGACGCCACCGCGTCTACCAGGCCCTGTGGTCCGCCGACCTGCTGCGCACACGGATCCGCCGTATCGCCGGCCGGGGCCACCGGGCCGTGCGGGCCGCGGCGCTGCAGCTCCACTACCGCGTGCAGCTGCGCCTTCCCGTCCGCTCCGACCTCGCCGTGTTCGCCGCGTACTGGCACCGCGGCTACGCCTGCAACCCGGCCGCCGTCGAGGCGGCCGTACGCGAACTCGCCCCGCACATCAGCACCGCCTGGATCGCCGCACCCGAGCACCACCACACCGTCCCGCCCGCCACCCGCACGCTCACGCCGGGCACGTTCGCCTACTGGTCGGCACTCGCTCGCGCCAAATACCTCGTCAACAACGTCAACTTCGATCGCCGGCTGGTCAAGCGGTCCGGCCAGATCATGGTGCAGACCCACCACGGCACCCCGCTGAAGACGATGGGCATCGACCTCCAGGAACGCCCCGCGGCCGGCGCGGCGACGGACTTCGAGCAACTGCTCGCCAATGCCGACAAGTGGGACTACTCGCTGTCCGCCAACCGCCACTCCACCCTGGTGTGGGAAAGGGCCTATCCGTCTTCGTGCACCACGCTGGAGTACGGCTATCCGCGCAACGACGTCTTCCAGCGCACAAGCCACGAGGAGGTGGCCCGGCTGCGTGAGACGCTCGGCATCCCCGAGGGGGCAACGGCGGTGCTGTACGCGCCCACCCACCGCGACTACCGCCGCACCCAGCGCCCGCCGATCGACCTGGCACGCCTCGCCGATGCCCTCGGTCCGCGCTTCGTCCTGCTCACCCGCGCCCACTACCTCCAAGACGGCGGCATGCCCGCCGCACACCCGGGCGTCGTGGACGTCTCCGGCCACCCGGGCATCGAGACCCTGGCACTCGCCTCCGACGCGCTGATCACCGACTACTCGTCCCTGATGTTCGACTACGCCAACCTCGACCGGCCGATCGTGCTGCACACCGGCGACTGGGACGCCTACCAGGCGGCCCGCGGCACCTACTTCGACGTGCGGTCCTGCCCGCCGGGCGCGGTGGCCCGCACGGAGGACGAACTGATGGACATCTTCGCCACCGGCCACTGGCGCGGCTCCCGCTCGGCCCAGCTGCGGGCCGCGTTCCGTGAACGCTTCTGCCCCTACGACGACGGGCACGCCGCCGAGCGTGTGGTACGCCGGGTCTTCCTGAACGAGACCGGGGGCCTGCCCGCCTTCGTACCGCTGCAGCACCGGAAGCCGGTGCGGGCGGGCGTTCCCGTACCGCAGCAGTCGTCGGTGCGGCACGCCCCCGACGGGCTCGCTCCGCTGCACCACGTCTGACGAAGAAGCCCGAAGCACACCGACGAGAAAGAGTGTCCATGCCCCGCCTGAGCGTCATCGTCCCCGTCCGCCATGTGCGCGGGAGCCTGCGCGAGTGCCTGAGTTCGGTGCTCTCGCAGTCCTTCGCCGACTTCGAGATCATCGGGGTCGCCGACGGATCACCGGACGGCTCGGGGCAACTGCTCGACGAGATCGCCGCCCGCGACCCCCGGGTGCGCGCCGTCCATCTCGCGCAGCCCGCGGGCTCCGACGGCCGGCGCACGGCCGGGACCGAACGGGCCACCGGCGACTACCTGCTGTTCCTGGAAGGCAGCCATGTCCTGCTGCCGGGGGCGCTGCAGCGCATCGCCGACCGGCTCGCGGCCGCCGAGGACCCCGATGTGCTGCTCTACGGCCATGTCCGCACCCCGTTCCGCGGTACGCCGCTGCCCAGCCGCTCCCTCCAGCTGCTGAGCGAGCTGGGCGACCGCGCCGTGTGCACGCTCGCCGATCGTCCCGAGCTGCTCCAGGTCGCGGCCGTGTGCTGGAACCGCGCGGTGCGCCGCGACTTCCACGAGGCCGGGCAGGTGCCCTTCGCCCCGGGCCAGTACGGCGACCGGACCTATGCGCTCGGCACGCTGGTGACCGCACTGACCGTCGCCACCCTGCCCGTGGCCTGTGTCGAGCACCGAGGGCAGCGCCAGCTGCCCGCGCCCGCCGAGCCGGAGGACCAGGTCGCGCCGAACGACCTCGTCGAGCAGTTCAGCGAGCTGTTCGACGCGCTGCAGGGCACGCCGCGCTTCGACTCCGTGCACGGCCCGCTGTTCGCGCTGGCCTGTCGGGAGCTGCTGGAGGCGTACGCGACCGTCCCGCGCCGACGGCGCAGCTATGCGCGGGCGGTGGCGGCCTTCCACCGGGACCACCGGCCGAAGGGCCACCAGTCGCCCGGCGGGTTCGGGGCGCTGCGGCTGCGGCTGCTGACGAGGGGCCGCTGGGGCAGGCTCAGGGGGCTCGATGCGGCGCTGGCAGTCCGCCGGGGCCTGCTGGCAGCCGGCCCCGCCGTCCGGGGCCGGGCGGCACGCAGGCTGTTCCCTCTCTACTACCGGTTCCAGCGGCTGCTGCCGCTCAACCGCAGGCTCGCCGTCTACAGCGCGTACTGGAACCGCGGTGTGAGCTGCAATCCGGCCGCGATCCACCACAAGGCCGCGGAGCTGGCCCCGAAGGTGCGCGGGGTGTGGGTGCTCTCGCCGAAGGCCGCGGCCGAACTGCCGCCCGGTGTCGACCATGTGGTGCCCGGCACGCGCCGCTACTGGTCGGTGATGGCCCGGGCCACGTATTTCATCAGCAACGTCAACTTCCCCAATCACGTGGTCAAGCGGCGCGGCCAGGTCCATGTGATGACCCACCACGGCACCCCGCTCAAGGTGATGGGCGTGGGCCAGCAGGCCTACCCGGCCGCCGCGCAGGGGCTCAACTTCAAGGATCTGCTGCGCCGCGTCGACCGCTGGGACATCAGCCTGTCGTCCAACCCGCACTCCACGGAGAGCTGGTCGCACGCCTATCCGAGCGCGGCCCGTCATCTGGAGTCCGGCTATCCGCGCAACGACATCCTGGTCACCGCCACCGAAGAGCGGATCGCCGCAGCCCGCGCCGGGCTCGGCATCCGCCCCGGGCAGCGGGCGATCCTGTACGCGCCGACCTTCCGCGACTACGAGCGGACCTTCACCTGCCGCCTCGACCCGGAGCGGATCGCGGCGGAACTCGGCGAGGACACCGTGCTGCTGGTCCGCGCCCACTACTTCCACGACGAGAGCGGGCTGACCGGGCACCGCGGCATTGTGGACGTCTCGGACCATCCGAGCGCCGAGGAGCTGTGTCTTGCGGCGGACGCGCTGATCACCGACTACTCGTCCGTGATGTTCGACTACGCCAACCTGGACCGGCCCATCGTGGTGCACGCGCCCGACTGGGAGATCTACCGGACCGTGCGCGGTGTCTGCTTCGATCTGCTCTCCGGCCAGCCCGGCGACACCCCGGGGGCGGTGACGCAGACGACGGAGGAGGTGATCCGGGTCTTCTCCGACGGCACCTGGGACAGCGCGGAGAACCGGGCGCTGCGCGCCGCCTTCCGGGCCCGGTTCTGCACGTTCGACGACGGCAGGGCCGCCGAGCGGGTCGTGCGGCATGTGCTGCTCGGCGAACGGGAGTTGCCGGCTGTGGTGCCGCTGGAGGAGCGCCGCCCGGTCGCCGTACCGCGTCAGACGGACGCGGGCACCGCACCGGAGCCGCCCGCCGGGCCCGCCGCCGGGAAAGCAACGGCGCCGGAGCCGGCGGAGCACAGGGGCTGACGGCGTACGGGAGCAGGCGGACACCGTGATCCCGGTCCGCCCGCCCCCGTGCGCTCAGCGCTGCTGGCCCGCCATCACCGTGATCAGACCGGCCACCACCATCAGCGAGCCGCCCCACGTCCAGATCGAGGTCCGCTCGTGCAGCACGGTCGAGCCGGCGAGCACGATCAGCAGGTAGCCCAGCGCGTTGAACGGGTACGCGACGCTCAGCGGCACCTGCGCCAGCGTCGACATCCAGGCCACCGCCGACACCGCGAAGACGAGCAGCCCGAACACCACCCATGGGGTGGCAGCGGCCCGCAGGACCAGCGATCCTCCGTCGTGCTCGGCCGCGGCTGCCGCGGACCGCATGCCGTGCTTCAGCATGATCTGCCCGGCCGCCGACGAGAAGACCGCGAAGAGCAGCAACAGCAGACTGGGCAGGGACAAGATCTTCCTCCTGGCAGGGAGTCCGCGATCCGGCTCAGGTGCCGGCGCCCACTCGGCCCGCTCGCTCGGCGGGGACGTACGGGTGGTTGAGGATGTCCTGGACATCGACGTGCTCCCCAGCGATGATCGTCTGCGCCGCGTGCGGGGTGAGCACCGCGACGTACTGATAGCCGAAGAGTGTCGGCCGCATTCGGGTCAGAAGACCGGAGAGCCTGCCCAGGGCCCTGGGCAGGATCCCGCCGCCGAGCACGGACCAGAAGGGCGCGCCGGTCGCGCTGACCCTCAGCAGGTCGTAGCCGGCGGAGCGCACCGTACGGCGCAGGCTGCCACGGGTGAAGAAGCGCAGATGCGTCTCGTCGAGGATGCCGCGCCGGTCGTAGTCGAAGATCCCGAGCGCGACGCGCAGCCGTGCGTACCAGTGGCTGAAGTTCGGTACGGACAGCAGCACCTTCCCGCCCGGGCTCAGCACCTCCGCGATCTCTCTGAGCACCCGCTCGGGGTGGGAGAGATGCTCGATGACGTCTCCCGCGACCACATAGTCGAAGTCGGTGCCGAGGTCCGCCGGCAGTCCCTCCTCGAGGTCGGCGAGAAGGAACGCCGAGCAGCGCTCCCGTACGCCGGGCACCTCGACGAAGTCGACGCCGGTGACGGTGTGGCCGATGGCTTCGAGGCGCTGCGCGAACAGCCCGCCGGAGCAGCCGAGGTCCAGGACCCGGCCGGGCGGCAGTTTGCGCATGATCCGCAGGATCGCGGAGTGCGAGGAGCCGTCGCCCTCCTTGAAGGCGTAGTCGACCGGTTTGGGGATCCAGGGGCAGGTGCCGAAGCCCTTGAGCGCGAGCCGGTACTCGAGGACGTCCTTGACGACGTCCCTGGCGTAGCGCAGACCGTTGACGTAACAGATCTCGTCGCCGTAGTAGGTCGGGATGGGGATCTCCTCGATCCGCATCCCGGCGTCGAGCAGCTGGATGATGATCTGGGTGTCGAAGTCGAAGGCGTCGGTGTTGCGGTCGATCGGCAGATGGCGCAGGGCGGCGACGCTGTAGGCGCGGTATCCGGAGTGGAACTCGGTGAGCCGCGAGCCGAGCAGTCCGTTCTCGAGCCGGGTCAGGATCCGGTTGCCGAGCCACTTGTACATCGGCATACCGCCCTTGAGCGCGCTGCCGGCCCGCATCATCCGTGAGCCGAACACAGCCTCGCATTCGCCGCGTTCGATGGGGGCGACCATGTGGGGCAGCAGTTCGGGGGCGTACTGGCCGTCGCCGTGCAGCAGCACCACGATGTCGAGGCCGCGCTCGGCCGCGAGCGCGTAACCCGCCTTCTGGTTGCCGCCGTAGCCGAGGTTCTTGGTGTGCCGCATGACGACGGTCGGCGGATTGCCCGGATGCTGGGACCAGCGGCAACCTGCGGTGAACGTTTCGTCATGGCTGGCGTCGTCGAGGATGAGCACCTCGGCGACACGGGACCGGAAGTCCTCCGGAATGCGGTCGAGCGTCCTCTCCAGCGTGGACTCGGCGTTGTACGCCACTACCAGGATGCCGATCCGTGGGCTCGGACGGCACGGGCTTTCCATCACGAGGGCTTCTCTACTCTCCGTTGTTTTCGGTTCGGTCGGAATCAGTTGACGGGGGAGGCGGGGGTGGCGGGCGACTGCGCGCGCGGGGCCACGACGGTGACCGGCTCCTGCTCCGACGGCGGGCACGGGGCGGTGAGGACTCTGCGGACGCCGGACACGATCCCGGCTGCCAGCAGCACCCAGCCGGCCGCGGCCAGGACGAGCGCGGCGTCGTTCCAGCGGACGGCGCTCGCGCCCCGGTAGACGAGAACCGTGACGACACCGACGACGACGCTGAAGGCGGCCCCCTCCCACAGACCGAACAGGAAGAGGCCGACCACGGGCCAGGCCAGGTACTGGACGGCCGAGCCGGTGCTGAGCAGGAGCAGGAGCGTCAGTGACAGGGCGACGCCGTAGGCCGGGGCGGTGGGCCGCATCCAGGCGAGAGCGGCCCCGGCGGCCATGCAGAGCAGCACGACCAGGAAGTGGAAGTCGCTGTGCAGGGTGACGATGAACTCGTCGGACGCGCCCAGCCAGTCGGCGAACTTGACGAGGCCCCACAACCGCGCCCGTCCGCCCTCGTACTCCAGGACCTTCGCCCGCAGCGGCTCGGGCACGGTCTCCACGACCGGGCCCCACAGCAGCAGCAGGACGCCCCCGAGCGCGGCGGCGAAGCGACCCAGAGCAGGGCGGCCGGCCCTGGCCGCGGCCACGATCAGTGCGGGAATCGCCACGACCGGAATGAGTTTGACGCTGACGGCGAGTGCGGCGGACATTCCGGCGGCGAACGGGGCGCGGCGGTCGACGAGCAGATAGGCGGCGGCGACCATCAGCATGATGGCGACCGAATCCGTGTTTCCGTGATATCCGGATGTCGCGATGAGAACGGGACTCACCGCGCAGCCGATCGCGCACGCCGTCGCCGCACGCAGCGAACGCCGCTTGCGCAGAATCTCGAAAACGAGAAGGACCGACACGACGTCGGCCAGGCACGCGGGCGCGCGGATCAGGGTGGCGAACGGAATTCCGAGCTGGTGGAGCTCGTCCAGTCCGAGCAGCATCCAGCTCGCGAGCGGCGGGTGGTTGTAGACCGGCAGCCCCGGCATCGGATGCTCGTAGATGCGGATCGGACCCACCTGGGAGATCGCGCGTGCGAACGCACCGAAGAACCGCACGTCGGCGGGGCCGGGCAGCTGGGCGGCGAGCGCCATTTTCGCCACGAAGGCGACCGCCGCCACCGAAGCCACGAGGGTTCGCGCTCTTCGCACATCCAGCGTTCCGGTCTTCGTTCGCAAGCGCAGCTCCATGGCCGCCGAACGTAGCAATCCGCAACGTCAACAGCGCGCACCGATAAACACACTTAAATGCTGGACTGCTGACTGCGCTGCGATCTTTGGCAAAGGAACGGCGCGCGAATCACCCGGACGGTCCATACCGGTCCGTAACCCGAACGATTCAGGCCGTTCACCACACGTCCTTCCGCATGCCCGACGCCGTCAACTCGACGGCCGGCGTCGGAACTCGTCGAGCATCCGGTCGGCGACCGCCGAGGCAGCCCTCGCATCGTCGAGATCGCAGAACACGTCACGGAAGGCGGCGTACGCGTCCTCGAACGCGGCGGTCGCGGCGGACGGGTCGCACAGTGCCTCGATCAGCTCCGCGCTGCCGGGCACCAGCGGCCCCGGAGCCCGGCTCTCGAAGTCGAAGTAGAACCCGCGCAGCGTGTCCCGGTAGTGCTCCAGGTCGTAGGTGTGGAACAGCATCGGGCGGCCGGTCTGCGCGAAGTCGAACATCAGCGAGGAGTAGTCGGTGACAAGTACGTCGCTCACCAGCATCAGCTCCGCGACGTCGGGGTAGCGCGAGACGTCGCGGGCGAAGCCCCCGGTGCCGGGCAGCGGGTCGTTGACCAGATAGTGCCGGCGGATCAGCAGATGGTGGCCGGCGCCGAGCCGTTCGCGGGCGGCGGCCAGGTCGAGCCGAAGATCCAGGGCGTACCGGCCGCCGCCCTTGGGACGGTCCTCACGCCAGGTCGGCGCGTACAGCACGACCTTCTTCCCGTCCGGGATCTCCAGACGCTCGCGCACGCTCGCGGCGATCTTCGCCCGGTCCTCGGCGTGCAGCAGCGCATTGCGCGGATAGCCGGATTCCAGCACTTCGCCCTCGTAGCCGAAGGCGCGGCGCAGGATCGGCGTGGAGAAGCGGTTGGGCGAGACGAGCAGGCTCCACTGGGCGGCCCTGCGCGGCAGGGACTCGATGTAGGGGCGGTTGGCCTGCGCAGTGCCCAGAAGGTCCCGGCCGATGCGCTTGAGCGGGGTGCCGTGCCAGGTCTGCACCACGAACTGGTCCGTGCCGCGCTCGAACCAGTCCGGCAGCTGGGTGTTGGTGACCACGGCCCTGGCCGTCGCCAGGGCCTCGTGCCAGTCGGCACCGCCGTAAGCGATCGCGCGGACTCCCGAGGGCAGCCGTACCTGCTGGTCGCGCACCACCCACAGATGCTCGAACGGGGTCTCGCGGCGCAGCAGTTCCTCATGGACGGCGCGCGGCGAGTCGGAGTACTGGCGGCCGTCGAAGCTGCTGAAGAGGACGGTGTCCCGGCGCGGGCCCACGCGCAGCACCGCCGCACGCTCACGCAGCCGCCGCTCGTTGAACCCGCCCCACTCGCCGGGGGGCAGGACCGGACCGGACTCCAGGACCAGCTGATCGTGGAAGCGGCGGTTCAGCGCGAAGTCCCGTCCGCGCAAGCCCTGCACGGCGGGTACGGCGGCGTGTTCGGCGGGCGCGAGGCGCATCGGGGAGTAGCGTGCCGGATCGCTCTCGCCCCGCTTGCGGAAGAAGAAGTACCAGCGCCCCTCGGCCAGCGGCAGCTCGCCGCCGAGGCCGTCGACGGCTGCGGGGGCGAGGACGGCACGGAACCGGCCGCCGTCCTGCGCGTCCACGGGGAAGGCCGCCTCTTCGTGGGTGCCGCTGTGCTGCAGCACCAGCTCGGTCTGCCGCAGCGCCTGTTCGGGGAAGCTGCCTTCCACCACCAGCTCGCCGGACAGTGCCCAGGCGAAAGTGTCCGCGATGGGCTGGGGGGTCTGCTCCGACAGGACCAGATTGCCGGACGCGTCGGTGGTGAAAACGAGTTCGCGGGCGGGGTCGGGGAGCGCGTGGCGGCCGGGGTCGGCGGCGGCGCGCACCGCGACCGGGAGGCGGCTGCCGTCGGCGCGCAGGAGCCGGACGTTCCAGGGGCAGGTCCGGGACTCGCCGTCGGACGCGAGGGCCTCCACGGCGACTTCCGCGGCAAAGGCACCACCGGTGAACGTGACGGGGACCTCGATGTGCTCCTTGGTGTGGCGGCTGTCCAGCCGCAGCGCCCTCGGCGCGGGTCCGCCGACCGGAGCGGTTCCTTCGATGCGGACGCGTCCCCCCGGCGCGGCCCGGTGCCCGGTGAACACGGCGGCGACCCGTTCGGTCTTCAGCCTCAGCTTGTTGCCGGACAGCACAGGCACGATGCGGAGTTCGTCGCGCACGTGGTGGACGGCGGGGGCGGCGGGGTTGCCGGACAGCCGCACCGGTCCGCGGAGCAGCCTTCCGCAGCTGAGAATGCCCACTTCGATGTTCCAGGTGGCGTCCGTCGTCCCGAGCCGGGTGGGGTCGACGACCGTCTCGAAGCCTGACCGGTCGTAGCAGTGCAGGCTCTGCCGGGAGTCCGCGGTCGCCTGGGGCGCATCGGCGGCACGCAGCCGCAGCGGCACCACACGCCGTCTGCCGGACCGCAGCCACCCGAGGGTGACCGGCCGCCGTTCGTCGCAGGGCTGGTTGCGGAGGTACGCGTATCCCTTGAGATGCAGCATGCCGTCACGCCATGCCACCTCGGTGAGGTGCGCGATCACCGGCAGTTCTGCGGCGCCGAGCCGTGCGACGCCGCGCGGGAGGGGCGCGGTCAGGACCGGGTACGCGGCCCGGGAGCGGCGCAGCCCGCTCAGGCGGAAGGCGTCGCGGCCACCCTGCTTCTCGTAGGCGAGGAGATCGAGCAGCTCGGCCAGGCGGCGTTCGCGCACGAGCTGCCACTTGACGCGCAGATGCAGCGGCAGTCCGGCCGTCGCCCGCTGCCCGACACTGCCGGCGAAGGCGCCGGCGTGCTCGAGGAACGCCTGGTGGTATTCGGCGTCCCCGTCCGGCAGCGCCTCCATGAACAGCCACAGATCGCTGCTGAGCACACTGGTCTCGTAACGCCGCCTGCCCTCCGCCCACTTGTTCTCCCGCGCGAGGAACTTCTGCGCACGGCTGACGGACGCGACACGGTCGTGCACGGCCTGCGGCCTGGCCCTGCGGGTGGTGATGGAGCCGTTCCGGTCCCGCCAGAGGTAGACCGTGTCGTGCAGCACGTCCACGGACCCGGCGAGGAAGTGCGCGGGCAGGATCACCGGGATGTCCTCGAACAGCACGCCTTCGGGGAACGCGAAGGAGTGCCGGTCCCAGAACGTCCTGCGGAACACCTTGTTGCAGGCGATCCGGTCGTACAGCAGCGCCCAGTGCCTGGTGACGTGAGTGGCGGTGCGCGAGGTGGCCATCGGCTCGCGGAACATCGGCGACTGCTCGGTCCTGCCGCTCGCGCGCAGCCGGAACACGTTCCCGGTGACGAAGTCGGACCCCGACGTATCGAGCGAAGCGACCATTTTCTCGTACGCGCCGGCAGGCACGACGTCGTCGCTGTCCACGAACGTCAGGAACTCCCCGCGCGCCTGCCGGATCCCGGTGTTGCGCGCGGCGCCGAGCCCCGCGTTCTCCTGTGACACCAGCCGGAAGCGCGCATCCTTCTCCGCGAAGGCGCGCGCGATCTCGGCGCTGCCGTCCGTGGAGCCGTCGTCCACCATGACGACCTCGATGTCACGCAGGCTCTGCCCGGCGAGGGAGCCCAGGCATTCCTCGAGAAACTCGTCCACGTTGTACACGGGAACGACGACGCTGAGCCGAACCGGCATGGTGAGCACGTCCATTCAGAGCGCGGGGTTGCTGCGGAGAACAACCCGTTCGCCGCACCGTGGTCACCACGCACTGGGCCGTCCGGGTGACGCCCGCCCGCCGCCGGGCCCGGCCGCCCTGCCCCCGCACCGTTTCCGGGGTCCCGTCAGGCCTTCAGCGCCGCCACTGCCGACCTCGCCAGCTCGTCCAGGTACCCCTTCGGGAGCCCCCCGCGCACCACCACCAGCCGCCAGTACAGCGGGCCCACGATCACGTCCAGCGCCCGGTCCGGTGAGGTCGATCCGGGGAGTTCACCGCGGGCGACCGCGTCGCGGACCACCAGAGTCGCGACGCCCCGCTGAGCGTCCAGCAGTGCCGCCTTGATCGCGTCCGAGATCTCCGGCTGACGCGCCGCCTCGACCAGCAGGTCGGGGATGACCCGGGAGGCGACCGGGTGGCGCAGGGCGTGGGACGCCACCTCGAGGAGCGCGCGCACATCGCCGTACAGCGAACCCGTCTCCGGCACCGGCAGCCCCTGCGCCGCGAACGCCGAGAGCAGGTCCAGCACCAGCGACAGCTTCGACTTCCAGCGCCGGTAGACCGCCGTCTTGCCGACGCCCGCCCGCCGGGCGATGCCTTCGATGGACATACGGGCGAAGCCGACCGCCGCCAGCTCCTCGAAGACGGCGGCGCGGATCGCATCCGTCACGTCCTCCCGGAGCACGGCGGCTCCCGCCGGGGCGCGGCGCGGGGTTCCAGAGTCCGTGGGCATGCACAGGAGCATAGCCCGTGACGACGAGACGGTTGCGTCGCGACGTCCGATGGTCCTACCCTCCCCGTAGCGACGAAACGGTCCCGTCCCGTCGTCTGCGTCTACCTCCCCCACCCGAAAGCGAGCCCCGTGAGCAGTCCGCCGCCGCCGACCGCAGATCTCGCCTCACTCGCCGCCCGCCACGGGCTGACCGTGAGCGGCGCCCGGCCCTCGCTGCCGGCATACCTCCGGCAGCTGTGGTCGCGCCGACACTTCATCACCGCGTTCGCCACCGCCAAGCTCACGGCCCAGTACAGCCAGGCGAAGCTCGGCCAGGTCTGGCAGCTGATGACCCCGCTGCTGAACGCCGCGGTCTACTACCTGATCTTCGGCAAGATCCTGAACACCAGTAAGAACGTCCCCGACTTCGTCCCCTTCCTGGTCACGGGCGTCTTCATCTGGACCTTCACCGCCAACTCGATCATGTCCGGCACCCGGGCCATCTCCGGCAACATCGGGCTCGTACGGGCCCTGCACTTCCCCCGGGCCTCCCTGCCCGTCGCACTCGCCCTGCAACAGCTCCAGCAGCTGCTGTTCTCGCTCGGAGCACTGGTCGTGATCCTGACCGTCCTCGGCGAGTTCCCGCGGTGGTCGTGGCTGCTGGCGGTCCCGGCGCTGGTGCTGCAGTGCGCCTTCAACACCGGTCTGTCGATGGTCCTGGCCCGCCTCGGCGCCCGCACCCCCGACATCGCCCAGCTGATGCCGTTCGTCCTGCGCACCTGGATGTACGCGTCCGGCGTGATGTTCAGCATTCCGCACATCCTCAAGGACCGGGACCTGCCGGAGTTCGTCGTCCTGGCGCTCAAGTGCAACCCGGCCGCCGTCTACATCGACCTGGTCCGTTTCGCGTTCATCGACTCCTACACCGCCGACCGGCTGCCCCCGCACGTCTGGGCCCTGGCCCTGGGATGGGCCGTGGTCCTGGCCGTCGGCGGTTTCGTGTACTTCTGGAAGGCAGAGGAGCAGTACGGCCGTGGCTGAGTCCGAGCAGGTCCCCACCGTCGTCGTCGACGGCGTCCACATCACCTACAAGGTCAACGGTGCGCGCACCGGCAAGGGCAGCGCCACCTCCGCTCTCAGCCGGATCCTGACCCGCCGCGGCACCCCCGGCGTACGCGAGGTGCACGCCGTGAAGGGCGTCAGTTTCGCCGCGTACAAGGGCGAGGCGATCGGGCTGATCGGCTCCAACGGCTCGGGCAAATCGACGCTGCTCAAGGCCATCGCGGGCCTGCTGCCGACCGCCAAGGGCAAGGTCTACACCCAGGGCCAGCCCTCGCTGCTCGGCGTGAACGCCGCCCTGATGTCGGATCTGACCGGCGAGCGCAATGTCGTCCTCGGCGGACTGGCGATGGGGATGACCCGTGAACAGATCCGGGCCCGCTACGACGGCATCGTCGACTTCTCCGGGATCAACGACAAGGGCGACTTCATCTCGCTGCCGATGCGTACGTACTCCTCCGGCATGGGGGCCCGGCTGCGGTTCTCCATCGCCGCCGCGAAGAGCCATGACGTCCTGCTCATCGACGAGGCCCTGTCCACCGGTGACGCCCGCTTCCGGCGCCGCAGCCAGCAGCGCATCGACGAGCTGCGCAAGGAGGCCGGCACGGTCTTCCTGGTCAGCCACAGCAACTCGACCATCACCGAGAGCTGCGACCGGGCGATCTGGCTGGAGGCGGGGGTGCTGCAGATGGACGGCCCGGCGAAGGAAGTCGTCGCCGCGTACGAGGAGTTCACCGGCTCCCGCAAGTGACACCTGTCGGCGCCGTGTGGCGATAGGCTCCTCTGCGGTGCCGAGGGGGTCGGGATGGGGAACCGTGGGCCGCAGCCGCTGAGGGACGACGACCCGCGCGAGATCGCCGGATACGTGCTCGAGGCACGGATCGGCGAGGGCGGCATGGGCACCGTTTTCCTCACCCGCACCCGTGACGGCCGCCATCCCGTCGCCCTGAAACTGATCCGCCGCGAGCACGCGCAGAGCGAGAACTTCCGCAGACGCTTCGCCCGCGAGGTCGAGGCCGCCCGCCGGGTGCGGGGCAGTCATCTGGCCGAGGTCGTCGACCATGACGCCGAGGGGCCGCAACCCTGGCTCGCCACCCGCTATGTGCCGGGGCTGCCGCTGGACGTGGCGCTCAAGGAGTTCGGTCCGCTGCCGGTGGACTGCGTCCTGCGGCTGACGGCCTGCGCGGCGCGGGCGCTGGATGCCGTGCACACCGCCGGTCTCATCCACCGGGACGTGAAGCCGGGCAATCTGCTGCTGACGGCCGAGGGGCCGTGGCTGATCGACTTCGGCATCGCCCGCGCCGCCGACGGCACCTCGGCGCTGACCACAGTGGGCCGGATGGTCGGCACGCCCAAGTACATGTCGCCCGAGCATGCCCTGGGGCGCGCGCTCACCCCGGCGTCGGACGTGTTCACGCTCGGCCTGGTCGCCGCCGAGGCGGCATCAGGGCGCCACCCGTACGGCGAGGGCGGCGGCTTCGTGCTCGCCACCCGCATCGCCGGCACCGCGCACGAGCCCCCGGACCTGAGCGCCCATCCGGCGGCGCTGCGCGGGGTGCTGGCCGCGGCGCTCGCGGCCGGCCCGGAGGACAGGCCGTCGGCCGCGGAGATCGCCGGGCTGTGCGACCGGGCCTCGGGAAGCGTGGGCAGCGGCGGCTTCGCGGGCCGGCTCCCGAAGCAGATCGCCTCGGCCGTGACCGCCATCGAACGAACCGCCCGCAAGGCGGCACCGACACCGAAGGACCCGAGGGCATCGGGCTGGCTGCGGAGGATGCGCGGCGACTCCTGACCCGCCGGGCGGCAGTGTCGGGCAGCGGGCGACGGCCATCCGGCCCCGCTGACATCTGCTCGCGCGGGCCGCCGCCGGGGCCCGGGCCCGCAAGGCGACTACGCCGCCGAGAACAGCACCGGAGCCGCCGCCCGGCCCGCAACGCTCCCGCTCCCGCTCCCGCGAGGACCGAACCGACGCCGCCGTCCCCGCCCCACAGCCCGGCCGCAGGAACCGGTGCCGACGCACGGACGGCGCCACGCGCAGCGGCCGACACGCCGAGGGGCGCCTCGCACCGGGTCCCGGTGCGAGGCGCCCCTCGGTCGACCATGTACTAGCCGTGCGTCCGCAGCAGCTGGCGCATCGTCCGCATCGCGACCGACAGGTTCGCCAGATCGAACATGTCCGAGTCGTGGATCTCCTCCAGCGTCGACCGCGCCCGGCCGAGCAGCGCCGTGTTCTTCTCTTCCCAGGTCTTGAACCGCTGCTCCGGGGTGGAGCTGCCGTTGCCCACGCTCAGCACGTCCGACGTCAGTGCCGCGTGTGCCGCGTACAGGTCCTCGCGGATGGCGGCGCGGGCCATGGACTGCCAGCGGTCGGACCGAGGCAGTTCGATGATCCGGTCCATGAGCTGGGTGATGCTCAGCCGGTCCGCGAGGTCGTAGTACACCTCGGCGACCGCCAGAGGTTCCTGCCCGGTGCGGTCCGCGATCGCGACGATGTCGAGCGTCGGGAACGCGGACGAGAACCCGGCCACCCGCAGCGCGAGTTCTTCCGGGACGCCCGCGCCGGTGAGCTCGTCCAGGATGTTCTGGTACCACTCCAGGTCCGCGCCGCGCAGCATCTTCGGCAGCCCGGCCCACACCTGCTCCACCCGATCGGCGAAGAAGCCGATGGTCTCGGCGAGCTCCAGCGGCTGCGGGCGGTTGCCCAGCAGCCAGCGCGTACCGCGCTCGACGAGGCGGCGGGAGTGCAGCCGGATACGGGTCTGGACGTCGGACGCGACCTTGTTGTCGAGCGCCTCGACGGCGTCCCACACCGCGCCGAGCCCGAAGATCTCGCGCGCCGCGGTCTGCGCCCGCACGACCTCCTCGATCGACGCCCCGGTCTCCTCGCGCAGCCGGTGCAGGAACGTCGAACCACCGGTGTTCACGGTGTCGTTGACCAGCACGGTCGTGACGATCTCACGGCGCAGCGCATGCGAGTCGACCGCGTCGGGGAACTGCTCGCGCAGCGGCTTGGGGAAGTAGGCGTGCAGCAGCCGGCGCAGATACGGGTCGTCCGGCAGGGACGTCCCGATCAGCTCGTCCGCCACCGTGATCTTGGTGTAGGCGAGCAGGACCGCCACCTCGGGCTGGCTGAGCCCCTTGCCCGTGTTGAGCAGTTCACGGATCTGGCGGTCGCTGGGGAGGAACTCCAGCGACCGGTCCAGATGCTTGTCGCGCTCCAGGCGCCGCATGTAGCGCTGGTGGGCGTGGAGCAGCGACGGCGACTGCGCGACGGCGTTGCTGAGGGCCACGTTCTGCGCGTAGTTGTTGCGCAGCACGAGCGCGCCGACCTCGTCGGTCATCTTCGCGAGCAGCTGGTTGCGCTGCTTGACCGTCAGATCGCCGTCCGTGACCAGGCCGTTCAGCAGGATCTTGATGTTCACCTCGTGGTCGGAGGTGTCCACACCGGCGCTGTTGTCGATCGCGTCGGTGTTGATGTGGCCGCCGTTGCGGTCGAACTCGATCCGGCCGAGCTGGGTCAGCCCCAGGTTGCCGCCCTCGCCGACGACCTTGACCCGCAGGTCCTCGCCGTTGACGCGGATGGTGTCGTTCGCCTTGTCGCCGACGTCGGCGTGCGTCTCGGTGTGCGCCTTGACGTAGGTGCCGATGCCGCCGTTCCACAGCAGGTCCACGGGGGCCTTGAGGATCGCCTGCATCAGCTCGGCCGGCGTCATCTTGGTGACGCCCGAGTCGATGCCCAGCGCCGTGCGCATCGCCGCGTTGACGGGAATGGACTTGGCCGCACGCGGGTGGATGCCGCCGCCGGCCGACAGCAGCTCCTTGTTGTAGTCGGCCCAGGAGGAACGGGGCAGCTCGAACAGCCGGCGGCGCTCGGCGTACGAGACGGCAGCGTCCGGGTCCGGGTCGATGAAGATGTGCCGGTGGTCGAAGGCGGCCACCAGCCGGATGTGCTCGCTCAGCAGCATGCCGTTGCCGAACACGTCACCGGACATGTCGCCGACGCCGACGACGGTGAAGTCCTGGGTCTGGGTGTCGTGGCCGAGCTCCCGGAAGTGCCGCTTGACCGACTCCCAGGCGCCGCGGGCGGTGATGCCCATGCCCTTGTGGTCGTATCCGGCCGAACCGCCGGATGCGAAGGCGTCGCCGAGCCAGAAGCCGTAGGAGACGGCGACCTCGTTGGCGATGTCCGAGAACGACGCGGTGCCCTTGTCGGCGGCGACCACGAGGTACGTGTCGTCCTCGTCGTGGCGAACCACCTGGGCCGGCGGCACAACCTCGCCGCCGACCATGTTGTCGGTGATGTCGAGCAGCGCGGAGATGAAGGTCTTGTACGCGGCGATGCCCTCGGCCAGCCACGCGTCACGGTCCACGGACGGGTCCGGGAGCTGCTTGGCGACGAAGCCGCCCTTCGCGCCGACCGGCACGATCACGGTGTTCTTCACCATCTGCGCCTTGACCAGGCCCAGGACCTCCGTACGGAAGTCCTCACGCCGGTCGGACCAGCGCAGACCGCCACGGGCGACCTTGCCGAACCGCAGGTGGACGCCCTCGACACGCGGGGAGTAGACCCAGATCTCGAACGCCGGGCGGGGTGCCGGCAGGTCCGGGATCGCCTGCGGGTCGAACTTCATCGACACGTAGCCGTGCGGCTCGCCGCCCGCCGCCTCCTGGCCCTTGCTGCCTCCACCGGCGCTCTGGAAGAAGTTCGTCCGCAGGGTGGCCTTGATGACGGTGAGGAAGGACCGCAGGATCCGGTCCTCGTCGAGCGAGGCGACCTGGTCGAGCGCGCCGTCCAGTTCCTCGAGCAGACCGTCCGTCAGCTCGGTGCCTGCGTGCTGCCGCTCCGGGGACATCCGGGCCTCGAAGAGCGAGACCAGCAGCCGCGTGGTGTGGACGTTGGTACGGAGGGTGTCCTCCATGTAGTCCTGGCTGAAGGTCGAACCGGCCTGACGCAGATACTTGGCGTACGCGCGCAGCACCATGGCCTGCCGCCAGGTGAGCCCGGCGCCCAGGACGAGGGAGTTGAAGCCGTCGTTCTCCGCCTGGCCGGTCCACACCGCGGCGAACGCGTTCTGGAAGCGCTCGCGGGCGTCGTCGCCGAAGTAGTCGCCGCCGTTGCCGGCGGGCAGCGGGATCCGCAGGCCGAAGTCGTAGACCCAGGCATGCGTACGGTCTGCGCAGCGCAGCTCGTAGGGACGCTCGTCGATCACCTCGACGCCGAGGCGGTTGAGGACCGGCAGCACGGCGGAGAGCGAGACCTGGTCGCCCATGCGGTAGATCTTGAACCGGCGCTCGCCCGGTGCCGCGCCGACCGGCTCGTACAGCGACAGGGCGAAGTCCTTGTCGCTGTGGCGCAGCTGCTCCAGGTGGACCAGGTCGGCCACCGCGGCGCGCGGCGAGTGGTCGGCCTTGTAGCCCTCGGGGAAGGCGTGGCCGTAGCGGCGCAGCATCTCGGCGGCGCGCTCCTCGCCGCACTCGGCGTTGAGCGCCTCGGCGAAGCCGTCGGCCCAGGAGCGGGCGGCCTCCACCAGCCGGGCCTCGATGCGCTCGGTGTCGGCGTCGGTGAGGTCGGGCAGCTCGGTGCCGGGCGGGACGCGGATGACGAAGTGCAGCCGGGACAGGATCGACTCGGTGTTCCAGGCCGTGAAGTCGACGCTGGTGCCGCCGAGCTCCTCCTTGAGGATGTCGATGATCCGCAGCCGGACGCCGGTGGTGTAGCGGTCGCGGGGCAGGTAGACCAGCGCGGAGTAGTAGCGGCCGTACTCGTCCTGGCGCAGGTACAGCCGCAGCCGGCGGCGCTCCTGCAGGTACAGCACGCTGGTGACGATCTCGCGCAGCTTGTCGACCGGGGTCTGGAAGAGCTCGTCGCGCGGGTAGGTCTCGAGGATCTGCAGCAGGTCACGGCCGTCGTGGCTGTGGGGCGAGAAGCCGGCGCCCTTCAGCACCTCGTCGACCTTGCGGCGCACGACGGGCACGCGGCGCACGGACTCGGTGTACGCGGCGGACGAGAACAGACCGAGGAACCGGCGCTCACCGACCACATTGCCCTGCTCGTCGAACTTCTTGACGCCGACATAGTCCAGGTAGCTGGGGCGGTGCACGGTGGACCGGCTGTTGGCCTTGGTGAGGATGAGCAGCTTGTGCTCGCGGGCCTTGGCACGGGCGTCGGCAGGCAGCCTGCTGAAGGACGGGGAGACCGGGTGGTCCTCGGCCTCACTGTGGTGCGGGTCGGAGCGCAGAATGCCGAGCCCGGTGCCGGGCACGGCGGCCAGCGCGTCGTTCCCGGTGAGCGTGTACTCGCGGTATCCGAGGAAGGTGAAGTGGTCTTCGGAGAGCCAGCGCAGCAGCTCGCGCGCCTCCTCGACCTCCTCCTCGTTCAGATCGTCGGCGAGGGACTCGTCCGGCAGCTGGTCGGCGATGCGCAGGGCGCAGTCGCGCATCTTCTCCCAGTCCTCGACGGCCTCGCGGACGTCGGACAGGACGCGCAGCAGGTCGGCGGTGATCTGCTTCAGGTCGGCGCGGTCGGTCTCGCGGTCGATCTCGACATGGATCCAGGACTCGACGAGCGCGTCGTGCGGCAGGTCCTCGGTGTTCCTCCCGTCCGGCAGCACCTCGATCAGCTTGCCGGTCAGATCGCGGCGGACCACCAGCTGCGGGTGGATCACGACATGGATGCCGCGGCCCTGCCGGGAGAGCTCGTTGGTGACCGAGTCGACGAGGAAGGGCATGTCGTCGGTGACGACCTCGACGACGGAGTGACTGGAGGTCCAGCCGTTCTCCTCGACGGTCGGGGTGTGCACCCGGACGTTCGCCGTGCCCTGTGGGCGGTTCTCGGCGAGCCGGTAGTGGGAAAGCGCCGCACCGAAAATGTCGACCGGGTCGCGGTCGGTGAGGTCCTCGGGAGCGGTGTGCAGGTAGTAGCGCTGGAGATAGGAGAGCAAAGTGTCCCGGTCGGGACGCTTCCCCTGCTCGGCCCCAGTCGGAAGGTGCCCCCCGGCCGGGCTGTTCTCAGCTACCCGGGCAGCCCGTGCGAGCAGCTCGGCCTTGGCTTCGTCCAGCTTGGTCTGCATGTCCTCTGGCTCCTGTCGCGCGCCGTTGCGTGACGTAGGTGAAATGTGCGGGCGCAACGCCACGACGCGGGGTCTCCGGTCGGATTCGACGTTATGCCGCGGTGAGAGATGCCCGAGCCGGTTTTGGCCATTTCTGGCAGACGGGTCGGACAGAGACGATCAGCGATCGCCCGGGCGCTGTGGCGCTCCGGGCGCGGTCCCCCAGCTGTCGCGGGGCGGTGCCTCCAGGGGGCTTCGCTGCCCCCATGGCATATCGCGCTGATCACGGGTCCAGGCTATCGCCCCGCACCCCCGAACCGTCATGAGCCGTATGTGTACAAAAGCAGGGTCCGAAGTTTGACACTCTGGACAGCGACAAAGGCCCACTTGGCAAGCATCCGACGGCGGTGCACGTTTGATCTGGGGCACCACGGACACCGTCGACAGCCCGAACACCGGGAGCAGCCATGACCACGAAAATCCTGATTGTCACCGGGGACGCCGCGGAGTCGCTGGAGGTCCTCTACCCCTACCAGCGACTGCTGGAGGAGGGGTACGAGGTGCACATCGCGGCCCCCACCCGTAAGAAGCTGCGGTTCGTCGTGCACGACTTCGAGCCGGGTTTCGACACCTACACCGAGAAGCCGGGCTACACCTGGCCCGCGGACCTGGGCTTCTCGGAGGTCGACCCCGGCCAGTATGCCGCAGTGGTGATCCCCGGCGGGCGGGCTCCGGAGTATCTGCGCAACGACCCGGAACTGCGCAAGATCCTCAAGGCCTTCTTCGACGCCGACAAACCGGTGGCGCAGATCTGCCACGGCCCGCTGCTGACGGCGGCCATCGGCAGCCTCGAAGGGCGCAGGGTCACCGCGTACCCGGCGTTGGAGCTGGACATGCAGGCGGCGGGGGCGTCCTTCCAGGACGCGGAGGCGGTCGTGGACGGCACGCTGATCTCGTCGCGGGCCTGGCCGGACCAACCGGCGTGGATGCGCGAGTTCATCAAGGTGCTGCGCGCGAAGGCGCCGGTCACCTAGCGGCGGGGTGCGCTTCTGCGCTCCCCACCGAGGCGGTGCTCCTCTCCGCCGTCATGCGGCGAGACGCAGTGCCTCCTCCACGGCCTCGGCGAGCGTGTCCACCACGGGCACGCCCACCGACTCCAGGCTGACCCTGCTGTGCGAGCCGCCCGTGTAGAGCACGGCCCGCGCACCGACGTGCGCGGCCGCGAGCGCGTCGTCGACGGCGTCTCCGATGACCACGGTGCGGCCGGGGACAACGGCGCCGTCCAGGGCCCTCAGATGACGCTCCATGTGCAGCGCCTTGGTGCCGCCGGACGGGCCGGTGCGCCCGTCCACGCGGATGAAGTGGCTCTCGATGCCGTACCCCCGCACGACCGGGACCAGCTGCTCGTGCCCGTACATGCTCAGCAGCGACTGGCTGCGGCCGGCCCGCTGCCACTCGCGCAGCAGGTCCTCGACCCCGTCGGTGAGACCGCAGCCGATGCGGTGCTCGGTGTAGTGCCGGTGGAAGGCCTCGTCCATGACGGCCCACTCGGCCTCGGTGGGCAGCCGGCCCATCAGTCGCTCGTAGAAGCGGGGAATCGGGATGCAGTACAGCTCGCGGTAACGCTCGAGCGTGATCGGCTCCAGACCGATCTCCGCGAAGGCGGCATTGGTCGCGGAGATGACCGCGCTGATGTCGTCGAGCAGTGTGCCGTTCCAGTCCCAGACCAGGTGCGTGCTGTGCTTCCCCATGTGAAAACCGTACCGGGTGGCTCCGACAACCCGTGGCGACCAGGGCCTGCCGTGGATCAGCCGACGATGTTCGGGATCTCCTGCACGCCGTACCAGAGCAGCTCGTGGTCCTCGGCGCCGTCCACTGTGAAGCGGGCGTCCTCGTCACCGTGGTCGGCAGCGCCCAGGGCATCCACCGCGGCAAGGACGTCGGCCACCGCGTCGTCGGCGTCGACATGGACCGCGGCCGCCTTGGCCATCGGCACCGCTGCTGCGATCCGAACCTCGCCGAGCGCTGCGGCGTCGAGCGCGCGGTCGGGGTCGGCGACGGCGTCCTGGTCCGGTACGTCCACGGCGACGACCACGCGGCGGCGGGGGGCGTCCGGGGCGCCGGCGAGCAGGCGCAGCGAGGCGGCGGCGGCGCGGTTGAGCGCGGCGTACTCGAGCTCCTCGATGTCGTCGGAGACGTACCACTCGCGCAGTGCCGGCGTGACGGCATAGGCGGTCAGCGGGCCGGGAGCCAGTTCGCCCGCCTTGTACGCCTGTGCAAGACCGGGGAGGGTCAGGGGGACGTAGACGCGCATGGATGGCCGCTTTCGTAGTCGGGAGACGCCCTCAGGATACGTGCGGCGTACCCCTTCCGGGTGCCGCCACTGCCTTTGTGCACCGTCCACACCACGCCCCTTGAATGCCCGTGCGACAAGGGCCGGTACGGGTTCCCGTCACCCTGATAGGTGAATCCCGTGGCGCGGTCCGCGAGGGGGATGCACACGTTGCGGCAGCGCGGAGCACGCCGTAGAAGATCACCGACGAAGTTACCTCCCGGTACTCATTCCGGGACCGGCACATCGGGGGCGATCTGCATGGACAGGACCCGGCCCGCAGGACGACGTGACCAGAACCGGCCGGCCGTGGCGGCGGCGGTGGCACTGACACGTGCCCGGAGCAGGCAGCACAAACCGCACTACTGGTTCGCCGACCGTCTGCTGGCGGTGCTGAGCGGCCGCCGGCCGGTGCACTGGATGCTCGGCCACACGATCGGCGAGGCGTACGACCAGCTGGTCCGTCTCGCCCCCGGAGCACCCCTGCGCCCGGTGGACCGGGTGACCCCGGTGATCCGCCACTGCGGCGAGTTCCACCCGGGCCCCGGCGTGATCGAGGCCTTCGCCCGCATCGGCTCGGGCGACCGGGTCAGCGCGATGGCCTTCCGCCTGGAACAGGGCCGGGACCTGCGCTGGCGCTGCGCGGCGGTGGAACTGGGCGGCGAACGGACGGGGGCGGGCTGACCTGGGTACACGAGGGAGCGGGGCCGCACAGGACCGGCCCGGGTGTCCTCGGAGGGACACCAGGTGGACGGGTCGCGCCGGAGCACCTGGCGGAACGGACCGCACCGGACCGGCCCCCGGCCACGAAGGGACGCGCGGGGGCCGAGTGGCACCCGACCTGACCCCAGGGGGACGGACGCCACGGGCCCGGGCGGTCCCCGGCACAGCGAAGGACACGGGCCGGACCGGGCGCGCACCTGGAGGGCAGCGGGCGGTCCCGGCCGCACAGCGAAGGACACGGACCGGACCGGGCACGCACCTGGAGGGCAGTGCCGGTCCCTCCAGGACCGGGCACACAGTGGGAACACTCATCCGGGCAAGGCGGAGTGGCTCGGCGCCGGTCGGACGGGGCGACTTCACCGTCGGCCGCCCGGCATCGGGCCCGGTCGGGTCGATCGGACCCGCGGACCGGTACGACGGCGCCCACCGGGCGGCCGTCGGGCCGCCCGGTCCGGCCCGGCCGGACCTCTTCCCTCCCGGGAGCCACAGAAGGCGCCAGACGCCCCCGTCCGCCCGCCTGGCGCCTTGCCCGCACGGGCCCGGCGTCCCGGAGGACACGTCGTGGAGAGCCGAGGACCGTGACGCGCTGCTCCTCGTCCCGGCGGCTCAGCGCTCGTCGCGAGTGCGGCCGACGCACAGCGGCTGCTCACCCACGAAACAGCTGCTCACCCACGACCGCCAGGACCGAGCCGTGCGTCGGGATACGCAAGAGGCCGGGGCCGGACACCCTGATCGGTGTCCGGCCCCGGCCCTCACGCGGTACTCACCGCTCACGCCTACTTCTTGCGGCGCCGGCTGGCACCCTTCTGCGCCTTGCGCCGCTCCGCGCGCGTCATCCCGTCCGACTCGGACCGCGCCGAGCCGTCGTCATCGACGAAGTCACCCTCGATGATGCCGCCCTCGCCGTCCACCGTCGGAGCCGAGAAGTGCAGCCGGTCGCGACGCTGCGGGGCGTCCAGGCCCTTCGCACGGATCTCCGGCCGGCCGCCGCCCGCAGGCACGGCGTCCTGCTTGGCCAGCGAGGTCTTCTCCGCCGTGTCCTGCACCGGGATCTCCTCGACCTGCTGCTCGACCTGGACCTCCAGGTTGAACAGGTAGCCGACGGACTCCTCCTTGATGCCCTCCATCATGGCGGTGAACATGTCGAAGCCCTCGCGCTGGTACTCGACCAGGGGGTCCTTCTGCGCCATTGCGCGCAGGCCGATGCCCTCCTGGAGGTAGTCCATCTCGTAGAGGTGCTCGCGCCACTTGCGGTCCAGGACCGACAGCACGACACGACGCTCGAGCTCGCGCATGATCTCCGAGCCGAGCTGCTTCTCGCGCTCGTCGTACTGCTCGTGGATGTCTTCCTTGATCGACTCGCCGATGAACTCGGCGGTGATACCGGCCCGGTCGCCTGCCGCCTCCTCCAGCTCCTCGATCGACGCCTTCACGGGGTAGAGCTGCTTGAACGCGCCCCACAGGCGGTCCAGATCCCACTCCTCCGCGAAGCCTTCGACGGTCTCGGCCTCGATGTAGGCGTCGATGGTGTCGTCCATGAAGTGGCGGATCTGCTCGTGCAGGTCCTCGCCCTCCAGGACGCGGCGGCGCTCACCGTAGATGACCTCACGCTGCCGGTTGAGCACCTCGTCGTACTTGAGCACGTTCTTACGCGTCTCGAAGTTCTGCTGCTCGACCTGCGACTGGGCCGACGCGATCGCGCGCGTCACCATCTTGTTCTCGATCGGGACGTCGTCCGGCACGTTGGCCATGGCCATCACGCGCTCGACCATCTGCGCCTTGAACAGCCGCATCAGGTCGTCGCCGAGCGACAGGTAGAAGCGGGACTCGCCCGGGTCGCCCTGACGGCCGGAACGACCGCGCAGCTGGTTGTCGATACGCCGCGACTCGTGCCGCTCGGTGCCCAGCACGTACAGACCGCCGAGATCCTTGACCTGGTCGTGCTCGGCCTTGACGGCCGCCTCGGCGCGCTCCAGCGCGGCGGGCAGCGCCGCGGCCCACTCCTCGACATGCTCGACCGGGTCCAGGCCGCGCTGACGCAGCTCCGCCTCGGCGAGGTCGTCGGGGTTGCCGCCGAGCTTGATGTCCGTACCGCGTCCGGCCATGTTGGTGGCGACGGTGACGGCGCCCCTGCGGCCCGCCTGGGCGACGATCGTCGCCTCCCGGTCGTGCTGCTTGGCGTTCAGGACTTCGTGCTGCACACCGCGCTTGTTCAGCTGCTGCGAGAGGTACTCGGACTTCTCGACCGAGGTGGTGCCGACCAGGATCGGCTGCCCCTTCTCGTGCTTCTCGACGATGTCGTCGACGACCGCGGCGAACTTGGCGACCTCGGTGCGGTAGATCAGGTCGGACTGGTCCAGGCGGACCATCGGCCTGTTCGTCGGGATCGGCACGACGCCGAGCTTGTAGATCTGGTGGAACTCGGCGGCCTCCGTCATGGCCGTACCGGTCATTCCGGACAGCTTGCCGTAGAGGCGGAAGAAGTTCTGCAGGGTGATCGTGGCGAGGGTCTGGTTCTCGTCCTTGATGTCCACCCCTTCCTTCGCCTCGATCGCCTGGTGCATGCCCTCGTTGTAGCGGCGGCCGGCGAGGATACGGCCGGTGTGCTCGTCGACGATCATGACTTCGCCGTCGATGACGACGTAGTCCTTGTCGTTCTTGAACAGTTCCTTCGCCTTGATGGCGTTGTTCAGGTAGCCCACGAGCGGGGTGTTCACCGACTCGTAGAGGTTGTCGATGCCCAGCCAGTCCTCGACCTTCGCGACACCGCTCTCGTGGATGGCGACCGTGCGCTTCTTCTCGTCGACCTCGTAGTCGCCGGTCTCCTCGATGCCCTTGAGCGGGTTGCCCGGCTCGCCCCTGGTCAGGCGGGTGACCAGCTTGGCGAAGTCGCCGTACCACTTGGTGGCCTGGTCGGCAGGGCCGGAGATGATCAGCGGCGTACGCGCCTCGTCGACCAGGATCGAGTCGACCTCGTCGACCACCGCGAAGTTGTGGCCGCGCTGGACGAGCTCGTCCTTGGACCACGCCATGTTGTCGCGGAGGTAGTCGAAGCCGAACTCGTTGTTGGTGCCGTACGTGATGTCGCAGTTGTACTGCTCACGGCGCTGCGCCGGGGTCATGTTGGCGAGGATGCAGCCCACGGACAGGCCAAGGAACTTGTGGACGCGGCCCATCATCTCGGAGTCGCGCTCGGCCAGGTAGTCGTTCACCGTGATCAGGTGGACGCCCTTGCCCGACAGCGCGTTGAGGTAGGCCGGGAGCGTGCCGACGAGGGTCTTGCCCTCACCGGTCTTCATCTCGGCGACGTAACCGAGGTGCAGGGCGGCGCCGCCCATCAGCTGCACGTCGTAGTGACGCTGGCCGAGGACGCGCTTGGCGGCCTCGCGGACGGTCGCGAACGCTTCGGGGAGCAGGTCGTCCAGGCTCTCGCCGTTGGCGTGGCGCTCTTTGTACTCATCCGTGAGCGCCCGCAACTCGGCGTCGGAGAGGGAGACGAAGTCCTCCTCGATGGAGTTGACCTGGTCCGCAATGCGGTGCAGTTTGCGCAGGATCTTGCCTTCGCCTGCACGCATGAGCTTGTTGAAGACGGACACTGAGGCTGGTCTCCTTGCCGGTCGGGCCTGGCACTGGGTCGTTTGATGGACACTGGCACGGGCACGGCAGGTGGTCCCCACCGCAACGGCCATCGTAAGCGAGGACCCCGCCGAGTCGGGAGGTCCGTCGTCACCCAGGCCTGCTGTCACCCGTCATGAGAACGCACGGGAGCCGCGGAAGGTGCCGGGAAGAGGCCAAAAGTGCTCGCATCCACCCCGTGGACATGACCACAATCCGGTCATGGAGCCGATCACACTCACCACCGAGCGCCTGCTGCTGCGTACGTTCACGGCCGAGGACACGGAGGCCGTATACCAAGCTTGTCAGGATCCGGACATTCAGCGGTGGACGACGGTCCCGTCGCCGTACGCACGGCAGCACGCGGTGGATTTCGTCGAGCAGATGGTGCCGGACGGCTGGCGCAACAGCACCATGTGCACGTTCGCTGTGCTGCCGCGCGAGGGCGGCCCGCTGATGGCCTCGGTGGCGGTTACTCTGCGTACGTTCTCGGGCACCTGGGAGATCGGCTTCTGGACGGGCAAGGAACACCGCGGGCGCGGGGTGATGGCGGAGAGCGTGGCCGCGGTGTCCCACTGGTCCTTCATGCGGCTGGGCGCGACCCGGCTGGAATGGCGCGCCGAGGTGGGCAACACCGGCTCACGCGCGGTCGCCGAGAAGGCGGGGTTCCGGATCGAGGGTGAGCTGCGGGCGGCGCTGATGAACAAGGACACGCTGCGTGACGCCTGGGTCGGCGCTCTGCTTCCCTCCGATCTGGGCCTGACCGGCGCGCACCCGTATCTGCCCGCGACGTCCTGACCGGACCGGCTACCCAAAGGCTGTCCGCGCGGGGCTGCCCGCGCGCCATCGCGTGCGGGATCGACTGTCAGTGCGGCCGTCTATCGTGCGGGACATGACGACGCAGCCGCCTCCCGCCACCGAACTGTCCGACGTCGAGGCCCGCCGCATAGCGCTGCGCGCCCAGGGATTCCTGGGCGCGCCCGACCGGCGCGGAGGGGTGCGGGCCGTGCTGCGCCATCTCGGCGCCGTACAGCTGGACACGATCTCGGTCCTGGCGCGCTCGCACGAGCTGATTCCGTACGCCCGGCTCGGCGCGGTGGGCCGCCGGACGGTCGAGGATGCGTACTGGACGGAGGGCCACAGCTTCGAGTACTGGTCGCATGCGGCCTGCATCCTGCCCGTCGAGGAATGGCCGCACTTCGCGTTCCGCCGCCGCGCCTACCGCTCGCGGCCGCAGTGGCACCACGAGCTGCCGGACGGCGCGTACGACGCGGTGATCAAGCAGCTGCGGACCGAAGGCCCGCTGACCGCCACCGAGTTGGGCGGCGCGAAGAACGGCGGGGAGTGGTGGGACTGGTCGGCGTCGAAGGTCGCGGTCGAGCGCGCGCTGATGCACGGCGAAGTGGTGTGCACCGAGCGCCGGGGCTGGAAGCGGGTGTACGACCTGGCCGAGCGGGCGATCCCGGACGCCGTCCTGCACGACGACCTGGACGACCGCGAGTGCCTGCGCCGGCTCGTCCGGCTCGCGGGGCAGTCGCTCGGGGTGGGCACCCGCGCGGACATCGCCGACTATCACCGACTCAGGGGCGAGCAGTTCGACTCGGTGGTCGCCGACTCCGGTCTGGTGCCGGTGACTGTCGAGGGCTGGTCCAAGCCCGCCTGGGCGGACCCCGAGGCGCTCGCCTCCGTGCCGCGCGGCCGGCACCGCACGACCCTGCTCTCGCCGTTCGACTCGCTCATCTGGGAACGGGCGCGCACCGAGCGGATCTTCGGATTCACGCACCGGCTGGAGGCGTATGTCCCCAAGCCGAAGCGGGTGTACGGATACTTCGCGATGCCGCTGCTCGCGGGCGGGAAGCTGCTGGGCCGCGTCGACCCGGCGCGTGAGGGCACGACCTTGGTGGCACGCCAGGTGTCCCTGGACACCCCGAAGGCGGTGGCGCCGATGGCCCAGGCGCTGCGGGAGGCCGCGGAGTGGGTCGGCTGCGATTCCGTACGGATCGAGCGGATGGACCGCCCCGAGCTCATGCCGGACCTGGTCAAGGCCCTTGGCTGAGCACAGTGCCTGAGCAGGCACCCGGTGCCGCAGCGCTGCGGGCGCCGGCACCGGCCGGTCAGCGGATCTCGAGGATCTTCTCCCGCATCGCGTAGACCACGGCCTCCATCCGGGAGTGCAGTTGCAGCTTCTCCAGGATGTTGCGCACGTGGTTCTTCACGGTGTTCTCGGAGATGAACAGTTCCTTGGCGATGTCCCGGTTGTTCATACCCGTCGCGACGAGCTTGAGCACCTCGAGCTCCCGGTCGGTCAGCCGGGGCGCGGGCACCAGCCTGCGCTCATCGGTGCGCTGGATCATCGACTTGAACTCGGTGAGCAGTTTGGAGGCCATCGAGGGGGAGATCTGCGACTGACCGTCGGCCACCGCGCGAATGGCGGTGGCCACCTCGTCGGTGGAGATCTCCTTGAGGAGGTAGCCGGTCGCACCCGCCTTGATCGCCTCGTAGAGGTCGGCTTCCTCGTCGCTGATCGTCAGCATGATGATCTTCGCACTGGGGGCCACCTCCTTGATGGCCGTGCATGCCTCGATGCCGCCGCGTTTGGGCATCCGCACATCCATCAGCACGATGTCGGGCAGCAGATCCGCGGCCTTGTCCACGGCCTCCGCCCCGTCGCCCGCCTCGCCGACGACCTGGATGTCCTCCTCCTGCTTGAGGACGATCTCGAGGCCTCGCCGGAACAGCGCGTGGTCGTCCACGACGAGAACCCGGATCGGCTCCTTGCGGGACGCGCCGGTGTCCTCCTCGGAGTCGGCACGTCCATCACTCTGGCCGCCCGCGTGGTGGTGATGCACCGGACCGAAGCTGTCCGCCATCGTTCCTCCCCCTAAGGCCGTGGACGAAGATCACGTTGTCAGCTGCCAACGCGAGTCCACAGCGCATCGGTTGGCTTGCCACGCCATGCTTTCATGCCCGGGCACCAGTGCGGTGACTCTGTGGTGGCACGGGGGTGCCCCTGGAGCGCACAGGGCGCTCCAGGGGCACCGAATGTTCTGCTGACGGGGTCAGCCGCCGAGTGCACCTCCGGCGCCGCCGCCCGCCTCGGAACCGGCCAGCGGATCGGTCTCCAGGTGGATGACGCCATAGTCATAGGCGTGCCGTCGGTAGACGACACTGGGCTGCTTCGTCTCGGAGTCGACGAACAGATAGAAGTCGTGCCCGACCAGCTCCATCTCATAGAGCGCCTGGTCGAGCGACATGGGTGCTGCGGTATGGGTCTTCTCGCGTACCACCAGCGGCCCTTCGCCCTGCACTTCGAGCGAGCCCAGCCTGGTGGTGGGAACGGAATCCGCCGCCTCTTCGGTGATGGGCCGTCCATTGGCGTTCAACTCCGCCACGCCCGGCACGACATCGGCCACTTCCGCGGCCGGGATGCGGCCGTTGCCACGACGGGTGTGGCGCTTGTCGTGCTGCCTGCGCAGCCGCGCCTCCAGCTTGCCGGTGGCGATGTCAAGCGCTGCGTACGGGTCGCCGGCCGCGGCCTCCGCCCGGATCACCGGGCCACGCGAGTGAAGTGTGATCTCCACGCGGTCGGAACGGTCGGCCTGCCGCGGGTTGTGCTCCTTGGACACCTCGACGTCGAGGCTGATCACCTTGCCGTCGAGCTTCTGGATCTTGTCCAGCTTCAGCTTCTCGGCCACGTGCTTGCGGAACCGCTCGGGCACCTCGGTCTTGCGGCCCTTGACGACGATGTCCACGCAGAACTCCGTTCCCGGATCACTCCGCACGCTCACTCGCTGCGGAGCATCTCCCTCTTGCACCAGGCTCCGGTGGTCACCGGAGCCTCGGACTTGGCGACTTTCACCTCCTCCTCCCCAGTGGACAAGATCTCCACCCCACCAACTTCAAGGTTCTCGCTGCCTCGAATCCCTGACCGGAAACACGGCAGTGCATTCACTGAGGCACGGCGCTCGCCATTCCTCACAACCGAACATAGCTCGCCCGGACGGGTGTCGGCACCCGCTACCAGCACATACCTCCGATCAGGCGTTTTTGCTCTCTCACTACCTGCAACGTTGCGAGTTCCCCGTCAGTTCCGGTTTATTTCCAATGACAGTGGAGGAACGGCGACCACCGCGGCGCTCAGCTGTACGAATCCGGGAAAGCCGTGCGGAAATGCGGCACTCAGTGCCCTGGTCGCCTCCACCAGTGAGGCACCGGTCGTCATCAGATCGTCCACCAGCACGGTCCGGCCGCCTGCCAGCAGCCTTTCACCCCCTGCCCGTACGCCCAGGGCCCCTGCCAGATTCGCGACCCTCTGGCGGGCCGTGAGACCGGACTGGTCGGCCACCGCGCGCCGCTGCCGCAGCACCGGAAGGACCGTCGCCGCAGTCCCCGTACGCCTCAGCTCCGCCGCCGCCGCACACGCGATACGCCGTGCCGCGTCATGACCCCTGGCCCTGACCGCCCGCCGGGCCGACGGCACAGGTACGAGCAGCAGCGGCCCGCCGGTACGACTGGCCCCAGGCCCCGCGGCTCGCACCGCACCCGCCAGCGCCGTGCCGAGCGGCCCGGCGAGCCCCAGCGCACCGCGCTCCTTGTGCGCCAGCAGCACCGCCCGTACCGCGTCGCCGTAGGCAGCCGCGGCATGCACCACGGGCAGCCCCGGGGGCTCCGGCACCGGCCGGGCACGCCGTGCCACGCCGCCGTACAACGCGCCCGCGCACACCTCGCACAGCTGCGTACGAGGCACACCGCACCCGCCACAGGCGACGGGCAGGACCAGACCGGTGATTTCGCTCCACCACCCCCGCATGGCGACCACTGTGCCCCGACCCGGAGCGCCCTGCCACCCCTGTGGACAACGGCTGTCCACAGGGGGTGCGGTCCGGTACGGCTATCCGGGGTAGACCGGGGACGACCCCTGCTCGACCAAGGTCTGCCAGTTGGCACCGGCCGGCAGCCGCACGATGCCGTCCTCCTCCGAGTGCGCCACCAGCGGACGGCTCTCGTCGTCGGAGGCGGCAACCGCCTTGACCTGGTTGAGTCCGGGCAGGATCGCATTGGGCGGGTTCGAACCGTCGGTCTGGATGTAGCGCACCTGCTGCACGCCACCGGACTCCTTGCCGACCACCACCAACCGGCTGGGACCGGCCCACGACACGGCCGTGACCGTCTCCATCTGCGGTGCGGCGGGACGCAGTTCCGTCACCGACACCTCAGGCTCGGTCAGCGGGCCCTGCCGCTCCACGCGCCCGATCTGCAGCGTGGTCCTGCCGTCCTTCGTCAGCAGGAGCGCGATGCGCACCCCGTCCGCCGAAACGCGCAGCGCCTCGATGCGGGCACCGTCCAGGCCCGGAACGATCTTGACCTCCTGGGGCTCGCCCTCGCCGCCCCCCAGCCGCCACAGCGTCGGATCCGCGGGGTTGCGGTCCGCCACCCACAGGTCGCCCCGGCCGTCCCAGCTGGGCGCGGAGAGCCTGTCGTCGCGCGTGGCGCCGCGGCTGGTCACCAGCGGTGTGCCCAGCTCGCTGTTGGAGGCGATGGATGCCGTGAACAGCTTGCTGTTGTCCTTGAGCACGGCCGCCGCGGTGTGCTCGTCGCGCGCCACCGCGACCATGCTCATCTGCAGTCGGCCGTCACCGAAGGGGCCCGGCACCTGCTGCGGTTCGCCCACCTCCCGGGCACCGCCGGCCAGCAGCGCAAGCCGGTTCTTGCTGTCGACGAAATACTGGTTGTCCGGCCTGCCGGAGACGTGATCCGGCGCGTACTCCTCCGCCTGGCCGCTGGTCAGCACACACAGCTGCGTACCGTCCGATCGCAGCAGCTCCACCTGCTCCACCCGGGCGGCGGTGACGTCCTTGAGGGTGAACAGGATCTGCGCCGCCATCCTCAGGCACTGCGGGCGTCCCACATGGGACGCCTTGTCGTTGAGCGGCACCTTCAGGCCGTTGCGGTCGTCGAACGACAGCGACCTGACGCCGTCCTTCAGGTTCAGAGCCGTACCGGTGGGGAACCGCGACTCGACGACCGGCTTCAGCCAGTTCGTCGGGCCCTCCAGCAGCGCGCTGACCGCCTGGGTGACCGGATCCATCCTGGTGATCGGGTCCATCCGCTGCCGGATGTAGACCGGGTCGGCGACCATCACATTGCGCCCGGACGCGAAGTAGTACTTGTTGACCGAGGCGTAGTTGCGCTCGAAGTCCGACGCACCGAGCAGCAGCCCGGCCGGCAGGCTGTCGATCCGCCACTCCTTGCCGTTGTCCTTCACGCTCTGCTGCGACAGGTGAATGGTCCTGCGGTACTCGGCCGGCGTGATGGGCTGGTAGGCGTGCTTGGCGTCCACCGTGGCGATCTGCTGACCGAACAGCGGGTAGCTCATTCCGGGGTTGTCCCGGCCGCCGGCGACCGGCGCTCCCGGGTCCGGCGCGGCGGCCAGCACCGTGGTGCTCGCCGCAGGCTTCCACTTCTTGGACATCGCGGGCGTCAGATACGAGCGCGCCGTGTCGAAGTTGGTGTCGTCACTGGTCATCGCCTCGAGGAAGCCCGTGACGATCTCGTCGGGCGTCGCGCCCTTGCGCGGCGGCACCGGGTACACCCGCACCTGCGTGTCGGCCCGCTGCGACGCCTTCACCGCATGGACGTCACCGCTGTCCGGCATCGAGGCGCAGCCGGCCAGCAGCACCGCGCTGCAGCCGAGCAGCGCGGATGCCCGCAGCACGCCCACGCGGCCGTTACGACGGGGGTCAGCGCCCACGAGTCGTGTCCTCCCGGTCCGAAGAAACCTGTGTCGCTGCGGCCTCGCCCCGCTCACCCGCGGGCCTGGCCACCACACGGGCGCCGCTGCCCGGCAGAGCCGCGGGGTCCACACCATGCGGCGCCCTACGCGGGGGCGCACCCAGCGGAGCGAGCTCCGGGCCCGGCTGAGACGGCAGGGAGGCCAGCCGGTGCCCGCTGGACTTAGGGCCCGCGGATGACTCCGACCGCTCCCGGTTCTGCCTCGAGTCCTCGGGCTCCAGCGGTATCGGTGACCCGCGCAGCGGCTCGTCCGCCGTGCGGGGGAGGGTCAGCCGGAACTGCGAGCCGCCGCCCGGCTCGCCCCACGCCTGCAGCCAGCCGCCGTGCAGCCGGGCGTCCTCGACGGCGATGGACAGGCCGAGGCCGGTGCCGCCGGTGGTACGGGCCCGTGCCGGGTCCGCCCGCCAGAAGCGGTTGAACACCCGGGTCGCCTCGCCCGGCTTGAGTCCCACACCGTAGTCCCGCACGGCGATCGCGACGGCCCCGCCGGCAGCCGCCAGGCGGACCACCACGTCCTTGCCGTCCCCGTGCTCCACGGCATTGACCACCAGATTGCGCAGTACACGCTCCACGCGCCGGGCATCGGCCTCCGCCACCACCGGCTGCTCGTCGCCGACCACCCGTATCCGGGAGCCCTTGCGCTCGGCCAGTGGCTCGGCCCCGCCGATCACCCGCCGTACGACCTCGCGCAGGTCTATCGGCTCGGCCTCCAGCGCGGCTGCTCCCGCGTCGAACCGGCTGATCTCCAGCAGGTCGGACAGCAGCGACTCGAAGCGGTCGAGCTGGTCGCCGAGCAGCTCGGCGGAGCGCGCGGTCACCGGGTCGAAGTCGCTGCGCGCCTCATGGATGACATCTGCGGCCATCCGCACGGTCGTCAGCGGTGTGCGCAGTTCGTGCGAGACGTCGGAGACGAAGCGCCTCTGCATCCTGGAGAGCTCCTCCAGCTGCTGGATCTTCAGCTGCAGGTTCTGGGCCATTTTGTTGAATGCTTCGCCCAGCCGGGCGATGTCGTCCTCGCCGGTGACCTTCATGCGCTCCTGCAGGCGGCCCGCGGCGAGCCGCTCGGCGATCCCCGCGGCCATCCGCACAGGGGTGACGATCTGGCGCACGACAAGCCAGGCAATGGCGCCCAGCAGGACCACGACGAACAGGCCGGCCGTTGCCAGAGTGCCTCTGACCAGGCTGAGGGACTGCTCCTCCTGCGCCAGCGGGAAGACGTAGTACAGCTCGTACGGATTGCCCTCGATGTCGTTCAGCCGGGTGCCGACGACCAGCCCGGGCTCGGGCTCACGCAGATCATCCGTGTACCGGATGCGCAAATAGGTCTCGAACGTCCCCGTCCCCTGCCCCACTGCTTCCCGCAGGCTCTCGGGGATGCTGGCGGGGTCCACGTCTCCCGAGGTCCGAGGTCCACGGCTCGAGCCGCCGCCCTCGGCGTCGGCGCTGAGCGCCACCACGTTGAACGCGCCCTGGCCACCGCTGGCCAGCTGCACCACCAGGTCCTGGCGCCACGAGTTGCGCGTATTCCTGCCGTCGTCGGCGCCGCCGGGCCCCAAGGGGGCATTGGCCCTGTCCCTGGCCACCGCGAAACCGCCGGCCGCCTGGCTCTGCGCGGCCTTGCTCTTGGCGTCGAGAAGGCCGTTGCGCACCTGCCCGATGACCACGAAGCCCAGCAGCACCACGACACCGAGTGACATCAGCAGCGTGCTCGCGACCACCCTGAGCTGGATGTTCCGCCGCCACAGCCGAACAGCGGGCAGCAACGGGCGGCGCACCCAGCGCATGAGAAGCCGGGGCACCGGCCCGCCGGACGCGCCGTCCTGGAGAAGCGGGCCGCCATGGAGCAGACGGCCGAATCGCGAGGGCCTGCGCCCCGGTCCGGCAGTCCGCTCCGTACGGACTCCCGGCTCCCCGGGCTTCGGAGCACCACTGCCTATGGACATGTCAGCTCGGCCCGGCCTTGTAGCCGACACCGCGCACGGTCACCACGATCTCCGGCCGCTCCGGGTCCTTCTCGACCTTGGAGCGCAGCCGCTGCACATGGACATTGACCAGCCGCGTGTCCGCCGCGTGCCGGTAGCCCCACACCTGCTCGAGGAGCACCTCACGGGTGAACACCTGCCACGGCTTGCGCGCCAGCGCGACCAGCAGGTCGAACTCGAGCGGAGTCAGGGCTATCGACTGCCCGTCCCGCTTCACGGAGTGACCGGCGACATCGATGACCAGATCACCGATCGCCAACTGCTCCGGCGCGGGCTCCTCCGACCTCCGCAGCCGCGCCCGGATACGGGCCACCAGCTCCTTCGGCTTGAACGGCTTGACGATGTAGTCATCGGCGCCGGACTCCAGCCCGACCACCACATCGACGGTGTCGCTCTTGGCGGTGAGCATCACGATGGGCACCCCGGACTCGGCCCGGATCAGCCGGCACACCTCGATGCCGTCCCGTCCGGGCAGCATCAGGTCCAGCAGCACCAGATCCGGCTTGGCCTCCCGGAAGGCGGCAAGCGCCTTGTCACCGTCCGCTACGAACGACGGCTCGAAACCCTCACCACGCAGCACAATCCCGAGCATCTCGGCCAGTGCGGTGTCGTCGTCGACGACAAGGACTCGTCCCTTCATAGTCGACATCATCCCATTATCTAATCGTTATCTGTCGTGACCTGACACACAGCTCTGCAATTCCGCCCCTCGTGACCGGGGACAACACACCTTCCTCGGTGACGATCGCCGTCACCAGATCGGGCGGAGTGACGTCGAAGGCGGGATTGTACGCCTGGGTCCCCAGCGGTGCCGTCGACAGCCCTCCACCGCCGCCCATCCCGGCCGCGTCGAACCGCGGCACCCCGATCTCCGTCACTTCGTGCCCGGCCCGCTGCTCCACCTCGATCGACGCCCCGTCCGAGGTACCCGGATCCACCGTTGTCGTGGGCGCGACCACGATGAACGGCACGTGGTGGTACTTCGCCAATACGGCCAGAGGGTAGCTGCCCACCTTGTTGGCCACCGAGCCGTCCGCCGCGATCCGATCGGCGCCGATCAGCACGGCATCCACCTGACCGGCCGAGAACAGCGACCCCGCGGCATTGTCCGTGAGCAGTGTGTACGACATCCCGTTGCGCGCCGCCTCGTACGCGGTCAGCCGCGCCCCTTGCAGCAGGGGACGCGTCTCGTCCACCCACAGCCGCCGCAGCCGACCGGCCCGGTGCGAGGCGAGCGCGACGGCGAACGCCGTGCCCTCCCCGCCCGACACCAGCGCCCCGGTGTTGCAGTGCGTCAGGATCCGGTGCCCGCCGCCTGGCATCAACTCCTCCAGGAGCGCCAGCCCGTGCCCGGCCATCCGCCGACTGGCCTCGGCGTCCGCCCGGTGCAGCTCCTTGGCCGCCTCGAGTACCGAACGTGCCGCCTGCTCGCCGTCCGCCCCCTTCTCCAGCGCCGTCCGGTACGCGGCGACCGCTCGCCGCACCCCGTAGCCCAGATTCACCGCGGTGGGCCGCGCGTTCTCCAGCAGGACCGCCGCCTCCTCGACGTCGAAGCCCCGCGCGGCGGCCAGCGCCACACCGTAGGCTCCGGCGATGCCCAGCACCGGCGCGCCGCGTACCGCAAGTGTCTGGATGGCCAGCACCAGCGCAGGAACATCGGTGCACGGCAGCTCGACCTCCTCGGCAGGCAGCCGGGTCTGGTCGAGAAGCACCAGTACGGGGCCTTCGGGCGGCTCGTCCCAGCGCAGCGCCGGCAGCATCGACTGCTCGCCCGCAGCCGGGCTTTGTGCGTACTGATCGTCCATCCGCCCAGTCTGCCCGCTGAGCCTTCGACATTGAAGGAACGAAGGTGCGAGACGGCCTGGCCCACCAGCAGCCGCCGCGTGGCACGATGGCTGCCAACCGGCCGCCCCGACGGCCGTAGGAACACCATGAACGCGCCGGCTCCGCAAGCCGGCCCCAACGCTTGAGGTGGACAACTGTGAACGACACTCCGGGCTGGGCCTCGCCCGGATCGGCTCCCTCCGACGGGCACAACAGCAGCGTGCCCCGGCCGTCCGAGCCCGCCGACGAGAGCGGCCCCGCTTCGAAGTGGTCCAGCGAGCAGCCTCCCCCCGGACAGTGGTCGGCACCGACCGGTCCCGGCCCTCACCCGGTCCCGGGACCACCGCCTCCGGGCTGGGGCGGTGGCCGGCCCGGCAGCGGCTGGGGCATGCCTCCGGCCGCCAAGCCCGGTGTGATTCCGCTGCGCCCGCTCGGCGTGGGCGAGATCCTCGACGGCGCCGTGTCCACCCTGCGTGCCCACTGGCGCACCGTCCTCGGCGTGACGATCACCGTCTCCGTCATCACGCAGATCTGCAGCATCCTCGTGGAGCGTTATCTGCTCCCCGAGCCTCCTGATGTCGATCCCGACGCCACCCCTTCGGAAGCGCTGGAGCAGTCGCTCGAATCGATGCAGGCCAGCCTGGTCGCGCTGGGCCCGACACTGCTCATCACCGTGATCGGCACGCTTCTCACCACCGCTGTACTCACCGTGGTGATCAGCCGCTCGGTGCTCGGGCGCCCCGTGACACTCTCCGACGCCTGGAGGGAGGCCCGGCCCCGGCTGCCTCAGCTGCTGGGACTGACCCTGCTGGTGCCCTTCATGTGCGCCGGCATCATGTTCGTCGGCGTCCTCCCCGGCCTGCTCATCGGCGGCGCCGGCATCGCCCTGTCCGTGGTCGGCGGCATCGCCGCATGCGGTGTCATCGTCTGGCTCTGGATCCGGTTCGCTCTCGCCTCCCCCGCACTCATGCTGGAACGCGGCGGCGTCATCACTTCGCTTCGCCGCTCCGCCAAGCTGGTCCAGGGCACGTGGTGGCGGATCTTCGGGATCCTGGCGCTGACGGTGCTGCTCACCTTCCTGGTGACCATGATCATCGCGATCCCGTTCACCATCATCGGCTTCGCAGCCGACTCCCAGAGCCTCAGCGACCTCTTCTCGGGGAACAACCCGGACTTCGGCTGGCCGTTCCTGATCATCACTGGCATCGGCTCGGTGATCGCCTCCTCGATCACCTACCCGATCTCGGCGGGTGTGTCGGTCCTCCTCTACATCGACCAGCGCATCCGCCGCGAGGCTCTGGACCTCGAACTCGCACGGGCCGCGGGCGTCTCCGGCTACGGCTCCGAGCCGCCGGGCAACCACTCCGCCGGGGGCTGACGGGATGCACTTCACGGGGGGCGCGACGGCAGCACACCTGCTGACCCGAGCAAGCGACGACGTACCGGTGGACACTCCTCGACTCCCCGCCCGCGAGTCGGCGGAGCGGGAGTTGTCCAAGCCGATGTACCACGAGAACGACCCGAACCTCCTCGAGCGCGGCCTGGACCGCTTCTGGGACTGGGTCAGCGGACTCTTCTCCTCCGCCTCCGGTGTCGCTCCCGGGGGACTGCTCGGGCTGGTTGTCATCATCCTCGTCGTCATCGGCCTGGCCGCCGCCCTCTGGTGGCGACTGGGCACCCCCCAACGCTCTCCTGGATCCTCGGAGGCCTTGTTCGACGACAGCCCGCGCAGCGCCGACCAGCACCGCGCCGCCGCAGAGGCCCATGCCGCCGCGGGCCGCTGGAACCAGGCCGTCCAGGAACGCATGCGCGGCCTGGTCCGCTCGCTCGAGGAACGCACCCTGCTCGACCCACGCCCTGGTCGCACCGCCGACGAGGCAGCCGCCGAAGCCGGCCGTGCACTCCCCGCCCATGCGACCGGACTGCGCGCAGGCGCCCGGGAGTTCGACGACGTCACGTACGGCGGCCGCACCAGCAACCGGCGTGCGTACGAAGCCCTGCGGGATCTGGACCTCGAACTGGAGCACGCCAAGCCCCTGCTGAGCGACGCGGCCCAAGGAGCAGCCGAATGACCGAGGTTGCCACCGACTCCACCTCCCTGTCGCCCGGCAACCGCCAGGTATGGGACCGCGTCCGTGGCCCGCTGCTCGCACTCGCGCTGCTTGTCGCTGCCGGGATCGCGATCGCGGCCCTGTACTCCGGCGACCAGCACGGCCGCCTCGATCCCCGCTCCGCCGACCCCTACGGCAGCCGCGCCGTCGCCGAACTTCTCAAGGACCGCGGTGTCTCCACCCATGTGGTCACCACCCTCGACGAAGCTGCGAATGCCGTCGGGCCCGACACCACCCTTCTCGTAGCCACACCCGATCTTTTGACGACCGGTCAACAAGAGGTGCTTCACACGGCTGCGGACGCGTCCGGCGGACGAATGGTCCTGGTGGCCGCCGGCCCGGCATCTGCCGACACCCTGGCTCCCGGCGTTTTCACCGACGCCCCGACCAAGGTGTCGACCCTCGACCCTCGGTGCAGCTACCCAGCCGCCGACCGTGCGGGCAGTGCCGAACTCGGCGGTGAGCGCTACGACACCGATGCACCCGGTGCCGACAGCTGCTACCCGAGCGGCGGACTGCCCACCCTGGTCCGGTTGGACGCCGCCGACGGTGGCGACACTGTGCTGCTCGGCTCCCCGAACATCCTCTTCAACGAACGTCTGGACAAGCACGGCAACGCCTCCCTGGCCCTGCAACTCCTTGGTTCCCGCCCTGAACTGGTCTGGTACCTCCCTTCACTCAGCGATGCCTCCGCCACCCAGGAGGACAGCACCGGTACCGAAAGCGGCAACGACGGTGACGAGGACACCAGCAGCACGTTCCTCGATCTGATCCCGTCCGGCTGGCTCTGGGGCACGCTCCAACTCGCTGTCGCCGCCGCCCTCGCCGCCATCTGGCGCGCCCGCCGACTCGGCCCGCTGGTCACCGAACGGCTCCCGGTCGCCGTCCGCGCCTCGGAATCCACCGAAGGCCGTGCCCGCCTCTATCGCAATGCGAACGCCCGCGACCGCGCGGCCGCCTCCCTGCGCTCCGCCACCCGCACCCGGTTGGCCCCGATCCTCGGCATCCACCTCCGCGACGCCCACTCCCCCGAAACCCTGCTGCCCGCGGTCTCGGTCCATCTCCCCACCGGAGAACGGGACATCCATGCCCTTCTGTTCGGCCCGACACCGGCCGATGACACCGCCCTCATCCAACTGGCTGACCAACTCGACGCCCTCGAAAGAGAGGTACGCACTTCATGAGCGCCCCGACCCCCGAGACAGCTGAGCACTCGGACAGCGCCCGCACCTCCCTGGAGGCACTGCGCACCGAGATCGCCAAGGCCGTGGTCGGCCAGGACCCCGCTGTCACCGGGCTCGTCGTGGCCCTGCTCTGCCGCGGTCACGTTCTCCTCGAAGGAGTCCCCGGAGTCGCCAAGACGCTGCTGGTCCGCGCCTTGGCCGCATCACTTCAACTCGACACCAAGCGCGTCCAGTTCACCCCTGACCTGATGCCCAGTGATGTCACTGGCTCCTTGGTCTATGACGCACGTACCGCAGAGTTCTCCTTCCAGCCCGGTCCGGTCTTCACCAACCTCCTGCTCGCCGACGAGATCAACCGCACGCCGCCCAAGACCCAGTCCTCGCTCCTGGAAGCGATGGAGGAACGGCAGGTCACGGTCGACGGCACACCCCGCGCCCTCCCCGACCCCTTCCTGGTCGCCGCGACCCAGAACCCGGTGGAGTACGAGGGCACTTACCCCCTCCCCGAGGCACAGCTGGACCGCTTCCTCCTCAAACTGACGGTGCCTCTCCCCTCCCGGGAGGACGAGATCAACGTCCTTGCCCGCCACGCCGGGGGCTTCAACCCCCGCGACCTCGACGCGGCAGGTCTGCGCCCTGTCGCCGGCCCCGCGGACTTGGAAGCGGCCCGCGCCGCCGTCGCCAAGACCACAGTGTCCGCCGAGATCACCGGCTATATCGTCGATATCTGCCGGGCCACCCGTGAATCCCCCTCGCTCACCCTCGGTGCTTCCCCTCGTGGCGCCACCGCCCTGCTGTCCACGGCCCGCGCGTGGGCCTGGCTCACAGGCCGCGACTACGTCATCCCCGATGATGTGAAGGCGCTGGCCCTGCCCACCCTGCGCCACCGGATCCAGCTCCGGCCCGAGGCGGAGATGGAGGGAGTCACCGCCGACTCCGTCATCACCGCGATCCTGGCCCACGTCCCCGTCCCCCGCTGAGGCATCCATGGCCCTCACCGGACGAACCGCGCTCCTCGCCGCCCTCGGCTCTCTCCCCGTAGGCATCCTTGCCCCGAGCTGGACCGGGATGCTCGCTGTGAACGCGCCCCTCTCACTCGCAATCCTGTGCGACTACGCTCTCGCCGCGCCAGTGCGACCGCTCCGTTTCACCCGAAGTGGTGACACATCCGTTCGACTGGGTGACGCCGCCGAGGTCCAGCTCACGGTCACCAATTCCTCCGGCCGTCCGCTCCGGGCCCAGCTGCGCGACGCCTGGCCGCCGAGCAGTTGGATGCCCGGATCAGAGCAGGCTGCTGCCCGGCACCAGCTGGTCGTTCCTCCCGGAGAGCGTCGACGCCTCACCACCGTCCTGCGCCCCTCCCGCCGAGGAGACCGCCAGGCTGAGCGCATCACCGTCCGCTCGTTCGGCCCCCTGGGCCTCGCCGCCCGGCAGGGACACCATCGCGTGCCCTGGACCGTACGTGTGCTGCCGCCCTTTACCAGCCGCAAGCATCTGCCGTCCCGGCTGGCCCGCCTCCGCGAGCTCGATGGCCGCACCAGCGTCCTGATCCGCGGACAAGGCACTGAATTCGACAGCCTCCGCGACTATGTCGTCGGGGACGACACACGGTCCATCGACTGGCGGGCCACGGCCCGCCGGAGCACCGTCGCCGTGCGCACGTGGCGTCCGGAACGGGACCGCCACATCCTCATCGTCCTGGACACGGGCCGGACATCGGCCGGCCGCGTCGGAGATGTGCCACGCCTCGACGCGGCCATGGACGCGGCACTGCTGCTCAGCGCGCTCGCGTCCCGCGCGGGCGACCGAGTGGGCATGCTCGCCTATGACCGCCGCGTACGTGCTCAGGTGCAGGGCCGTTCGGCCGGCGAAATCCTGCCCGCATTGGTCGACGCCTTCGCGCCGCTGGAGCCTGAACTCGTCGAGACCGACGCTCAGGGCCTGAGTTCCGCCGCATTGCAGAACGCCCCGCGCCGATCCTTGCTCGTGCTGCTGACGAGCCTCGATGCCGCACCGATCGAAGAAGGACTGCTCCCCGTTCTCCCCCAACTCACCCGGCGCCACACGGTGCTGGTGGCCTCTGTCGCCGACCCGCACATCGAGCAGATGTCGCACAGCCGGGGGAGCATCGAGGCGGTCTACGACGCCGCTGCAGCCACACAGGCACAGTCCCAGCGTCGCCGCACGGCCGAACAGCTTCAACGACATGGCGTCACAGTCGTCGATGCGACACCGGACAAGCTCGCGCCTGCACTCGCAGACGCCTATCTCGCGCTCAAGGCCGCCGGCCGCCTCTGAAGACTCATCCGAGGCGGTTCGGCGAGCCTGATCCTCAGGCGACTTCGCCTGACCCTGAACGCAAAAATGCCTCAACCCCCGGACAAGGTCCGGGGGTTGAGGCTAATGATTGTTCGGCGGC
>NZ_JBEXSW010000054.1:0-51701 GCF_040613775.1 Streptomyces sp. NPDC006208 | reverse complement strand
CCGTGCGGTGGGGGTCGGAGGCACGAGCTCTGCACCTGACCTCCTATTCGGTGCGCAGGGCCGTGGCGGTTCGGGCCCTGGCGGCCCAGCCGGCGGGCAGGAGCGCACCCAGGGTGGCGATGAGCAGGCCGCCGAGTGAGAGCGGGAGCAGTTCGGGCCCGTGATAGACGGCGAGGACGGAACCGGGAAGGCGGAGCCCCACGCTGTCGCCCATCGCGGGGACGACCCAGCCGTGCAGGGCCACGCCGAGCGGCACGCCCAGCGCGCCGGCGGCCAGTCCGGTCACGACGACCGAGGTGAGGACCATCGCGACGGTCTGCCAGGGGGTCATGCCGAGCGCCTTGTGGACACCGATCTCCCGGACGCGCTCGCGGGTGTCGAGCAGTACGCCGTTCAGCACGCCGAACGCGGCGACGGCGACGAGCATCAGCGTGAGGATCGCGGACAGTGCGTTGAGTGTGACGACCATGTCGCCGCCGGCGTCGAGCCCGCCGGCCCGAGCGGTGACCCCCAGCGGAGCCAAGTCCCTGTTCAGCGCGTCGATGTAGCCGGTCACGTCGGTGCCGGACGTGACCGCGATGTGATGGCTCGTCTCCGTCAGGTCGGGATGTGCGGCCGTGAGCGTTGAGGCGTCGGTGAAGACCTGCATGCCGTCGTGACGTGGGTCGAGGACCTCACCGACGATCCGGGCCGTGACCGGCTCGGCCAGGCCGTTCAGGGTGACGGTGTCGCCGATGCCGGTGCCGGTGGCGGCCAGGAAGGGGGTGGGGACCACGGCCTCGCCGGGCTTGGCGATCCAGCGGCCCGAGACCATCGTGTAGCCGCCCCAGGAGGCGTCGCCGGTGAAGGCGATCACGTCGACGGTGCCGGTCAGGCCGGACACGGTTGCCCGTACCGTCGCGGCGCTGTAGTACTTCCCGGTTCCGGCGGCGGCCCCGATGGCCGCGGCGACTGCAGCGGGGTCGGCCTTGGGCTGCTTCTCGGGGCCAGGGCCCTGGGGTCCGAAGTCCGGCAAGGGCGCGGGCATGACGACATCGGCGGCGTCGTGGGCCTTGGCTTTCATCACCTGGCCGAGCGAGGCGCCCATCCCCACGGTGAACGTGACGGCGACGGCGCCGAACAGGATCGCTGTGCCCATGGCCAGCGCGCGGGCGGGCCGCGCGAAGGGCCGGGCCAGGCCCAGGGCGACCGGCTGCGGCAACGGCAGCCGTCCGGCCAGGCGGGCCGCCCATCGGCCGCGCCCCGCCGAAGCGTTACGCCCGACGGCGAGGGCGTCGACCGTACGCAGCCGCCCTGCCCGCCAGGCACTTGCCCACGCGGTCGCCGCCACCAGGCCGAGTACCCCGGCGATCACCGCCAGGTCGACCCAGGGGGCGATGGCAAGGGACGAGGTGCCGTAGACCTCCTCGGTCTCGGCAAGCACGGGGACGGCGAGCAGGTGGCCGGCGAGGACACCGAGGGCCGTGCCGACGGCGGCCGGGATCAGGGCCTGGCCCACATAGGCCCACACAACCTGGGATGGGGTGAAGCCCACGGCCTTGAGGATGCCGATGCGCCGCGTTCCCGTGCCGACGGCCGTCGCGACGACGTTGCCGACGATCAGCACCGACATGACCAGGCCCAGGGCGCCGAACGCGATGAGGAACGGGACGTAGAGGGCGGTGTCGCGCTCGGCGGCCTTCCTGACGGTGAGCCAGGACTGTTCGCCGACGGCCGCTTCCGGCGGCAGGGATTGCGTCACGGCCTTGCCGCCCTCTGCGATCCGCGCGATGGTGCCCGCGTCGGTGAAGCGGTAGAGCATCTGGTAGCCGCCGCTGCCGGGCGCGGTGAGCGCCGGCATCGGGACGGCGCCACCCAGGCGTCGGCGGTCTGTGTGACCGAGCGGGCCACACCGACCACCGTCAGGGTCGGACCGCCGGACAGATCGGGGAAGTCGATCTTCATGCCGATGGTCGGGATGAGCGAGGAGTCGGCGGACAGCACGATCTCGCCGAAGTTCGCGGCCCACCGCCCGTCGAGCAGTGCCACCTCGTCCACGTTGCGGCCGGGATCGCCCCGGCCGACCACGGTCATCGGCCACCCGGGGCCCGCCCCGTCCGACCGAGGGGTGAGCGTCGCCGTACGAAAGGGCCCGGCCGCACCGCTCACCCCTTCGGCGTCCTTGGACTTCGACAGGTGCCCGGCACTCACCTTGCCCGCGTCGAACTGGACCGACAGATGCGCGCCGTGCCGCTTGGCGAAGGAATCGTCGAAGGGCGCGCCGGACACCACGAGCAGCGATCCGCCGAGGACGGAGGCGGCCACCGCCATCATCGTGGCGAGCCCGACAACCAGCGTCTGCACCCGGCGTCGTCCCACGCCCGAGCGCACCACGTTGCCGAGCGCGCTCATCGGACGGCCTCCGAGGCGACGGCCTGCGACCGGACGTCCTCTGTGATCCGGCCGTCGGCGATCCGGACCGTACGGTTCGTACAGGACCGGGCCAGAACCAGGTCGTGGGTGACCACGACAATGGTCTGTCCCTCTGCATTCAGGCCGGTGAGCAGCCTGCTGACGTCCTGTCCGGCGGCCGTGTCCAGGGCCCCGGTCGGCTCGTCGGCCAGGAGCAGCGCCGGCCGGTTCATCAACGCCCGGGCCACCGCGACGCGCTGCCGCTCACCGCCGGACAACCGCCCCGGGTAGGCGCCGGCGTGCCGGTCGATGCCCAGCAGTTCCAGGAGTTCCGCCGTCCGGCGGACTGCCTCGCCACGTGCCATACCCGCGAGGCGCGCGGACAGCACGACATTGTCCGTGACGGTCAGATCGTCGAGCAGGTTGAAGAACTGGAAGACCATGCCGATCTTCGACCGCCGGTAGCGCGCCGACCCGGCTTCGCCCAGCCGGTCCACCCGCACCCCGCCCACGGTGACAGTCCCCGCATCGGGCCGGTCCAGGCCCGCGATCAGATTGAGCAACGTGGACTTGCCGCTGCCGGACGGGCCGAGGATCGCCACGGCCTCGCCGGGCTGCACAGTCAGCGACACCTCGTGCAAAGCAGGCGGGCCGTCGTCGTACCGACGACTCACCTCACGCAGTTCGACCACCGGCACAGTCATGAAAAACTCCTCGGTCACGGGCAGTTGGCTGCGTGAACGCTACGAGCGGGCCCGGCACGCACGCGTCGCCCGACCGAACCCATTGCGGTACCGCGCTGGGATGGGCCCCGGAATCGTCATCCCTGCGATGTAGGCGGGTGATGTATCCGGTGCGGTGGGAATGACCACCGGGATGGACTCCGCAGGTCCGCGCGGCGGCGACAATGAACCGGTGATGGACTCACGTACGACGCTGGAGCGGCTGTGGGAAGCCGCCCGCCGGACGGTCCGCGACGCCAGGCTTCCGAGCGGTCCTCCGCTGCGGCCCACCCGGCGCGCCTGGCAGTTCGACGCGCTGGTGGCACTGGCACTCGGAATCGCCACCGTCTACTACGGCATCGACAACGTCGACAACGTCGTGCTGCGTGAGGTCGCGCCCGGCGTGGTGCGTGCCGTGCCGCGCCCGTCCGGCCCCGGTGGCCTGGCCCTGATGGTGACCCTCGCGGTCGTCGCCTCGGGTGCCCTGGCGCTGCGCCGCCGCTACCCGCTCGCCGTACTGTGCGTCGTGACGGCCGCGACACTGGTGACACCGCAGAGCGTCCTGCGACTGACCTTCTACGCGTTCGTCATCGCCGTCTACAGCGCCGCCGTGTACAGCCCGTACCGGGTGGCGACCCTGGCGGCGCTGCCGGTGTCGGTCGTCCTGGTCGGCACCTCGGGAAGCTCGGTGACACCGATCATCCCCAACGAATACGTCGTCCTGCTGATCCTGGTCCCGATGGCCGTGGCCGCCGTCGGCCTGCGTACCTGGAAACTCCGGACCGACGAGGGCCGCACCCGGCTCTCCGCCCTGGAACGCGAACAGGCCGAGGCGCTGCACCGGGCCGTCGAGCACGAGCGGGCCAGGATCGCCCGCGAACTGCACGACGTCGTCACCCACAACGTCAGCGTGATGATCATCCAGGCGGGCGCCGCCCGCAAGATCATGAAAACGTCCCCCGAGGAGGCCGGCGAGGCCCTGCTCGCCGTCGAGGCGGGCGGACGGGCGGCCATGACCGAGCTGCGGCACGTCATGGGACTGCTCACCATGGCCGACGAGTGCGCGGGCACGGACGAAGGCGCGGACCTGGCCGACACGGCGGCGGAGCTGGCCCCGCAACCCGGACTGGACCAGCTGGAAACGCTGGTCGGACGGGTCCGGGACACCGGACTGACCGTCGACCTGACCGTGACCGGCCCGCCCAGTTCCCTCCCGCCCGGCCTCGAACTCACCGCCTACCGGGTGGTCCAGGAAGCCCTGACCAACACCGTGAAGCACGCGTCCGGCGCCACCGCCGCCGTGACCGTCGAATACGGCCCGGAACGGCTCCGGGTGGAAGTCACCGACACCGGTGGACACCCGGGCGCGGGCGCGGCCGCCGGAAGCGGCCGAGGCCTGATCGGCCTGCGCGAGCGCCTCGCCGTCTACGACGGAATCCTGAACACCGGCCGACGCCTGACCGGCGGCTACCGTGTGGAAGCACTGATCCCCTTGGAGACACCGTGACCGAGCCACTTCGCGTGCTCCTCGCCGACGACCAGACCCTGGTCCGCACCGGATTCCGGTTGATCCTCCGCGCCGACGGCATCGACGTCGTCGCCGAGGCGACCAACGGAACCGAAGCGGTCGAAGCGGTCCGCCGCACACGTCCCAACGTGGTCCTGATGGACATCCGGATGCCCGAGATGGACGGCCTGGAGGCCACCCGCCGCATCCTCACCGGCGCCCCCGATCAACCCCGCGTCATCATCCTGACTACCTTCGACCTCGACCGATACGTCTACGCAGCACTGTCCGCCGGGGCCAGCGGCTTCCTGCTCAAGGACGTCACCCCCGAGCATCTGACCGCGGCCGTCCGCACGGTCCGTACCGGCGACGCTCTCCTCGCACCTGCCATCACCCGCCGCCTCGTGCAGCGGTTCACCCAGCGCGGCAGCGACACCGCCGCCCTCCACCGCGACCTCGCCTCGCTCACCCCGCGCGAACTGGAGGTCCTCGGCCTGCTGGCCCGAGGACTGAGCAACGCCGAACTCGCCACCCGCCTCCACCTGGCCGAGGCGACCATCAAGACGCACGTCGCCCGTATCCTCGCCAAGCTCGGACTCCGTGACCGTGTCCAGGCCGTCATCGTCGCCTACGAGACAGGGCTGGTCAGCGCCGGCACACACGAGGCCGCCCAGCAGTCCACCGAGCAGACGTAGACCGAAGCCGAGGCTTGGCCCGTGCCCGCGCTGTTGTGCGACGGACCAGGGGCGCAGGCATCGGACTCGGCCCACGGACGCAGCGTCAGCCGGGCAGTGTGTCAGCACGTTCCGGCGGAGCCGGTGGCCGGCCAGCACGGCTGTGCCCCTGACAGCCCTGCGTTGCCATGTCAACCGTATCAAGATGCTGTCGAGTAGCCGGGCCTCACCGCTCACCACGACGGTTTTCAGCCAACGAGGTGATTTGGAGCCTCCCTCCGCAGGGCGACTCCGAAGGGCCAAAGCCTTCATCATCCGTGCAGCACCGCATCAAGAAGTCGACCTGCATCGACTCCCCTCTGCGTTTAGGACACACCAAGCGCCAGATGTTCGGCCGCGTAGGCTTCGAACTCCTCGGCAGACGTGTCCTGTTGGCGTGACCGATCGTCACCGCACCATACGAACCGGACCAGAGCCCCGAAGATCCATTACAAAGCCACGAAGCATGAGTCGGCGCGTCACTGATCCTGCCGGGCAAGGAACTCCTCGAACGCCGCCTTCTGCTTCGGATCCATGAAGCCTTGGCGGACATTGCGGGCCTTCTCCCAGGCGATCGCCGGAGATGCAAAGGTCTTCGCCACGGTCGTGGCAGAGGTGCTGGACCAGGCCGTCGGCCCGCTGTGGGACGGGTATGCCATCCGATGAGTCGGTAGGGCGCGACCGCACCATCACATGGGGCATGACCGCGATCAGCGGGCTGAGGTCTGTTGTTCGGCTCGGGCGGGGGTGGTGGCGAGGCGGTCGCCCCCAGCCCCAGCCGCCCAGTAGTGCCGGGACCTGCAGCTCTTCCAGCAGTGCGACGGCGGCCTCGGCCTCCTCGTCCGGGCACGACGACCCACCACGTTCATAGGCGGTCGGCATCGCTCAGGGCCTCGAGGGACCGGCGCCTGAGCCGTTCCGGCCGACCGCGCCCACGAGGACGGCGGCATCGGAGACTGTCGGTGGGACCTGATAGCAATGCAGTTATGATCAGCAGTGACGACATAGGCATTCTTGCCCAGCAACTGACGAGCCGCTTCGTCGGCTTGCTCTGGAGCGAGACGGACATGCGCAAACTCATCGGCTGGCTCGGCTGGGAGTGGACCGGCGAACCCGGCGGCCCGGCGGGAGCGGTGACCGGGCTGCCGGGCGGGGACGCAGTGCTCGTCCCGGTCAAAGCCACCGAACGGGAGTGGGCCACGCTGGAGGAGTACCTGGAGCTCGTGGTGCCGTTGAGCCGGCCCGCACCGGAACCACGCGCGCAGGCCCAGGAGTTCCGGCGCGCGGCGGACGCGGTGCGCCAAGTACTCGGGGACGCGACGTACGTCGGCAGTCACGGCAGCACCCAACCCTACGGACGACGTGAGGCACGGCCACTGTGGGGCTGCCCGTTCCTGCGCTGGCGCAAGGACCGGGTGACCCTGGAACTGCGGGCCGGGACGGACGGGCCGGAGCTCGTGCTGCAGCCCAGCGAGGCCTGGGAGAGGTGGTACTCACTGGCCGGACGGGGGTTCGTCGGCGTCCTGGAGGACTGCGAACAGCAGTTGCAGCACCCGCGGTGGGAGCTGGCCGGCGACTGGGACACCCTGCAGGTCTCGATCGGTGCATTCCTGCGGACGCTGCCCGCTGTCGCGGTGGCGACCGGGATGTCCCAGAACCTGTCCCTGTACGGGCGGGTCGGCGACGCCTCACCCATCATGTTCGACATCGTCTGCGACGACCGTCTCTACCTCGGGTACTGCGAGTACATGGTCGAGGAAGCGGCGCGCGGCGATAACGCAGTCAAGCTCGGGTGGACCCGCCGGGAGTTGCTGCCGCCTGGGCACATCCACCCCGGAGACGACGGCGACATGCCCTGGCGCATCGACGCGGGCGGCCCCGGGGAAGTGCGGGCCTCGGAGATGTCTGCGCTGATCGTGCGCACGGCGCAGGCCGCTGGAGTCACCAAGGCCACCGACCTGATCATCGGCAGGGAAAGCGAGTACCGGCGGCCGTACTGGGTCCACTTTGCGGAACTCGCGATGGCCACCGGCTGAGCCGACGGCTTCGAGAAGTGGCAGTGCCGTCCCTTCGCTGTGATCCGCTTCCGCGAACCGTCGCAACCTGATCCGTTCGGTTGCTGCAAGCCGGCCGGCACAGGGAGTGAAGGGGCTCGGTACTCTCGCGCGGGAAGCGGGTCGAGGCCGCCTGGTGAGGATTGGCCTGATGACTGGGGCAGAACGAATTGATATCGATGACCCCGATGTCGATATGGACTACGGGGGACGCCTGTTGTACGGCGGAGAACTGTTCACCGGCGAGGCGACGGAGCACTCAGGGACTGCCCTGATCAGCCTGGACGAATACGTGGACGGCGTTGTGCACAGCCTCTGCCGCGAGTGGTGTGAGGACGGCACCCTTCGTGGCGAAGGAAGAGCCCAGAGGGTTCGCGCGGTGGGAGCTACGCGAGAGTGGCACCCCAACGGCGTACTTGCGGCTGAGCAGGTGTTCACCGAGGGGCGTGGGGAACTGCTGGCACAGCGCGCCTGGGACGACCGGGGTCACATGGTGAGGGACCGGCAGAAGAAGTCCGAGTAGGTCTACGTCCATGTCTCCCAGTACGCACACCACTTTCCATCGCCTTCGTGGCCCATGGTGTCGGCATGGCCCAATGCCACGAAACTTAAGTTGATCAAGGACTTCGCTGGGGAGGGTCTGGTGCGGTGCTCGATGTCGCGTCAGCCACGAGGCTAGGGTTGCCGCATGGCTCAGGGCTCCGTGGGTTCGGGTGGGTTCGTCGCGCGACCGGACCAGGTTTCGCTGGGAGTCTTGGTCGCGGCGGTGCCGCGGTTCAAGGTGGATGAGGCTGCGGCGGTTTGCGGGGTGGCCGAGCAAGGCCAGGGCGGGAAGCTCCCTCCGCACGTGACCGCCTATCTGGTGATGGCGCTCTGCCTCTTCTCCGACGACGGGGCCGAGGAGGTCGCACAGAAGGTCACCGGGTCGCTGTCGCAGTTCGGTGTGTGGGACGCGGCCTGGGAGCCGCCGACCTCGTCGGGGATCATCCAGGCACGTAAGCGGTTGGGGCGCGACGTGCTGCGGGAGACGTTCTATCGGGTGGCCGAACCCGTTGCCACCAGCGAGACGCGGAGCGCGTGGCTGCGCGGATGGCGGCTGACGGCCATCGACGGGTTCGATCTCGACCTGCCCGACTCGGCCGAGAACGCCGCCGAGTTCGGCTACGCCGGCAACGACCGGTCCCGCTCTGCCTTCCCCAAGGCCCGGGTGGTGGCGGTCGTCGAGTGCGGATCCCACGCTTTCATCGACGCCGAGGTCGGGCCGGTAAAGCGGAGCGAAGGGACGATGGCGGCCACGCTGCTGCCCTCGATCTCAAACGACTGGCTGCTGCTGGCCGATCGAGGCTTCTACAGTTTTGCCGCGTTCAGCGCCGCCGCTCAGACCGGAGCAGCGCTGTGCTGGCGGGTACCGACGCAACTGTCCCTGCCGGTCCTGAAGGTCCTGCCCGACGGTACGTACCTGTCGGCCCTGGTCGATCCCCGCTTGCGTGGCCACAAGCGGGAGGAACTGCTGCAGCAAGCGAGGAGCGGCGCGAAGCCGGACCCAGCCGCAGCTCACGTCGTGCGGGTCATCGAATACGACGTCCCCGACCGCGACGGCGGGGAACTGGTCTGCCTGATCACCACGGTCACCGAGCCGGAGTCCGCGACCGCCGCCGAACTAGCCTCCGCCTACCACCGAAGATGGGAGGATGAGGCCGCAAACGGCCAGCTCAAGACAGTCCTGCGCGGCCCGGGAAAGGTCCTGCGGTCCAAGATCCCGGACCTGGTCCACCAGGAGATCTGGGCCTACCTGCTGGTCCACTACGCGATCAACTCTCTGATCTGCCAGGCCGCGACCGGCGCCGACGTCGCCCCGGACCGGATCAGCTTCCTCAGAACACTGAACATCGTCCGCCGCTCCGCCACCGGGACAGCAGCGTTCCCCCCTGAACCTGGGAAGCGGTGAAAACCGATGTCCTCGCCATGCTCTCGCAGCACGCCGAAACTGCAACCCCGCACGCTGCCACCGCTCCTACCCACACGTCGTCAAACGCGCCCGTCACAACTCCTAGCGGGTGAAGAGGACTTCGCACGCAGCCACCTGCCACACGAAAGCCACCCGACCTGAAGTTCGCCTGCCTCGAGGTAGCCCTGCCAGCCGCATCAAGATCAACTTCACCTCGCCGTTTCAGTTGGGACTGCTGGGCGGCTGCGCGAGGCCGTTTGAGGCCGTGTCGCCCGGTGGACACGCTGAAGGCCCGACGCCGGGTCGGGTTCTCCAAAGTCCTCACCTCATCGAAGCGGCCGTGCCGAATCCCGTCGCGGCGACGAACAGTCCAATGCAGGTGAAGAGCACCATCACTCCGCCGATCAGGATCGGGCCACTCCCTATCCCGGATGCTGCTCCGACCGGTACCGCCCGCTCGGGGCGCTGCGGTAGATACCGCACCGGAACGATGTCCCCGATCACATGCGGCACTTCCGAAACGACCTCGGCCCGCACATCCCGCCCGTCGGGCGCCCGGAACCCCAGGATCAGACGCCGCTGGCTTTGCCCGTGCCCCTGCGATGAGTGGTGCACCACGAACGTCTCCAGGCAACGGGCCTCCGCAACGAGACCCTCCTGCAAAATCCGCCTGCGCTCCAATACGTTGCGCACCGTGTAGATGAGCACCGCGATTCCCATGGCCGCAAACAGCACCCCGGCCGCCCCGAAGACCCACCCGAACGCCGCATCCACAGCAACATCCCTCATCCCCCATTGATGGCCCGGAATCACGCCTCTGCGCGCTGGGCCGACGACACCTGTGAAGATACACAGCGGGGACCAGCGGTTACCGCCGGGGAGCAAGGCGGCGACCAGGTCCGTTCCCTGCGCTCACCTTTACCATTACCTGTCGGACAGGCCCTGTTGTCCTGCGCCGGAGATCCGTCGGCAGAAGCGGGCGAGGAATTCGAGGATCTCCTCATCTGTCTTGGTCCAGTGGACGGCTTGGGCGTCTTCGTTCCAGTTCTGGACCCACGGCCGTTCGCAGCGCAGGCCAGGTCACCAGGTCGCCGGTGGCCAAGTGATCAACCTGAGATCGGCCAGATCGGGGGCTCTGTCCCGGCACCGCAAGGTGACCTGTTTGCCACGTTGCCAGGGTGTCCAGCCGTGGTGAAGCAGTGCCTGGCGGATGACTGCAGCGACCAGCCCTGGTGCGATCACCACGCCGTGCTCGACCCATGTAGCCATTCGCTGCTCGTCCCCGTCGCCGCCCACCACGACGATCGCCAGACCGGCCTCGTCGCTGGGCGCGACTACCCAGCGATAGCGTTCTCCATCGACAATGATCACCCGCGTGCCTCTTTTTGCTATGGCCATGCGGCACAACCTTCCACGGCTCGCTCGGCCGGAGAAGTCAATTCTGGTCCGACCGAGGGTTCATCGCAGTGCTGACGCAAGACCGCCCGTGAGGTCCCGTCGCTTCCGTTGTCTTCGTGGAGCGGGTCTTCTTCGTCTGTCATGCTTCTGCTGTGGCCGTGATCACGCAGACCGACGAGCAGGTCCTGGCGGCGGGCGGGATGGGCTCTGACCTGGAGGACTCGGGGCCGGCTGGACCAACGGACTCGCCGACTTCTCGCGCCACCGGTCTCAACGTTCCTGGCGCCACCTGACCATGTAAGCGGGCGCTTCCACGTCGTACCGGTCCTCTGCGGGGGTCTTCCACTCGGCCACCAGCCGCCGCGCGTCGGCGGGTGCCTCCCGCCGGGGCCCGAGCAACGCCTGCAGCTCGTCGTAGCGCCTGTCGACTCCACCGTCGCCAGGAAAGCCCGTCGTCGCGGTGCCCTCGGCGAGACGCTTGTACCAGTCGGCTACTATCGCCGACTGCTCACGCTCCAGAGAGAGCGACGCTTCATCGATGGGCCACACAAGGTACTCGTCGTCGTAGGGATCGTCGGGATGCCAGTGGTCATGAATGGCCTCGAAGTAGTGCGGTGTCCCCTGGACATCGGCGATCCCCTTCCTGGGGCCGTCGTACCAGTCGTGCTCCACATGGACCCGCTCGAATCCCGCGCGTACCAGCATGAGCCTCTCGGAGTTCTCTGTCATCCGGGCAGGGTATGGAACTCCGGTTCGAGCTGCACGGCAATATCCAGTGGGTCAGATCCAGGCCGCGCCCTTTCAGTTGGGGCTGCTGGGCGGCTGAGCCCCCGAACTGTCAGCGGAGACATGGAGCTTGGGACGCGTACCGATACCCTGCACCTAATCTTCTGAGTCGGGGATTCTGTTCAGATATGAGGCGAGGCGTTCGAGGATCTCGTCGGCGGTCTTCGTCCAGACGTAGGGCTTCGGGTCGGTGTTCCAGGCGGCGATCCAGTTGCGGATGTCCTTCTCGAGGGCCTGGACGGATCTGTGGACGCCTCGCCGTATCTGCTTGTTCGTGAGTTCGGCGAACCATCGGTCGACGAGGTTCAGCCAAGACGAGCCGGTCGGTGTGAAATGCAGATGGATGGAACCGCGGGTGCGCAAGAAGCCACGTCTTGATGGCGGATGTCTTGGGGGTGGCGTAGAAGCCCCTATGAGCCATCGCGAGACACGGCCGACCCGAGAGGAGGGGCGTCCGCTTCGCCAGCCGCCTGGAGGGCGTGCAAGAGGCTTTCCGAAGAATGCTCGGGCTGGTGGGCATCAACGACGACGGTGAGCATCCTGCCCCTCGCCCTTCCCAAACTGAGCTGGCAGTCGGGTGCACCCGTCGATCACGGGCGCTTCCGCCGCCAACCCGACGAAGCATCAGCAATCGGATGTCATCCGACTAGGCCGAAGCCCTTGGCCGAAAGAGCGCCGCGTCGTCATACCGCACCGAGCTGGCGGAATTCATGTGTAGCGCGGGGGAACAAGGACGAGAGGATGTTCGACTGCAGCTCTCCATCAAGGGTGGACGCGAGGAATTGCGTGCAGGTTACTGAGAAATGTTCCCATCGGTCGCCGCGCGCCTCGTTCACCATGACGGTCCATTCGTCCGGGTCGAGGCCGGGCCGAACGAGCCAGTAGAGGCATTCTCCGTTGTCCGTGGCCGCCCATGGGATGACCCGGGACCCCTCGACCTCCAGCTCCGCCGGCTTCTTCTCGACTTCCCACAGGTCTTCCAGGTCTTCGGCCTGATTCTTCGCCCATTCGATGAGGTCGTAATTCTCGTTGGGGCGGCCCGGCTCAAGGACGTACAGATAGTCGTCCCAGTTGCTTCCGCCGTAGACGTGGATGAGCTCCTTGTAGTCGGCAGGAAGCTCGACCCCAAGGCTGCGCTCGACCTCGTCCCAGTCTTTGTGGCGGGGCTCGCTCGGCGCCGGGGCGATTTCGGAAAGACGCGAAAGGGCGTTGCTCATGGTGGAGGTCCTGTTTCTGAGGATTGCCGGGTCCGGGCGACAGGGAGGCTGGCTTTAATCGCCTGCTCTCGTCAGCCACCTCTCTTCTGATTGGGTATGAATGCAGTATTTCCCGACTCTGTGATTCCGGTGCTTCTGTGTTGAGTGAATTTGAAACCGTCCAAGCCGTAAGCCTCCATGTACACCCCCGTGGGGATTTTGTCGGTCCCATTGTATCGAGGAGTGACGCTGTACTGGATGGTCTGACCGGACTCGACTGCGGCCCTGATTTGGTTTTCAATATGCCGCATGACGGGGGAATTGACGTAGGCATGCATGGTGACGAAATTTGCCGGATTGTAGTTGGATCCGCCGAGAGCCGGGACGGGGTGACGGGTCGCCGGCCGGGCTCTTCGTGCGGCAGGTGATACGGCGGCCAATCAGCGTGATCGCCGCCCACGTGATCAGAGCCTCGCTGTGATGCGGCAGGCGTTCGGGTCCCGGCAGTTCCGGCGGACCCGAGTGATCCGCGACAGGCTGCTTTCCGCCACCCACCTGCGGGGAAGGACGACGAAGCCGGGCTGTCCCTGTCGCGGTCCGGCACCCGCCACGCCGCGGTCGGACCGGACGACCGGCTGTTCGCGTATTGCCCGCAACCGGCCCTCTCCAAGTGTGGGACATACGGGAGCACCGCAGGCTGGCCGTCGACTGGCCGGGCAGCGCCGAGAGGGACCTCTGCACCGATTCCACCTGGGCGTTCACGCCGGACGGCCGGGGGATCTATTACCCGGCGGAGTCCGGCATCCGCAGCTGGGACGTGCGCACGGGCCGGGAGCGGCACCCGATATCGGTGCCGTCCGCGTGGGAGGTGACGTTCAGCGACGACGGCATGTATGTGGCGACCGCATCGCAATCCGCCGTACAGCTGTGGCGGACCGCCGACCTGTCGGCGCCAGTCCTGAACCAACCGGTGACCGGCGTGGGCCTGTCCAACCTGCGGCTGGATCTTGCGGTCGGCGTGCTCCGCTACCAGGAGGGCTCCGACCCTGCGGCAGTCCTGCGGACGCTGTCCCTGGACGGAGTTGTGCCCCGGCAATGGCAGCAACAGCCGTACGTTGCAGCTCGGTTCGCCCCGGACGGCGCCATGCTCGCCACGGTGACAGGGCGGCGCATCCAGATCCGGGACGGCGGCAGTGGTGAGCTCAGGAGCACGCTGCCAGAGTCGGTGTGCGAAGACTGTCCGCCACTGGTGTCGTTCAGCGCCGACGGCAGGGCCTTCGCCCATCTCACCGGCCGCGACCGGGAGACCGCCACAGCAACGGTGCGGCGGCTGAACTCCTGGGGCCGCGCGGCGACTGTCGGGAAAGGCGTCAACGGCATCGTGTTCAGACCGGACGGCCGGTCCATGGTCCTCACCCAGTCCGTCACCGAAACCGACCGGTGGACGCTCGACGGGGAGAGTCGTACCGCGGTACGCAGGGCTCCCGACGGCGATGCCCTCGCCATGTCCCCCGACGGCCATGTCCTCACCACCGACCGGCAGTTGATCCATGTGGCCTCCGGCCGGTCCAGGCGCGTCATGACCGCAGAGAGCCTGGCCGTGACGGCCGTGTTCAGCGCGGACGGTCGGTTCCTCGCGATGGGCGACATGGACGGCCGGGTCACTCTCTGGGACGGCAAGGGGCAGCGGCGCCTCGCCGTACTCGTGGGCGGCTCGAGCAACGGAGGCGACCTGCACCGGCCGCCTCCCGCACTCGCCTTCTCGGCGGACGGCACCACGGTCGCGGTCGGCGGCGCGGACGGATCACTGCGCCTGTGGCAAACCGGGGCGCCCGCCGGACCCTCCGCACCGCTCACCTCGGTGGACGGCCCGGTGCTGGCCGTGGCCTTCGCCGAGCACGACACCCGGCTGCGCATCACGACGCGGCATGTCACGGTCCATTCGTACGGCCTGGAGCCGCGGCGGACCGCTGTAGCGGTGTGCCGCCGGACGGGCAGCGGACTGTCCCGGGCAGCCTGGGAAAGGTACCTCCCCGCCGTCCCGTACCGCGCTACCCGCTGACTGGCTGCCCCGAACGCGCCTGGAGTCCACGGAACTGCAGCTCAGGAGTCTCATCGCATGCAGTCGAAGCCGAGAATGCACAATGACACAGTGTTGGTGTCCGCCACAGACGGCGGTGGAGGCATGTACGCCTCAGTCACACCACCGAATGCGTCTACCGCCTCACTGCGGGCGCCTCACCGGCACCGCCTACGACCTCGCCCGAGAGGGGCTATCGCATCGGCGCCGAGTGGACCGCCGGGTCACCGACGTATGGCGCTGGTTCGTGTTCTCCGCCGGCAAGCTCAATCGCCAGAACGACGGCGAGCACGGTCGGCGGCTGTGGCGTTCGACTCGGGTGTTGTGGCCCGTCCGCCGCACGGCGAAGTACCGGTGTGCGCACTGGACTTCGGCACTGATGTCAACGGCTGGGGACCGGTCGAGCGAGACACCAGCAACGGCAGGTGGCACCCCGACGCACAACGGCTGAGGCTCAGGGCCACTGACAGCGGCGACCGTTGGGGGCACGAGCAGGCCGATCAGGCGGCGGCCACGGTGCACTGCGAGGAGCGATGACTCGTCGGCCGCGGCCGGTGACGCGCTGCGTGCGCCTTCTCGTCAGACGCGGGGCAGTCGGGTGGAGAGGCGCTGCTCCAGCCGGCCAGGTCCTGGAGGGCACTGGGGCGCGCAGTCGGGGCAGACGTACACCGCCCTGGCGGGACCGGAGGGGGACTCGATGATGCGCACGAGGACCGGCGCCTCGGTGCTGCGCTCGCAACGGGAGCAGTTGAGTGCAAGCGGGCGGGACAGGGTGGTCGCGGCGAGCGCCGTGTGGAGCGCCGAGTGCAACCGCTCGGTGCTCGTCCAGTACCCCTCTCGCGTCGCCGGAATGTGCCAGTGGAGCCCCGGCCCGGACGTACGATGCTGAGGCGGGATCGCCACATGGCAGTTCTGTCCGAGCACTTGGACCTGCGGCAACTGCCAGTGGTCCGCGCTCCCTTTCCGGATCAGCCAGTAGAGGATGCTGCCGTAGTCGTCCTTGATCACGGCCCTCGCATCGCCTCCGAGGTACTCGAGGGCACGGACTCCGAGACTGAGCGGTACGCGTACGGCGTCCCACCACTGCCCTGCGGGCAGTGCCTGTACCTCCCGGTCACACAGCTGCACCCATTGCGGGACTCTGCTGATCATCATGGGTCCTCACCGGTCTCTCCTGTCGGATGCCCATGACAGTAGGACCGTACGAGAAGGGTCACTTGTGTGCACGCGTAGGGAAGTTGTCGTCGCACGCAGCCTGCGGGAGGCGTTCTCGCTCCGCGCTGCTACCACGGCGTAGCGTGATGCCACCGGAGTTGTATCGGAGTTCGAACCAGGGAGTCTCAAATGGCAGCCCAGCACCCTGCGGTGATAGACCCGACCGGTCGCGACATCCATGGCGAAGCCACCCGCATACGTGAGCTGGGCCCGGTAACACGTGTGGAGCTCCCCGGCGGGGTGGAGGCGTGGGCAGTCAGCAGTCCCGGCCTGCTGAAAGGGCTGCTCACCGATCCGCGGGTCTCCAAGGACCCGCGCCGGCACTGGCCCGCCTGGATCAATGGGGAGATCTCCCCGGAGTGGCCGCTGTTCACCTGGGTCGCGGTCCGGAACATGTTCACCGCGTACGGCGGCGAGCACAAACGGCTGCGGACGCTGGTCGCCAGGGCGTTCACCGCGCGCCGGACCACCGCCATGCGGCCGCGCATCGAAGAGATCACCGCAGGTCTGCTGGACCGCCTCGCCGCGGACGGGCGGCAGCGAGGTGTGGTGGACCTGCGGGAGCAATTCGCCTATCCGCTGCCGATCAACGTGATCAGTGAGCTCTTCGGCCTCCCCGAGGAAGGTGGGGAGGAACTGCGGCACCTCGTCGACAGCATCTTCCACACCTCCGCCGACCCTACGGAGGTCACCGCCACCTATACACGGCTCTACGCCGTCCTGGGCGACCTCGTCGCCGCCAAGCGGAAGGCGCCCGCCGACGACCTGACCACCGAGCTGATTGCCGCACGTGACGACGAGAGCAACACCCGGCTGAGCGAGCAGGAACTCCTCGACACGCTGGTGCTCATGATCAGCGCCGGTCACGAAACCACCGTCAATCTCATCGACAACGCCATCCACGCCATGCTCACCCACCCGGAACAACTCGCGCAGGTACGTGCCGGCCGTGCCTCGTGGGACGACGTGATCGAGGAGACACTGCGCTTCGACGCCCCGGTCGCCAGTCTGCCCCTGCGGTACGCCGTGGAGGACATCGCGCTGGACGGGATGGTGATCCGCAAGGGCGAAGCGATCCTGGCCGCGTACGCCGCCGCCGGCCGTTGTCCCGAGCGGTACGGGAAGGACGCCGACCGCTTCCGCGTCAGCCGCGCGGACAAGGAGCACCTCGCCTTCGGCCACGGGGTGCACTTCTGCCTCGGCGCTCCCCTGGGCCGTCTGGAGGCGTCCATCGCTCTCCCGGCACTCTTCGAGCGGTTCCCCGGCCTCGCCCTTGCCGTGCCGCAGGAGGATCTGGAGCCTGTGGACTCCTTCATCTCCAACGGTCACCGCGCCCTGCCCGTACGCCTCTTCTGACTGCTCCACGGACCGCGTCGCGGCACCGGTTGCCGTCTGCGGCGAATCCTGCGGAGTCCTTGGACTTCGGCAGACCCCTCGATCCGCGGACGGCTCGGGCAGGAACCGTCCGGCAGGGCGTGGCATGACCCGCACAGTGGAAGGGGCCGGACTGTCGGGCCCGGTTCGTCGAGGCGGCCCGCCGGCTCCCTGCCCGGAAAGCGGCCGAACAGCTCTTTGAATGTCACTTGCGATGAGCAGGCCGGCCGCCAGGCGTATGGCCCCCACGCGCAAGGAAATTGCTGCGAAGCGCAGAGCCGGCAACGACGCACAAACATGTGCGGTTCACGAAGTCTGCGGAGATCAGGAGCCTGTATTACACTCCGCACTCAGACAACTACCGGTATTTCCAGGTTGGTTGAGGATTCGCACATCGCTGACGTCAGGAAGCGGACACAGCGGAGGGGGTCTGGGTGCCCGGGGGAACGTACAGCGTGGAGTCGTTGTCGACCGGGGAAGTGGAGCCTCGTGAGCGCGCCGAGTTCTGGCGCGAGCACATCGCGTCCTATCAGTCCAGGATGGACTACAGATACGCACGTACGGACAACTTCCGTGGGGAGACGGTTCGCCAGCACACGGAGACCTACCAGCTCGTCCGCTTCCGGTCGGACGAGATCGAGTACACCCGGACGGCACGTCAGGTCCGGCAGGACCCGGACGAGGACTACCGGTTCCTCCTTCCGCTCAGCGGAGCGATCGTGCTGCGGCAGGATGACCAGGAGGCACGGATGACGCCGGGGACCGGGACTCTGGTCACCTTCGGATCACCCTTCGAGTGCATCCAGGAGCAGGCAAGCGATGCCTTCATCCTCACGATCCCCGCGCGCGAGGTGGACGGCCCGCTGAACCGGAAGTCGCCGCTGGCCGTCGGGCTGGATCTGAGCAGGGGCCTGGGCAACGTACTGAGCGCCATGCTGAACAGCCTGTTCAAGGAGCGCGACAGCCTCACCGACCCCCAGTTCAACTCTGTGTCCGACCGTATCGTCGAGCTGCTGTGCATGCTCGCGATCGGTGATGACCGCCCGGACGCGCCGGAGCATCTGGTGGAGGTGGAAGCCATGGTGCGCCGCTTCGTACGCGGACACGCGGCCGATCCGGAGCTGACCGGCGCGTCGATGGCACAGGCACTGGGTTGGTCACTACGGCAGGTGCAGCTGGCACTGCAGCGCGTGGGGACCACCCCCCGGGAGCTGATCAGGGAGGAGCGGCTGCGGCTCGTGCGGGACCGGCTGCGGTGCTCCGGATTCGATCACATGACGATCACGGATCTGGCGTACGCGTCGGGCTTCTCCTCCGCGAGCGTGCTCAGCACCGCGTTCCGGCAGCGCTTCGGGGTAAGTCCCCGGGAGATGCGGTACCGCAGCCGCTTACCCGTTGACCGCCCCGCCAACCCGGACCGAGGCTGACGGGCGTCTGTCAGCTGAACGGGACAGCCGCCCGTTCGCGCTGGGTTGTTCCCGGTCGGGGTACGAGGTTCACTCGCCGGTTCGCTGTATGCCTTCAGGCGCTGTCGTCGTCCCCGTCGGCCCTGATCGTTCTTGGCCTCTGGTGTCGATGAGCAGGAGGGCGATGTCATCGTTGCGGGCGCCGGATTCGGTGGCGTGGCGGATGAGGGTGTCGGCGAGGCTGTCCACGGTCTGCTCCGATGCGCGGACGAGTTGTGTGGCCAGGTCGGTGGTGCTCTGGCCGAGGTCGATGCCGGGGGTTTCGATGAGTCCGTCGGTGTACAGGGCGAGCAGTGTGCCGGGCGGCAGGGGGATGTCGATGCTGTCGTAGCGGGCGGCGGGATCGATGCCCAGCAACAGGCCAGAGGGAAGTTCGATGACTTCGGCGGGGCCGCTGTGGTGGCGCAGGAGTGGTGAGAGGTGGCCTGCGCTGGTGAGACAGGCACGGTGCCGGGCCAGGTCGAGGTGCACGTAGAGGCAGGAGACGAACAACTCGGTCTCGAGGTCGGCCAGGAAGCGGTTGGTGCGTGCGAGCACCTGGTCAGGAGGTGCGCCGGCGGTGGCGTGGGCGTGGACTGCGGTGCGGACCTGGCCCATGAGTGCGGCGGCGGTGACGTTGTGGCCCTGGACGTCGCCGATGATTGCTGCGGCAGTGGTGTCGCTCAGGCGGATGAAGTCGTAGAAGTCACCGCCGATGTCCATGCCATGGCCGGCGGGCAGGTATCGGGCCGCCACGGTGATGCCGGGAACGGTGGGCAGGCTGCCCGGGAGGAAGGCCCGCTGGAGGCTGTGGGCGAGCTCGTGTTTGGCGTCGTAGAGGCGGGCGCGGTCCAGGGCTTGGGCGACAAGACCGGCCAGGGAGGTGACAGTGGCGCGTTCGGCGGCGGTGAAGGCGTGGGGGTGCTGATAGGAGAGGGTGCAGCAGCCGACGGCGTGGCCTGAGGTGATCAGTGGCAGGAATGCCCACGCCTGCTTGCCGCTGAGAGGGGTTGCGCGCGGGTGGGCGCCCGCCATTTGCTCGGGGTTGTCGAAGAATGCGGGGACACCGCTGGTCATGACGTGGCCGGCGGGCGTGAGGTCGGTGTGCACGGGTTGGGCGTCCAGGAGCTGGATGGCTTCGTCGGTGTAGCCGCGGTGGCCGATGATCTTCAGGCGGTCGGCGTCGGCGGTGGACAGGATCAGGCCGTGGGCGCCGAAGGCGGGCAGTACCTGGTCGGCGACCAGGTCGACGACGTCTTGTACGCCGACGGTTTCGGTGAGTGCGGCCGCCAGGTGCATCAGCTGGTACAGACGTCCTACGTCGGCGTTGCTCCCCGATGGATTACCACGTGACGACAGCTTGGTGGGCTGGGGCTGGTCTGAGGTCTGACCGGACCCGGCGGGGCTGATCAGCACACTGATGCCGGAGGCGTCCGGGTAGAGCCGCAGTTCGAGCCACTGGTCCGGTGGGCGCAGGACTGTGCAGGCAACCGGCCGGCGGGTGACGAGCGCGGTGCGGTAGCGGTCCTCGTAGGAGGGGTCGTCCAGCCAGGGCAGTGATTGCTCGGGGAAGGTCCCGAGCAGTTGGTCGGTGCTGCGGCCGAGGAGCTCGGCGGCGCCGGCGGTGAGGAAGGTGATGCGGCCTTCCAGGTCCAGGGCGAGGCCGCCGGGCAGGCGCTCGGCGAAGTCGCCGGCGGTCAAGAGGGCCGGCTTGGGGCCCGCGCGGTGCAGAGGGATGATGCGTGGCTCGTCAGGGATGGCGGGAGGGTGACCGGCATCGTCCAGCACGCGGGCCAGACGCCGGGCGCCGGCGGTGATGATGCTGCGTTCGCGGGGCGTGAGGTGCGGCGGGCGGTTGGGGGGCCAGACCAGCAGCAGTGCACCCCAGCAGTGGCGGCTGCCGGTGAGGGGAGCGGCTGCCAGCGAGAGCTGGTAGGGCAGGGCGGCCGCGGCACGCGGGTAGGAGCGGGCCAGGTCCTCCTGGCTGCCCACCCACACCAGGCGGTTCTCGCGTACCGCGTCGGTGCCTGGGAGCGGGAGGTCCAGCGGCACGCGTCGCCACGGACCGGCAAACTCCACCAAGGAGCCGCACACCACTACCAGGATCCCCACCGGCTCGTGCTCGGCGATGAGGAAAACGCCCCCGCCCGAGGCCCCCGTGCGGCGCACCGTGTCGGCCAGTTCCTCATCCAGCAGCTCATCGCCGCCAGGCTCATCGCGCGGCCGGTCCACCGGGAACTCCTCGCAGCCCGACCGTATGGCGGGCGTGACGGCCACGGGCGGTTTCGCCGCTGCTGCCCGAGGACTCCCCGATCCGCGGCCGGCTCGCCCCTGCCTGGCGGTCCACTCGCACCGCCAGGCGCATCTCGTGATCCAGCGGGGCGGGCTGGCGGGCGACGGCCGTGCAGGGCCCCGTCTGGGCGGCCGCGGGCTCTGGGCTGCCATGGCCGCGAGGCCCTCCCCTGCCTGCAGCCGTGCGCCAGAAGTGACCAGGGCGTGTCGGGTAAACGCCGGCGCGCTGCCACCGGCGCCGGGCCCGCCAGGCGACCTGCAGGTGCGGGCGCCCCGCGGCAGAGCCGCCCCACAGCCGAACATCACACCACAGGAGCCACATATCGCTCATAACAGAACAATATTCCCGCACGGGAGCGACGCCGTACATGCAAGGACACCCGGTTCACACACCGGAATCCGCTCGAGAAGTCGGAAACGCCCCAGGCAGCGGCGCCCGCCCCCGGCGTTTCACCGGGAACCTGGACGCTTCGGCGCGGGACCTCCGCTCAGCGTGAGCCACGTGTCCGCGGGTCCTCCGAATCCGTCGGTTCCCCGGGGGCGGCACGCCGCCGGCGGGCGCGTCGCAGTTCGGTCAGTCGTGATGTTCCACCGCCAATGAGGATCTTTCCGTCATCCCTGAATCACTTCTTCGGCCGGTGCTTCCTCATCCAGATCAGGACCTTGCAGATCTTGACGACCACGGCAGCGCCCGCCGCCACGACCGGAACGATCCTCCAGAAGGTACTGACGACCACAGTGCCCACCTCCGTTGGCGCGTGCAGGTGACTACCAGCAGCCTGCGCCCATCTCCCGCCCCGTCATAAGACGCGCCATGGTCGGGAGGTCCTTGTGGAACGGTCCACTCCGGGCGGAGCCGCCCCGCAGCTCATGAGCCAGGCGACCCAAAGCGTCAACTTGACCCGGGCCTGAAGGGTCGGGCTTGGAGGTAGCGCCCAACTGGCTGCTGGGTTGGCCCCTCCGTCCAGACACCCCTATGGGGTGGCAGGGACGCGTGACTCACGCCCCGCATTCCACACGGTCTCGCCCTTGCGGCCGATGTTGTGAGACGCGTTGTCGTCTGCGTGCATGAGGGCCCCGCAGGACCGGCAGGCGAACATCGCTTGTGACCGGCGGTTGCGCCGGTCGATGTGACCGCACTCGGAGCATTGCCGGCTGGTGTACGCCGGATCGACGTACACCAGCGGCACCCCAGCCCGCTTGGCCTTGTACTCGATGTACTGGCCGAGCTGGAGGAAGCCCCACGAATGCAGGGCAGTCCGCTGGTCCTTACGGAGCCGTACCCGGCTGCGGATGCCCGTGAGGTCTTCCAGGGCGATACCGGAGCCGGTGCGTTCAGCGGTGGTGACAATGGCCTTGGAGACGATGTGGTTGATGTTGGCGGTGTGTCGGGCTTCCTTGCGGGAGCGCTTCTTGAGGAGGCGCTTGGCCGACTTGGTGCCCTTGGCCTGGAGCTTCTTCCGCAGATCGAGCTGTCGTTTCCGGTGCCGGTTCAAGCCGCGCCCGGCAGCCCGGTAGCCGGTGGAGGTGGTAGCGATGTTGGTGATCCCGAGGTCGACGCCGATGAACCCGCTGGGTTCGTACTGGTCGGCCTCGGGGACATCGCAGACGGCGATCAGATAGAACACGCCGTCTCGTTCGATCAGGTCGGACTCCCCCTTGCGGTGCTCTCGAAGCATTTTGAACGCGTCCGGGGAGCAGGCGAAGAGGACGTTCTTCAGCCGTCCGGCCGTCGTCCAGATCGACACCGTTCCGGCGTCGTACTGCCAGCTCAAACACCGATCGTCGTACGGCTGCGCAGCCTCGGGCCGGAACGTGATCGGCTTCGACTCGGCCTTGATCCTGCGCTTCGACCCCGGTTTGCCCAGGTTCCCGGCGCGGACGTTCGCCTTCAACGTGGTGTAGGCGTCACGAGTCTTCTTGATCACGTGCTGTGCGGCCTGCGCCCCCAGCCCACGCGCTTTCAACTCGGCATAGGTGTGCTTGCGCAGTTCGTACTCACGCGGGACACCGCGCTCGAACGCCACACCGGATACCCAGCACGCGGCCTCATTGACCGTGTGCAGGGTCGCGAGAAGCGCGGCGGCCTGGTCGGCCTCCGGCATCAGCTTCACCTGTGTCACGATCTTCATATCCTTGATCGTAGCGATCTATGTCACCACGCTGGGAGCCAAACCCCAATATCCGCAGGGGCCGTACGGTTCTCTACACCTCCACGCTCATTTGGTCTTTACGCCAAAGTATCGGCGCGGACCGATCACCGACGAGATCCTTCGACGCAGCGAGGAGGTCATGCGCGACGTATACGCCGACTTCGCAACGGAACTGGTCGAGTTCAACGGCGAACGCGATCATGTCCACCCGCTCGTGCACTACCCACCGAAAATCTCCTTGTCCCGGCTGGTCGGCTCACTCAAGGGCGTTTCCGCCCCCAGGCTCCGCCAGGAGTTCCCCGACCACATCCGCAAGTACCTATGGGGCGATCACTTCTGGTCGCCGTCGTACTTCGCCGCTTCCTGCGGCGGGGCTCCCCTTTCGATCATCAAGGAGTACATCGAGACCCAGAAGCGCCCGGACTGAGTGGACCCAGGTCACCCGTGCGGACCCGTGGGAACCTGCGGGTCAGGGCAGTCCAGAGCAGCGCTTCCTCCGGGCGTGAACGCCCGGGGTTCCGCCCTAGAGCATGCTGAAAAGGGCCCTGGTCAGCGCTCGGGTGGCCGAAGTGTTCGCAGACGTGCGCTGATTCCGCTGTCTTCGGTGGGCATTGCCGAGCCGACGCAGCCGCCTGTGGCGTCGATTGTCGGCAGGGGTCGAACTCTCCGACGGCCGCCTCCTGGTAGGAGTGCATACATGCATGGGCGACAGTGCCGTAGCGCGGATGACAGCGCGAAGCGCTGGCCCCTGGCGCGAAGCGCCACTCTCCGGCTTCCGGGTGCGCGACGCTCGGATCACGCTTCGGTGACCGGGGGACCGAACCGCAGGGCAGCAGGATCGAGGCCGATTCACCGCACTCTCTTCGGGCGGGCGTGGTCGCCCCCTGGCGGGGGCGGCCACGCCGGGCGAGAACTGCCACTGACATACCAGTAACGATCGGGCCCGGGGACGCTGCGAGCGTCCCCGGGCCCTTGCCTGCGCAGGGTGCAGCGCAGTTGTGTCACTCCCACCCGGGCACCGGGCCTCACCGGTGCCGTGGCCAGCTCCATTTGGCCTCACCGTTCCCCGGAGGAGCTCCATGCCCCGCGCGCCCCACACTCCGGCTGAATACTGGGACACCTACATGCCGCACCGCGGCGAAGGTGACCAGCCCGCACCGTGGTGGACCGCTTCGAGTGGACCCAGTACCCCGGCCACGGCCCTGGTGCCGAGCTGCTCGGCCGCCCGCGCCGCGCTCTGGACCTGGGCCCCGCGGAAGGCAAGGAAGCAGTCTTCCTGGCCCGCCAGGGTGTAGTGGTGAGCGGAGTCGACCTGTCTCCAGTACAGGTGGCACGCGCCCGCCGCTGGTGGGGCGGCGTACCCGGGCTTTCCTTCATCCATGCTGACGTCTGCGACTGCCTCACCTCGAGCACCGAGCGGTTCGACGCCATCACTCGGTCTGGGGCGCTGTGTGGTTCACCGACCCTGAGCAGCGCTTCCCACTGGTGGCCAAGCGCCTCGCCCCCGGCGCTGTCTTTGCCTTCAGCCAGGCCGAGCCGATCCCCGGCGCGTACGGCCCCAGTCCATGCGCGGGAAATGGCTCGAAGGCCGCGAACGTGAACTGACGGTACTGCGCTGGCAGTACACAGCCGAAGCCTGGACCGACCTGCTCAAACGCCATGGCTTCACCGACATCGACGCACAGGTACTGCCCCGCGCCGGAGGCCGGGAAGCTGGGCACGCTAATGGTGCGCGCCCACACCGCTGCATAGAGGCCTGGATCGCCGTGGCGGTCGCGTCTCACCAGGCCGGTGCCTCGGTAACCACCGTCCGCGATCACCGTGGTGCGGCCGACCGTGGCCTTCGCGTCGGACAGCTCCCACGCCTTGCAGTCGTTGCGGTTGCCTGAGACCGACCTGCCGACAACGACGACGCGGCGGAGTCGGCGTCGGTGACGACCTGATGGTTGGTGGAGTAGCGATACTTCTTCCACTGCTCCGCCACCTGATGGCCGCGGGTAGGAACCAAGGTGCCGTCCACGATGAGCACGGTGTCCTTGCCGAACCGCCTAGGTTGCTGGAGAGCGAGCGACGGCCCGAGGTGGTCAATGATGCGGTCGGCTGGTGGACTTGGACACGCCGAACAGGGGCGCCAGTTGGCGGAAGGTCAGGTTCGTGCGCCAGTAGGCGGCGACCAGCAGCACTCGGTCCTCCGGTGGCAGGCTCCAGGGCCGGCCTTTGCGCACTGGGGACACGCCCTTCGCGCCGCAGCGCGGTGACGAGTCTGCTGAACTGACGTGGCTTCAATCCGGTGAACGGGACTGTCCAGGACGGCTCCGAGGCCGTGATCACACCAGTCACTGCGAGATGGTTACTCGGGCCTCACAAGTGGCTGGCCTGCGGTGTTCAGGAGGGGTCTCGCTGCGGTTCCGCAGCCTTGAGCAGGCACTCGCGGTCGTCTGTGCTGATCAGTCCATCCGGAAGGGGTCTCGTCCTCCAGCAACGCGCGCAGCGCGGAGGCGTGTGCGGCGAACGCAGCCCTGCACCATTCGCGTTCCGGGTGATTGCAGTCGTCGCCGAGTAGCAGCACCTGGCGTTCGTTGTCCGCGTCGACAGGTTGAGACAGCTCTGCGGCGACGGCCAAAAGGTCGACCAGGCCGGGGCGCATCGCGATGTCAAGGGTCTCTGCCAGGCGATCAGGAAGGGCAAGGCCGCCGACATCGCCACGCTCGCGTGAAAGACGCTGTCCATCATGCCCGACACCCACGATGCCCGCGATCCCCCACGCGAAGCACCAGGCCGACGGGCTCTGGTGAAGCGCCGTCACGGCCAGGACCGCCACGACCAGTGGCTGCGCCGCACTCCGCGTGGCGGCCACCCCGCCGGGGAGCCGTTCGGCGGCGACGAACAGCAGCGGGAAGAACAGGCCACCACCGCCGCTAGCCCTTGGGCCGGTGTGATCGGGCAGGCGATCCTCCCCACCGTCATCGCCCAGGTCACCGGAGGTCTGCCTGCCCGGGTGCATGCCCAGTTCCGTCGCCGGCTGCGCGGGCAGCTGCCTGCCGACGTCCGAGGTCTGATCTGGCCCGGGATCGACTCCCGGATCGAGGCGCAGGTGACCGATGCGGTCAAGGAGCGGGTGGACGAGGCGGTGCTTGCGCCGGAGCTGTGGCAGAGCGGTTGGCGGCGGCTGACACACCAGCACATGCAGAGCCAGGTGAACGCGCAGCACCTCGGAGCCTTCGAGGAACTGATCCAGAACGGCGATCCGCCAGCCCGGCTCGACCTGGAGGTGCTGCCGCGCGTCCACGCCGAACTGACTGCCCTGGTGGCCGCCCAGGCAGGCGTGTGCGGCACTGCCAGGAAGGTTCCGGTCAGGCTGCCCCGGCTCTGGTGGCGCGGGACCCCCTGGCCCACTGGAGTGTGGCGCCCCATGCGCGGGCTGACGCCATGGAACGCATCGGCGTGACCGGCATGGCCGCCGTGCACGGTGAGCAGCAGGTCGCACTGCACGCCGGATGGTGGTGGGCCTTCCGCGACTACGCGATCCTCACCCCCCGTCCCGATGCGGCGGGATGCACAAGGGCGGCCCCACTGCCCCGACGGACCGGCGGCGGTGTAGCCCGACGGCTGGGCCGTCCATGTCTGGCACGGCACGAGGGTCCCCGCTTCCCTGATCCGGGGCGACTGGGACACCGACCGGATCCTGCGGGAGCCCAATACCGAGGTGCGCCGCTGCGCGATCGAGAGAATGGGCTGGCCGGAATTCATCACCGCGGCAGGCCTTCGGCAGGTCGGGGACAGCGCGCCCGACCCGGGCAACCCGGGACAACGGCTCACCCTGTACGACCTTCCCACCGCGATCTACAACGTCCCCGTACGCGTCCTGCTGTGCACCAATGGCACACCCGAGCGCGACGGCACTCGCCGCTCCTACGGGCTCACCGTGCCCGCCCAAACCCCAGACCCCGTCAGCGCGGCAGCCGGCCTCCTCGGTCTGACCCGCGAGCAGTACCTCACTCTGTCCCGTGCCACCTGAAACGGAGAGTCCATGGCCAAGCAGCAGCCCACGCTCCAAGACGTCACCGCACTCGCGGGCGTCGACGTCCTCGAACACCTCGACCGGCAGGCGGCCATCCCTGTGTCCTCGGGCCTCCAGCGCCAGGGTGACGTCGGACTCATCCCGGTCGGCCTCATCGGTTTCGAGCCGCCGCAGGGCGGCCAGCCGGTCCCCGCCACCGGAATCGCCCTGGTGACCTCAGGCGAAGGTGGCCACGTCCATCTCCTCGTGGCCGACGGCCCGGTCACCTGGACACCGATCGACACCAACGGCGCCGACGTCGGCTGCTTCACCGTCCACGAAGGTGCCACGGCCTACGTACTGCATCCCGAACACGGAGCCATGGGCCATGCCTCCGGCACCTACCTCGTGCGCCGCCAGACCGAACAGGCCCACGACAAGCGGCTCGTCATCGATTGACCGTGAGCCGCCCCGCGCTCGTCGTGGTGCCAGTGTCAGAACCGTCCCGCTTCCACAGCCCCCGAGGAGCGATCCCGTACTTCGAGCCCTCCCGACGGGCACCCTTGGCGAGTGCTGAACGGTGCAGTCCAGGTCTTCGTCGTCGTGACGGTAGCTGTCCGGCACCGAACTGCGCTGGAGGGTGCCGAAGCTGGTCGCCGAGCGCGCGGAGCTGGCCGCAGTTGTCCGATCGCGCCGAGCTCCTGTGTGAAGGCGACAGATGACCAGCCCGGCATGTGGGCGGTGGCGAGGTCGCGACCGGGCGCACGGTGCGGTCCAAGGGCAAATCGCATAAGCTCGGCGGTAGTTGAGCAAAGCGAGGGGTGAGCATGCGCTCTGCCGTCATCGGCTCCACGGAAGACCGGCCGATCTGATGTCCGTCCTCCCCAACCCCGGTGCCGATGACCTCGACCCTGCATCCCCGCCCTTGGCGCCGCCCGGGGGTGACACCGTCACTCCGCGATCGCATGCGGACGCGCGTAACTGGTTGGTCCGCTTCGCTATGCCCCTGGTCATCGCGCTCGGCGGTGCCGTCGCCTCCTACGCCAGCGTCGGTGAGGGATTCGCCAGCAGCCCGTCCCTGTCACAGGTGGTCGCGACAGGCCTGACGGCCTGCATCACCTATGTCGGTGCTGCCGCCGTGACCGATGGTGGCGCAGCGAACGCCGGTCGCGCTGACGATCCGCACGGCGTCCGAGACGTTCCGCCAGCGCAGCAGACCGTAGCCCTCTGCTACCCGCCGGGTGAGCGGACCTGGGCGGACTGGACGGCGACGGTACTGGTCCGCGCGGGATTCACCGTCCTGCGACGAAGCGGGCTGCCGCCGCAGGGCGAAGGCCTGGAGCGAGCCGCACAGCAGCTGCTTGACGGCGCCGACAGCGCCCTTGTCCTGCTCCCCGAGATCCCGCCCCAGGATCTCTCCCGCTACGCCGACTGGGTGAACCAGCTGGTCGCCGCTCATGAGGAGGGCGAGCCGATCGGCTGGATCCGCTTTGGATCGCTCGATCTGTGGGGCGATGGGCAGACGGGGACCTTGAATCCGCTGGAGGCGCTGCCTCACGACGCCTGCCTGGACCTGTCGTCCGGGGAACCAGATGTGGCCGCGTCCACGCTGGTGACGCGACTTCACCGGGTGGGACTGCGCCCCGGGGACGCGGTGGCGGATGTGGCACTCCTTGCCACCGGGCTCAGCTATCCCGCGTGGGGTGCGGCCATCACCAATTTTCCGCCGCGTAATCCACACTTCACGGACCGTGACGAAGCCCTGGCCATCTTGTCGCGGTGCCTGCTCTCCGATGACGGCGGGCCCCGGCCCGACGCCGGTGGTCTTGTGGGTCTGCCGGGCGTCGGCAAGACGCAGACAGCGTTGGAGTTCGGGCATCGCTTCGCCAGCCACTACGACGTGGTGTGGCGGGTCAACGCCGAGCGTCAGGTGTCGCTGAGTGGCCAGCTCTCCGAACTCGCCCGGGCGCTCGGTGCGGAGGAGGTTCCCGACCTTACAGTGATGCTCTCCCGCCTCTGGACCGCTCTGCGCGGGCGGAGCCGTTGGCTCCTTGTCTACGACAATGTCGAACAGCCCCCAGATGTCTCCACGATCTGGCCCCGGGCGTCGAACGGCGACGTACTGATCACCTCGCGCAACCCCAACTGGGGATCACTGGGCGTGACCCGGGTGCCCCTCAAGGCCTTCGATCTGGACGACGGAGAGGCCTTTCTCCTCAAACGCACTCGGGAGTCCGACCGCGACGCCGCGCGGGACGTCACCGCCCGGCTCGGCGGTCTTCCCTTTGCCCTGGAGCACGTCGGCGCCTATGTGGAGGAGCGCCGTGCGTCCCTGGCAGGCTACCGAGCTCTTCTGGGTGAGGGACCGCGCCACACGTCATCAGCAGCCGACACGGATTGGTATGCCTCGGCCATGGCCACTTCCTGGAACGTCAGCTTCGACCAAGCCAACGACGAAAACCCGCATGTGGGGGCATTACTCTCCGTCTTCTCCTTTCTGGCGCCGGACGACATTCCGAGAGACCTGATTTCCGGTCACATCGGCGTCCTGGGTGAGGAGCGAGGGGGATTGCCCGCCACGGGCGCCGAGTACGACCGCGCAGTGGCAGTCCTGGTCAGGCTGTCGCTGGTCGACGCCACGGAGGACCGCATCACCATCCATCGCCTAGCCCAGGAGTATGTGCTCAGCCGGATGACCGGTCCCGAGGAGCAGCGCTGGGCGGTCTGTTCGGCGCTGATGCTGGTGAGCGCGGCGTTCCCCACGGAGCCTCTGAGTCCGGCGTCCTGGGTGACGTGCCGGCGCATCATGCCACACGTTCTGGAGCTCGCCGAGTCCCGCGCGGCGCACTACCCGCTGCTGCGGGAGCGCTGCCCGGCCGTACTGGGATCCCTGCTGCTGCGTGCGGGACGCTATCTGCACCTGCGGGGCGAACACGGTCCGGCAAGGGGGCTGCTGGAACAGGCCCTCGATGTGGAGTCGTCGCGGGCGGAACCAGACCGGCTGGCGAGCGCCATGGTGCTCGCCGCGCTCGGCCGCGTCTACTACCACCAGGCAGAACTGGCGGATGCGCGCCGGGTTACCGAGCAGGCCATCGCGGCGGCGGTCGGCGAACTCGGCGAGCAGGACCACTTCGTGGGCAGGCTGCGACTCCATCTGAGCCGCGTCCTCAGGGAGTTGACCGCATTCGAGCAGGCCGAGCAGCTCGCCGGTGAGGTACTGGAGCACCTGCTGCAGTCGGACAGCGAGCGGCATCCTCTCGTCGCGGAGGCGTGGGCGACGTACGGCGACGCACTGTGGCGGCGCGGCCGTCTCCGTGAGGCCGCCGATGCCTACCGTGAGGGGCTCGAGGTTCGTTCGGCGCTGCCTGACACGCCGGCCATCGACATGGCTACCTGCCACAAGCATCTCGGCATCATCAGCCGGGAACTGGACGATCTCGACGTGGCGGAGCACGAACTGCGCACCGCGCGCAGCCTGTTGATCGCCGACTACGGAGCCGACTACGGGGAGAACCACCGTGACGTGATCGACGTCGACGGTCATCTTGCCGAGGTCCTGCGTCGCTCGGGACGCCTGGAGGAGGCCTACGGACTGCTGCGGCGGGTTGTCGCGGTGCGTGAGGAGGAGTTCCAGGACCACCCGGATGTCGCGGGCAGTTTGACGAAGCTGGGTGCGCTACTGCGCGACCAGGGCCGCTACGAGGAGTCGGAGTCAGTGCTGAGCCGGGCCGTCGCCATGTTCGAACGGTGCATGGGCAGCGGACACCCCTATGGGGCCGATGCAGCGGTCGAGCGCTCCCTGACCCGGCGTGCCGCGGGAGACCAGGAGGGCGCCGTGGCGGACATCGACAGGGCGGTTTCCATCTATGCGGCACGCTACGCAGCGGGGCACCCCGACCTCGAGCGGGCGGAACGTGTGCGGCAGGAGATCGCCCCGTAGAACGGGGCCGCGCTCCGTCCTGTACGGGGGCAGTCCCGTCGGCTGCACCAATGTGGGCCCCCAGACACGACTGGCTCAGCCTCGCTGACCGGAGCGCCGACCGGCTGAGCGCCGTACGCGGCTGAATCGCCGCCTTCTGCCCAGCCGCGTCCGGCAACCCCTGGGACCACGGGCGCGGCGCGGGCTGATTGGGGCCGCGCAGGCTGATGGGCTTGCCGATGGCGAGGGGCGCAGTTCGAGGGGGGCGATCGCCGTCCCTGTGGTGTTGGTGGCGAAAGCAGGTCAGCCGTGGTCCGTCGGCGTCGGTGGAGCAACTGGGCGCCGGGGTGCGGTCGTTCCTTGCGGACGCGCGGCCCTGTTGCATCTGTGCGGCGTACGCGGCTGAGCCGATTCGGGCAACCGCTCAGGTGTTCAGGGGGTTTTCGCGTCTTCGCTGAGGTGACCACCGCAGAAACCTCCGCGAAAACCGCAGACGCCACAGACACCACACAGTCCGCAGTGACCATAGAGCCCGCAGACGGCACTGGCCTCGACAAGCCGACCGTCAGACTGCCCGTCCGGGAGACATGGCGGGCGTTGTACGCGCATTTCCGCCCACACCGCTGGGTCGTCGCTCTCGGCGCCGCCCTGACTCTTGTCGGCACAGTCACCGGTCTTGCCCAGCCGCTCGCCGCCAAGACCCTGGTCGACCGGCTCGGCGACGATCAGTCCATCACCGGGATCCTGGCGCTGCTCACCGCGCTGGTGGTGTTCGGCACCGCGATCGAGGCAGTCGGCGCGTACATCCTGGAGCGCACCGCCGAGTCCGTGGTGCTGGCCGCCCGCCGCAGCCTGATCGGGCGGCTGCTGCGGCTGCGGCTGCCGGAGGTGGAGCGGACCCAGCCCGGCGATCTGATGTCCCGGGTCACCTCCGACACCACTCTGCTGCGTGCGGTGACCACCCAGTCGATCGTCTCGGCGGCGACAGGCGGACTCGCCTTCGTCGCCACGATCGTGATGATGGGCCTGATGGACCCGGTGCTGCTCGGTGTGACGCTGGGCGTGATCGTGTTGGTCGGCGGCTGTGTCGGGCTGCTGATGCCGAAGATCGCGCAGGCGACGCAGCGCTCGCAGGAGGCGGTCGGCGAGATCTCCACCGTGCTGGAGAGGGCCTTCGGGGCCTTCCGTACGGTCAAGGCATCGGGGGCCGAGGAGCGCGAGACCGCAGTCGTGTCGAGGGCGGCGCGGGAGGCGTGGCGGCACGGCATACGGTCCGCGAAGTGGCAGTCGGCGGCCTGGTCGTCGGTGGGCCTGGCCGTACAGGTGTCGTTCCTGGCGGTGCTGGGGATCGGCGGGGCGCGGGTCGCCTCCGGCGCGATTTCCGTATCCACGCTGGTGGCCTTTCTGCTCTTCCTCTTCTATCTGATCGACCCGGTGTCGAGGCTCGTGGAGGCGGCCTCGCAGTACCAGGTGGGCTCGGCGGCGATCGCGCGGATCGTGGAAGCGGAGCGGCTGGAAACGGAGACGCTGACGAGGCTGCGGGGGGAGGCGGGCACGGGTCCGGCGTCGGTGGTTTTCGAGGACGTCACCTTCCGCTACCGCGACGATCTTCCGTATGTCCATCACGGAGTCTCCTTCGAGGTTCTCGGCGCCGGGATGACGGCCTTCGTCGGCCCGTCCGGGGCAGGCAAAACGACCGTCTTCGGGCTGATCGAGCGGTTCTACGAGGCGAGTGGCGGACGGATCCTCGTCGACGGCAAGGACGTACGGAACTGGCCGCTGGCCGATCTGCGCGCCGCGATCGGCTATGTCGAGCAGGACGCTCCGGTGCTGGCAGGGACAGTGCGGGAGAACCTGGTCTTTGCCGCGCCGGACGCGAGCGAGGAACAGATCCGGGAGGTGCTCGTACGCGCCAGGCTCGACGCGGTCGTGGAGCGGCTGCCGGACGGCCTGGAGACGGTGGTCGGGCACCGGGGCTCCAAACTCTCGGGCGGCGAGCGGCAGCGGGTCGCGATCGCCCGTGCGCTGCTGCGGCGGCCACGGCTGCTCCTCCTGGACGAGGCGACCTCGCAACTGGACGCGGTCAATGAGATGGCGCTGCGCGATGTGGTCGCGGAGGTGGCCCGGGATGTGACGGTGCTGGTGGTGGCGCACCGGCTGTCGACGGTGACGCTGGCGGACCAGATCGTGGTGATGGACGCGGGGAAGGTGCGGGCGGTGGGCACGCACGGCGAGCTGGTGGCGGCGGATCCGCTGTATGGGGAGCTGGCGGCGACTCAGTTCCTGGCGTCGGCGCCCTGATCGGATGCGCAACGCAGGCCAGGCCCCCTGGGGACGACGGCTGGAGGGCGGGGACGCCTGGGACCCGCGGTCCCGGATGCCCGGGAGCCAGCCGGGCGGACCCGGTGCGTCCCGGGGCGTGCCCCGCTACCCCCTACGAAAACTGCAAGTCGACGAAGTCGCGCACGAACCGGCGGACCGGTCCCTTGTCACGGGCGGCAGATAGCGCTCGTCGCCACTGGCGAGAGCGTCGCGCTGCCTGGCCAGATCCGTGCGGCGGGCCTCCCGCTGGCGCTTCACCGCCTCCTTGCGGTCGGCCGGCGCGCTGGAGGCACGGCGGCGTGGGTCTGGGCCTCACTCCGCTTGGGCGTCGGGGCGGCCCTTCGGGGCCTCCGGGTCGCGGGCCCTTGTGGGTGGAGGAATTCCACATAGACACGTTCCCGACAATCAACGCCGACTACTGCGCGGTTCTGCGCGGCCACCCGGCACGCCGTGCCCGAGCACTGGGAGAACGGCCGATGTCCCCGCGACCTGTATGACCACCCCGTCGTGAACGTGGCTTGGCGAGCCCCACCACCGTCGTCTACCAACCCGCCCCCTGAGCAGGTTCGGGGTCACGCGCGGTTGCTGCGAACTGCTTGACGTCGACAAAGTCCCCTGTGGCGGTGGCCGCCGGCGTCGTGGTGGTTCCCGCGAAGGTGTAGCGCCAGTAGCCGTCGGCCGAGGCCTTCACGGTGGTGGTGAGGGTACCGGTGCTGCTGGTCGTGAGGCTCTTGAACGTGCTGTAGGTCGTGCTCGCCTTCGGCCGGAACTGCAGCTTGCCCGGTTGGCCCGTGTATCCCGCGTATGCGTGGGTGTCCCAGTTCGCGCGCGAGAGCTTTCCGGTGACGGTGAGGGTCCTGCTCTTCAGGGCGGCCTCCACCGCGGCGGCCAGACCGTCGAGGTTCTGCGGCACCTGTGGAGTCACGCGCTGACACCCCGCTGGGTCACCACCGGAGTCGGCGCTTGCCATGAGCGTGACGCTCTCCCACGGCGGCCTGTGCCATCAGGGCCGCTTCTGTGAGCGGGAGCTGGCCCTGCGCGCCTACTGGGACAAGAACCCTGGCAAGGCGTGGACGCATGACCTGCGCAATGTCCGCTACTGAGACCGCGTCCCACGACACGAGGCACTGGGCCCGTGTCGTGGGACGCAACCCCGTGGCCGGTTACGGGGTGAGCCGGTTCGGCCCGCGGAAGAGGAACGTGGCCTCGCGGATGGAGTCCAGACCGAGCATCACCATCAGCACCCGCCCCAGGCCCATGCCCGGCCCGACATGCGGCGGGCACCCGTACCGGAATGCGTTCAAGTAGTCCTGCAACGGCTCGGGGCTCATGCCCTTCTCGGCGGCCTGCTTCAGCAGTACGTCGCAACGGTGCTCGCGCTGGGCGCCGGTGGTGACCTCCAGCCCCTGCCGCAGCAGGTCGAAGCCCAACGTCACACTCGGGTCGTCAGTCGGCCGCATGTGATAGGAGGGGGCAACTCGCGGTACCACCGCACTTTCGCCGCCGCCAGGTGACGGCCTCATTCGGGCCCGGTGACGGGGGCCGGCCGGCGGGGCATAGGGCCACCAGAGGGTCGTTCCTCCCCGCGCTCAGGAGGGTCTTCACCACGGGGCGCGAAACCGCCTTCCCAGTTTCCCGGCGATTCTCTCGGCTCGCGTGATCCCTGGCTACTCGTCTCCGTCAGCGCGTTGCCCGGAAGGATTCGGACAGCGCAACCACCCTCGCGATCAAACAAGGCTCCAAGACCGCCTCACGCACGCCCCCAGAGGCCGGGAATCGGCCTGCCCCACGCGACCTTCGGTCCGCTGGATCCAAAGGCACGAGTACGCCGACCGGTGGCACGACGCTCACGCGGTCGAGGACGGACGGGGAACAAGACAACGTCCCGACACGCACCCGGCACGGAATGACAAGCCCCTGCGGCGAGTCCTTGAAGACGCCTCCATCAGCCGCCGGGAACGCCCTCGGCCGCGTGTGGGAGGAGATCAAGCAGCGCGACCGAGGGATCGCGAGCTCCGGGACGCGCCGGTTTCACTCTCCTGCGCAAGCGGGTCCTGCTGGCTCCCTGATCGATGTCAGTCGCGGACTGTAGCTTCCCCACATGGGCGTGTACCTGGTGAGCGTTGGCGCGGAGGATTGGTTCGATGACGAGGAAGACGGGTGGGGCGAAGTCGCCTCAGCCCTCAACGCTGAGCTGAGGCGGCGGGGCCTGCCGCCGTATGAGGACGTCCCCGCGGAGACGGACTTCGCACCTGGCTCAGGGCAAGCTTTCGAGGAGAAGCTGGCCCGGCCCATGACCGGGTTCCTCGCGTTGTGCCAGGCACACCTCTCACAGGAGGAATCGGAGACCGTTTACGGATGGACCGTGCTCGTGCCCTTTTCGCTCGACGAGAAGATCTGGTTGCCCATCGAATCCGGCTACTGCGAGTCGACCATGGTCGCCGGCGCTCCCCAGGTGCTACCGCTCGCGGAGAAGCTGGCGGCAGCCATCGATCTGCCGCCCGAGACCCCAGCGACATGCGACAACCTCGACCTGAGCATGTGGTTCAGGGACGGAGGGACGAAGGAAGTGGCCGGCCCTCGACCGGGACTGTGGAGTGATGACCTGGACAGGGCCTTCTACGTTGCACTGTTCCTGCGCGCTGCCCAGCACTCGATCCGGCGTGGCTGCCCCATCGTCTGTTCCTGAGATCCATCTTCGGTCCCGCTGGTCTCCTGGCGGAGATCACCCGCAGTAGCGTGACCACGGAAGTTGTGCCAGAGCCCAACTCAGGCTCTGGCACAACTTCCGTGGTGGGGTTCTGGAGTCCTCCCGTGGAGTACGACCGGTGGTTCGAGATCGCGGACCCGCGAGAGGACGACGAGGAGCCCTGGGGCTTCGACGCGGGCGAACTCGCCTTCGTCGCGGCCCTGCAGACCCGAGCCGCCTCCTGGTGCGTGCCATCGGCCCACAGCAGCGTCGGTCGCCCCGAAGACGAGTCGTCGCTGCTGGTCTGGGTGTCTCTCAGCGACCACGAGCAACCCGTTTCGCTCGGTGAATGGGCCGTGCACTTCTACGGAACACACGTGCGGGCCGGCAGAGTCTGCGACCAGCTCTTCAACCTCGACGAGACATCCAACCGCGGGTTCTTCCACGCGACCGGGACGGTGGAAGAGCTCGCCGAGCGGTGCGCGGACATGTTCGCGACCGTACTATCTCCTGGCGACGGTCACACCGCAGCATGACTACTCAGCTCGGCAAACGAGGCACCATGGCCAATTAAGGTGCCTCGTTTTGTGGTAGCAGGTTCAACGTTTCACCCACCCTCCTCCGTCACACCGCGGGTTTGCAGAAGTAGAGGTATCGAATTCCGCAACGGGAAGCTACGGTTGATTTCCGGTCTGGTACCGCCCGCTTTGCCGTGCAAACTGGGTTCATCTCATCACGAGATCCACTCGCGGAGGCTTGAGTGAACAGATTGCGTACGTTAGCCCTCTCCATGACCGCTGTGCTGGCCGGGGGCGCAGCGGCTGCACCGGCAGTCGCCGACGATGAGGCAGTGCCACACCCGATCACGTGCGGATGGAAAAAGGAGGTCGGAACGCCGTACTCGCTGGACACGACAAAGGTGGCCGGCTTCACACAGGTGCAATGCTCGGACCGACTGGACGATGCCAACACGACAGCGCAGATTCAGTACCTCAGCGGAACGTCGTGGAGAGATCGCGGGGCGGAGGCCGTCAGCTATCACACCGGCAGCACGTCGGCCAGCGGTGGCGTTTTCATCCACGTGTATGACAGCACCACGAAGGTCGCCGGTGCGCACCTCTACCGCACCAAGGGAACCCACTTCGGGCAACATGGAAATATATGGACATTGCCCACTTACTACTCACCCACCCGGTACCTGACAGGAAGTTAGACGACCGTGCGCCCGATGTCGTCTGCAGCGCGTGATCTCTTGATTGCTGCTCAGGAGATCACGCGCTCGCGGTCCGGAAGTGTCTGCACCCCGTTCGATGCAGGCCTGGCATACATTCTCATCAAGATCACTTCTGCGGATGACGCTCGCGGGTTCAGTGCCGGAGAATCCGCCTCTCCGCAGATGGTCATGCTGAGCCCGGAGCTTGAGGCACTCCTCCAGGACGAGACGAGGGGAGAACTGCAAGTTTCGGAAATCATTGATGCCGTGGCACGCGGATTTCCGGAACTCTACGAGTACATGGATCTCACGTGATTCCAGCGAAATTCTTCGCCGTGATTCTCGGCACATCTCTGTGCATTTCCTGCGCCCCGGCAGCCCCGTCCACTTTCGACGAGAGAATGGAATCATCCGGCTGGGTCGAAGAGCCACTCCTGGAAGGCGCGGAATCCCGGACAGGGATGGTGTCCCCTCGACAGTGCCAGCCGCTATTCAAGTCGATGAACGACAGCTCGAAAGGCGCCGTCCGGCGGGGATTCAGGCACAGGACTGATCGCTCCTACCTACTCGTCATGGATAGGACCGGAGACCATTCAGACGTCCTGGGCACAGTGAAGCGGGCGCCGGAAGAATGTCCGACGATGTATCTCGGCTACGACTCCGCCCGCCTCGAATATGCGATCAGTTCCCGAGGTGAGGACGAAGAAACGGCGAGTATAGGATTGGTCGGCACTGATGACTCCGGAGCCCTGGTGGTGGAGATGCTGCTCGGCGTCTCCACCACAGCCGATCGGACCCGAGTGGTGCGGCTGATGAACGACACCACCGGTGCTCACCAGCAACTCTTCACAGAGTTCCTGCTCGAGGCGAATAGCTGACCCGCGCGCTCCCGTGCTTGGCTTCGAACGAGTCCGTTGGCCCCACGGGAACGATTTCTCCGGACCCAGACAGCGATCTTCGGGACATGATCTGAATGAGAATCTTGGCCCCGCCCTCGCACCGGATAACGGATCCGATCCACAAGGGCGATGCCACGGGGCCGCCCGAACTGGCTGCACCGGGCGACCGCGGCCTGGCACGCATGTGCCAGCCGTCGGGTTCAGGAAGTCTCCGCTCGGACTTGGATGGTTCCGCGGCGGGTCAGCAAGGCAATGGTCGCGCGTCCGAGTCCGTGTCGCTGTCCGGAACCACCGGATTGTCGGGAGTCAGGGAGTGGGTGCGTGGTATTGGCGAGGGCAGCAGCGACAGCGCTCCGCCGACGGCAGCGATGAGGAGGGTCACCCGGAGGCCGATGAGGGTGGCGAGGAGGCCGCCGAGGACGGCACCCACAGGGCGTAAGCCGTAATTGATCGTGCTGTACGCGCCGGCGACTCGGCTGCGCATGCCATCGGGGATCACGTCCGCCTGAAGGGAGTTGAGGTTGACGTCGAACAGCATGACGCCGACGCCGGAGAGGACCGCGGCCAAGGCTCCGGCGCGAGCCCAGAGGGGGCCGCCCGCAGCAGCGGCGATGGCGACCGGTGCAGGGAACAACACAGCACCCACGACGATGCTGCGGCCCACGCCGAGTCTTCGCGAGACCTTCGGGGCGATCACCGCGCCAAGAAGCGAGCCGGTGGCGCCGATCCCGAACGCCATGCCGATGACTCCCGCGGTCAGTCCGAGGTTCCGGCTGGCGAACAGCACGATCAGTCCGCTGCCCGCGACAAAGGTGAAGAAGTTGACGGTCGCCGCGCACCCGAGGCTCGCCCGCAGCACCGGGTGACGGACGACGAACACCAGTCCCTCCCTGGCACGCCGCAGCAGCGGGGGTGCCACTTGGTCATGGGCGGCCGGCGGTTCGTCGATCGAAACCCGACCGACCAGAACCGCGGACGCCAGGAACGTCAGGGCGTCGACGACGACGGCGACGGGAGCGGTCAACGCCTGGACCAGCACACCACCGATCGCCGGGCCGGCGACGTATGACGCGGAACGGCCGGCACTGAGCTTGCTGTTCGCGTCGACGTAGGACGATCGAGGCACCAGGTGGGCGAAGAACGGCGGATAGGCGGTGTTGAACAGCACCCCTGCGGCGCCGGTCAGCAACGCCACGGCATACAACTGACTCAGCGTCACCGCCCCCAGCAGACAGGCAGCCGGGACGGAGAGCAGTACCGCGGCGCGCACCAGGTCGGCGAGAACCATCAGGCGCCGCTTGTGGACGCGGTGGTCGACCCAGGCACCGAGGACGATCGCGAGCAGGTTCGGGGTCCAGATGAGCGCGGTCAGCCACGCCACCTGATTGGCCGAAGCGTGCAGCGCCCCCACCGCGATAAGTGGCAGGGCCAGTTCGGTGATCCGGTCGCCGAACTGCGAAATCGATTGACCGGCCCAGAAACGCCGGAACCGCCGATCACGCCACAGCGACACCGGTAAAGCCTGGTCCGTGGCGCTCATGACGTCCCGTCGGTCTGCTCCTTGGCACCCTCCGGCAGGACGTAGCGCAGCAGCCGGACGCCACGGCCGTCGGCCGGCCGCGCGGCCTCGCCACGCGTCACATAGGGCGCGAGAACGCGTTCGATCGCGTCCTCGATCGCTGCAAGTTCCTCGGCAGAGACGACGACGCGGGTGTTGGCCAACCCCGCAAGCCGCCGCCACACCGGATCGAGCTCGGGCTCGGCCTCGGCAGCCCACCGGTTCGACAGGTCTGCCGACCGCAGGAACATCTCCCGGGACAGGACCCGCGCAGCCGACCTGCCCTCCTCGTCGTCCGGATCCTCCGGCACCTCGAACCGGAAGCCCCGCGCCACCGCCTCCCACCGCCGCCGGCGACGGTCCGGGCCGGGCTCGGCATCTCGGACCAGCCCGAAGCCCGCCAGATGCCGCAGATGCCAGCTCGTCACCGACGGGGACGCTCCCACGTCAGGCGCCAGTTGCGTCGCCGTCGCCGGCCCGTACCGCTGAAGGCGTTCGAGGATCGCCAGCCGCACCGGATGCGCCAACGCCCGCATCGCCCGCGGATCAGTGATCTCGACATCGCCCAGACGATTACCAGAATCCATGACGTGAGAGTTTCCTCTCACATATTGTGAGAGTCAAGTCTCACATCTGCTGGCACCCGGAGGGCCGTCGCAAAGAGGTCCCGGACAACCGATCGACTTCTCGGCCCTGACCGCCCAGGTCAAGACCCTCACCGAGGCACCAACACCGACCCGGGCGAGGCGCCTTGGCCGACGCCGAGACGGAGGCGGAGGCGGAGGCGGAGGCTGGCGGGGAGACCACCGACGGGGCCCATGAGGAAGGCCAGTGGCAGTACCCGCCCCTCATCCTGCGGCTCGACCTTCCCGACGAACTGCGCGCCTTGATCGCGTGGGTGGAGGACGTTCTCGTGCCCGCACTTGTCCGAGCCGTCGGCCGACGCCCGTTGGCGTCAGCTAGGGGTTCGAGCACACAGTCGTCATCGTCCGCGTCCACTCGCCGGGCTGGCCCGGCAGCAGCTGACCGACCCCGCCACCTGCGGCTACACCGCCCACCCGTGTGGCGCCACGTCCCCGTCCGGAACCGGCCCGCCCGTCGGCACCACTCCGAACGGCGCCGCACCATGAGCGCCCGTGAAGCTCACCATGCTGCCGGAGAACACGGCCCGCGGGCGCCCCGGGGGGACCGGGCGGACGGCGCCCCGGGAGGTGGGCAGTGCCTGTTATGGTCGGGCTCCTGGCTAGTCGGCGATGATGCCGCGGGTGCGGAGGGTGTCCTGCAAATCCGGACCCAGGAACTCCGAGCCGACTACGCGGCGGAGGTTCGGGAGCAGCGCCAGGTCATCGAGTGAGGCGACGTCGTACAGGTCGTCCTCGCCGTCCCAGATCGGCGAGCACTCCGTGTACACCTCGTTTCCGCCGTCCATGACCAGCTCTTCGACGGTGGCCAGGAGTTCGTCGCTGATCTCCAGCGACTCGAAGTGTCTGCGAGCCTCCGGAACCACCTTGTACGCCAGTCCGTGCTGGTAGGCGTACTCCCAGGGATCGTCGCCGAGCCCCTTCTCCCGCAGGAGGTCGGCGAGGTGAAACCGAGGCGTCAGCCTCTCGTCGGTGTACATCAACTGCTCGACGACGATGAGCTTGAAGTTGAAGTCCTTGAAGTCGGCCATGGGGGCAACCTAGTGCTGGATTCCTCAAAGGGAGTACACAGATCGGCGGTGCAGTCGTCGGGTGGGAGGGGTAGGTCTGCTCCATGTCCATGGCTTGGCACGGGCGTTGAGCTGCGCGCCCCAGCCGGAGAAGACCTTCACGCGTTCCTTCAGCAGCCCGGTGCCCGTGCCGTTGGATCGGTACAGCGTCCCGTCCTTGCTGGATGTGCCCAGGGGAGCGTGACGCGTGCTGTAGCACTCTCCCAGGCGGAGTGCACGGCTGTTGGGGTGCGCGTGGGAGATGCCCCAGTCCGGTGTCAGACCATGGCCGCTGATGACGTCCATGACGGCGGCGCGCTCGTTCTCGGGCGCTGAGAAGACAATGAGTTGCAGGGGGATGAGGGCGACACTCGGTCTCCAGTCCTTGGTGGTGTGCAGGTGGACGGTCGGCCATCGCTGGTGCGACAAGTGCACTGTGTGACAGCGGTTGCCAAGGGCCGCAACACCGCACGCGGCGCTGCCTCCCGCTGAAGCGGCGTCATCCACGCCCCGAAGTGCCCTGGACGAGCGTCGCGGGTTCCACCGCGACGGCATCGCACCGTACAAGCTGCGGTAACGGCGCTTCCGCAAGCGCAGGAACCGGGCGGGCGATCCTCTTTGCCGACGCCGCGAGGGGTGGCCCCGCCCACGGGAATGTTCGGGATCGGTAACAAGCGGATCCGTCACGCCGTCGCTCCCGTCCTCCCGGGTGCAAGTCAGGCGCAGGGGAGAGCGGAGAACGGACATGGGGCGGCATCGAAGCCTGGGGATGAACGGGCGCATAGTGGCGGCGGCCATCGGCGTGGCGGGGGTCGCCGCCCTGGCAGCGGCGTGGACGACCCAGGCCGCCCCTCCCGCGACCGAGTCGGCCGCGCCTGCGAAGCCGAAGCCGATCGTGAGCCAGACCTCCGTTCCAGACCCCCAGCTTCCCGCCCCCGTCGTCAGCATGGACATCGCGCACGCATCCGAGATGGGTGCCAAGGGCGTCAACATCACGATCGACGATGGTCCGGACCCGACTTGGACGCCTCAAGTCCTCGCCGTTCTCAAGGACAACGGCGTCAAGGCGACCTTCTGCATGGTCGGAACGCAGGCCGAGGCGCACCCCGACCTGGTCAAGGCCGTGGTCGCGGACGGACACCGGCTGTGTGACCACTCCGTCTCGCACGACACGACGATGGGCACCGCGTCACGTGCCCGCCAGTCCCAGGAGATCCTGGACGCGGCACAGATGATCACCGTGGCCTCAGGGGGCGTCAAGCCGCTCTACTACCGTGCTCCGGGCGGCGCCTTCACTCCCTACAGCCGTCAGGTCGCCGCCTCGCACGGAATGCGACCGCTGGGATGGAATGTGGACTCCAAAGACTTCAAGCAACCAGGAGCGGCCGCGATGGTGGAGACCGTCAAGAAGGAGATCTCCAACGGTCCCACCATTTTGTTCCACGACGCGGGCGGAGATCGCAGCCAGACAGTTGCTGCTCTGCGCCAGGTCCTGCCGTGGCTCCGGCAGCAGGGGTACAGCTTCGGTTTTCCGGTGCGATGAGACCGGCAAATCGGCCCACCATCTCATCCTGCCTCACTGCCACGTCACGGCGTGGGCCCTGATGGACCGGCAATCCGAACCGGACTCCAGCGCATCAACGAGGGCAACCGATGCGCTGGTGATCCGCCGTCAAACGTCGTCCGAATACCCGTGTGGTGCACCCCCACACCGTCTACGACCGATGGTGCCCTCGTCGGCCCAGCCACCAGGCGGCGCGCCGCGGCGGGCAGCAGCACTGCGTCCGGCCGGCTCAGGGTCACCCGTCGCGGCTGTTCTCGGCCTGCTGGCGCCCCTTCGGCCTGATTCGGCGGCTGCCCACGGCTCCTGGCTGCCAGCACAATCAGACCCGTGCCGCATCCGGTTGCCCCGGGATGAAAGATGGGGAGTGTGATTTCCAAGGAACGGGCGGTCGAGCTGGTCGAGTCCCTGCTGGCGCGGGAGCGGCCGACCTGGGCGTGGGCGCGGTTGATCCCGAACCTGGCCGTCTACCACGTCGAGGAGCGGTCGGTCGGATGGCTCTGCTACTGGAGCTCGGCGGAGTACGCCCGCAGCCCTGATCGGCCCACGAACCTCCTCGGCGGCCCCTACCTGGTCGACCGGGGCGACGGGAGCATCCACTTCGTCCCCGGCACCGACTGGACCGACGACTGGGAGGAGCTCTACCTCTGGCAGGTCAAGGGCTTCTGGACGCCCGACCTGCTCGCCGCGGCCGTCCGCCACCTTGCGGACTCCGTCGGGACCGCCGCCGCCATGCAGCACCTGCGCAAGCAGGCCCCGCGGATAAGCCTGCAGGAGGCGAAGGCATACGTGACGATCGTCAGGGACGGGAGTGAACCGCCCGAGGAGCTGGCGAGTCTCACCCGCGAGCCCGATCCCTGGCACCCGGGCCCGATCGAGACACTGGCCGGCCCGGTTCTGTAGCCGTCCGACTGCACGGCCGGACGGCTACAGAACCGGTCAGAGGCCGTACTCGTGCCGCACCGCAGGCAGACGTGCATCGCGACCTTCGGTTCGTCGGCCGGCAAGACGCGCGCTGCCGGCCGGGCCCGCACCAGAGGTCACAGCGGCTGATCGCTACGGCCCGCATTCGGTCTGATCCTCCCTGGAGGCCCCTCGGGCGCTCCTACCTCTCACCGACATTCCCCAGCCCCAGGGGCGGTGATGATGGCCGTCCAGCCAACTGTGTGTCTCCGATCGTCAGGAGGGTGGCCCGACTGGTGGCGGAGTTGGGGCTTTGAGGTCAACCGGCCTGCGCCTGGTGGCGCAGTCCAGTCGGCGGGACGCCTGGCGCGAAGTGGTCCCGCTGAGTGAGCCCCGGCAGAATCCGCGCAAGTCCGCGCGCTGTGCTGCGCGTAGGGCCGGAGCTGGAGTGCAGTGCAGTGCAGTGCAACGGCTGCGCCACCGTGCTCAGGGGTGATCATTTCGGTGATGGAGTTCGAGCTTGACCTGGACGGCGCGGATGCGACTCGGGCCGAGTTGGTCGCAGGGCTGCGCAGCCTTGGTCCGGTGGACGAGGACGTTGTTCGTGCACGTCCGAGCCCGGCGTTCCGGATTGGTTCCTGGCCCATCCCGTTGAGGTTGTGGCCTTATTGGATGACCTGCGGGAGCCCGAGGACCTTGTGGACGTGCCTGCGAAGTGGCGCGACGCGTTGCCGGGGCAGATCAGCGCCGATGATGCGCAGGCGCTCCCGCTGTTGTACCGGCGGGTGCTCACATCCGGTACGTCCGCGGAGCAGTCGGCTCTGGTTCATAAGAAGCCTCGGCCGCGCCGTTCGTTCGCACCGGAGTTCAAGGCCGAGATCGTCGAGCTGTGCCGACGTGGTGACCCGCTCGGTCGGTCAGGTCGCCAAGGACTGTGACCTGACCGAGACCGCGGTGCGGTTGTGGGTCAGCCAGGCCGAGGTCGACGCAGGCGAGCGCGTCGGGCTGACCAGCAGCGAACGCGAGGAGGTGGCCGCGCTGCGGCGGGAGAAGCGGCGGCTGCGGGAGGACGTGGACGGCCCTCAAGTGGGCCACGGCCCGGCCTACTGGCAGCCGGTCCGGCGCTGGTGAAGGATCGCGTTCACGATCTCCCGCATCGCATAGGCGCCCTGGACCAAAGACTCACAAACCGCGGTCTCGGAACTCTGGTCCCAAAACAAGTGCTTACAGACAACCGGGCCTGCGAGGTATCCCCCACTGGCGCGGGGTCAGGTGGGCGGCCCGTCCTTCGAAGGAACGCGCACGACCAGGAGGGCGACGTCGTCGTCGTTGTCTTCGGGACGCGCTCTTTCCATAAGGAGATCGGTGAAGCCCTCCAGGGGCCGGTGGGCCAGAGAGGCGGCATTCCGGCGCAGCCTCTCCAGGCCGTCGTCGAGAGAGCGGCCGGGCGATTCGATCAGGCCGTCGGTGTAGAGCACCAGAGTGGACAGCGGCGGCAGGACGACCGTTGCATCCTCGCGGGGATTGCTGACGTGGGTACCGAGAAGGAGGCCGTGCCCGTCCGTGAGGTAGCGGCTCTGACCGTCGTACGTGACCAGCAGAGGCGGCGGGTGGCCGGCATTCGTCCAGCGCAGCGTCCACTGCCCCGTGCCGTCCCTCTCCAGACGGCCGAGGATCATGGTGGCCATCTCGACCTCGGAGATGCGGGGAACGGCGTCGTCGACCTGGCTGACCACGACGCTGGGCGGTTCCTGGTGCGACCAGGCATAGGCCCGCAGGATGTTGCGGAGCTGGGCCATGTCGGCCGCTGCGTCCAGGTCGTGCCCGACGACGTCGCCGATGACCAGGGCGAGGGCCTGGTCAGGAAGGTAGAAGGCGTCGTACCAGTCGCCACCGACCTGGGACGCGTGGGGCGCCGGCAGGTAGCGGGCGGCCATCTCGAGGCCCGGTACACGGGGCATCTGGGGCAGCAGGTGACGCTGCATGGTCTCGGCGACCTTGCGCTGGCGCTGGTAGAGACGTGCGTTGTCGAGTGCCAGGCCGGCGCGGCGAGCGATGTCTTCCAGCAGCGGGATGTCAGCGCCGGTGAACGATTCTGGGCGGTCGGATCTGCCGAGGGTCAGAGCCCCGAGGACCTCTCGGAGGCCGCGGATGGGCGCGATGACCGCAGAGTGCATGTGCGTGCCGTCGAACAGCCTGCGCTGTTCGACTGCAATGCCGGAGTCGGGCGGGCCGTGGTACGTCTCGGGCGTCGCCAGGGTGGACCCCGCTCCCCGCAGCGCCCGGGACAGCGGTTGGGGAGAGGCCTGGGGAACCGGCGGCATGGCTCCCTCCAAGTCCTTGCGGCGCACCAGGCGGCCGCCCTCCTCGTGCGCGACCGCGGTGCGCCAGACCTCGTCGTTGTCGCTGATCAGGTCGACGACCGCCCAGTCCGCCAGCAGAGGAACGACCAGCCGAACCAGACGGTCCAGCGCCTCGTCGACATCCAGAGTGGAGGTGAGCTGGGTCGTGGTCTCGGCCAACAGAGCCAGACGTTCCAGCTCCGACAGCTCAATGCCGAGGGCCGGGCCCTGCAGCGACGGCTCGGCGGAATCGCGCTCGTGGAAGACCACCAGGGCGCCCACTTCGTCGGCACTGATGCGCAAGGGGGCCGTCAGCCAGGACATCGCCAACAACGTCCCGTCACCGCGCTCGAAGTAGCCCAGATCCTCCTGCCGGGTGCGTCGGGCGACGAAAGCGTCCATCATCGCGCACTGGCTCCTGGGAATGGTCATCCCATTGCCGTCCCGGTGGAGGACATCATGCGCATCCCGGCCCAGCAGGTCCTCGGCGTTGCGAGCCAGCAACGCCTCGGCCTCGCTGTTCACCGCGACGACGGCGCCGTCGGCGTCCACCGCGTACGCGCCGGCCTTGAGCCCTGCCAGCCAGCTGCCGAGCCCCAGTTGCAAGTCAGCATCATGCTCCCCGTGTCCCGCCCTACCACCACGTTGCGCGACCACTTCTTCCGCACCTCCGCTCTTGCGCCAGCCCTGCCCTGCCCACAGCCTCCGCGGCCCTCCCTGGCCCCGGCGGGCCCTATGGGTTACTCAGTGACAGCATCACCGTGCACGTGCCCTCGGACCGGCTCTTTGCTTATCTGTCCGATGCGCAGCATCTGCATTCCTACATGCCGCGGCGCGCCCTCACGACGGCGGCAAAGTCACCGTCACCGCCCACATCGAACCCGCCGATGCGCCGGAACAGGACGCGATCAGTGAGGCGTGGCCGACAGTGGTCGAGGACGGCAGGAGCCTGGAGTGGGTGCGCCGGGGCCGCACGACTGTCACGGGCGGCTGCACGTGGGCCCAGGCGAGACCGCCGATACCTGCCGCCTCACCGTGGAGCTTCCTACCGAGCAGGCGGATGGCGAGCAGATCGGCCATGGCCTCGACGAGGCATTGCGCGGCCTCGAGCAGGCGGTGGAGGACGCTGAACGCTGACACGGGGGACGACCCGTCGGCGCCGGCCGCTCGGGAGCGTGCTCTTTGACGGGGCAGCAGAGTGCCGCACACCTGGGGAGCCTGCGGCCGGTGGGTGTGCTGGGAGACAAGCAGGGGATGCGCGTCCTTCGGCAACGCCATGAATCGCCGGCGCCTGGCATGGGCGCAGAGAGCAACCGCGACTGGGCACCTGTCGGCGGCGGCACCGGACGGGCGCAACGCCGTCACGACGTGCCGTACGGGCAGTGCGCCAACGCGTCCGCCCTTGCCGAGTTCACGACCACCTTCCGGATCTACAGGTCCGTACCGGCGTTGCCCTCGTCGTTCGAAGGGTCTCGCCGTTTGGGCTCGCCCTTGGCGGAAGAACCCTTCTCATACCCCTGCAACAGCTCCTGGAGCGCAGCGTCAGCCTTCTTTTGGTCTTCCTTCGTCAGTTCGACAGGGACGTTGTTGTAGACGGTGTACCGGTCGGGATGGATGATGTTGGTGGTCCTCAAGGTGAACGTCAGAAGCGAGCGCCAACCCTTGCGGTGGCCAACCCTCACTTGGATTCGGACCTTGTAGTCACGGGCCTCCGGAACCAACCCAGAAAACGGTGCCTCGAACTCGATGAAGAGTTGTTGCGCTTCTCTGCCGGCCACAACGAATCCGGCCGGCAACTTCGGTTCCTCGTCCGGCCCGGGTTGGAGACGGGATGGTGAAGACTTCCACAGGAGTGGCAGATGAGAGGCGGGCTCATCGGGGAAGCTCAGCATGAGGTCGTGCACGACTATCGGCTTGGCACCGGTGTTGTGAAAGACGAGCGGAAGCCGCAGGCGAACCGTGGAGCCGCGGCAAATCGCTGCAAAGGAATGAGGCTCCCATGTCTCCAGGCGCCCCTGTCTGGCGTTGATCCACCAGAATGAGGCAACGGTGAAGACCAATGCACTGACCGACACAATGCTGGCAGCAGAAAGCGATGAGGACGCATTCTGATCAGCAGCGGCCATCAGCGGAAGCACAAATTCAGTGTGCCAGCCTCAGGGTGGGCACGCTAAACGACGCCCATGGGGCAACGGCGGCTGGTCAGGGCGTCTCGGCCTGCAACTGCACGTTTGCTGCAATCGCAGCGAGAGCCTGGTTCCGGGCAGGAGAACCTCAGCCTTCGGCGAGGAGGTGCCTCAGCAGCGCGTCCGAGTCGATGCGCTCGGACTCGTATCCTCTGGGCACGAGTGCCTCCGTCTCGTGCAAGAACCTCTTGATGTCCTGCGCCGTAGCTTCGAGCAACGCCACACCGTCGGGTGGTTTGAGGACGATGTACACAGCACCGCGGTCGCGCTCGCTAGCTGGCCATATCTGAACGTCTCTCTCGCCGACGGGGCCTTTCAGGCCATCGATCAGCAGATCGCGTCCGATGATCCATTCCACCGCCTCGTCGCTTCCGTCCGCGGTGAACGCGACACGAACGGCATAGGGATCACTGGGCTCGTACCGCAGCCTCATGCACATGGACCGGGACATCTCCTGCGAGACGACAAGCTGTACAGGTAGACCCTGTATCACGGTTCTCATTGACTTCATGGATTCGCTCCCGGTGCCTCGAGCCATACGGGGACGGCTGCGGCGGGACCGGTGGCGGACGGCACGAGAGCGCTCACAGGAGCTACATCTCGTGCCGTGGCCAGGTGTCCGACCGGTCGGCAGGAGCTGACGAAGCCACCGCTGACGGCCGGGGGCATCACAGGGATGCAGGCAACCTCGGTTGCCGGACGAGAGCCACGTTCGTGTCAGCAGCCACTGCCCCACCGGTCGTGGTTGGTGTGGCTCCCGCCCTCGCGGTCCCCACAATGACCGCCTCACGAGGAGGTGGTGCCCTGGTCCCGGCGGTGGCCGTCATCACGGTCCCAGCTGTGCTCGCCGACGCGGCCCGAGTGACGGTCGTCGGCCTCGACATTGACGGTCGGGCGCTGGGCATGCCCAGAAGTCGACGTTGCAGCCGACGCGGCACCCCCGGCACCGACAACGGCTCCGCCTGCCACGGCCGTGGAGGCGATGGTGACACACACGCGCTCCTTGAAGTTACTCACGGGTTCCCCTTCGGGCCAGAGAGCAATCCGCCAGCGCGACGGAGCTCCTGTCGCTTGGTGTGGGGCGCTGCGCGAATGCAACGGCGTTGCCGCTCCATGTGGCTCGGTTGGCCCTGTATCGCGTCGCCGAGCGCGAGAGTTTGCTGGTCCAGCAAGGCCCAAGGTTCCATATGGCGTATGGAACCACTCTTCGAGTTAACCATACAACGTATGGAAATGCTAGTGGGAAGTTCCGTCGTACTAGGGGGCACGCCACGTTCGGCGGCGGGTGCGACGTCGGGGTCGGCGAAGCGCAACTGGGTGAATCCGTCCCGCAGCACCCCCGAGCCACCGTTCGCTGGGCACGGCGGTCCGGTAGGCGGCTTTCCCCCCGCACGACGCTGTGTCGGGCGACGTGCGGTTGACAGGGACACGGGCCGCCGCTCCCGTTCGTAGGCACGCAGGAGGCCGGGAGTTCCAGCGCTGGAGCACCGCGGCGAGCCGCGGCGACGGCAGCCAGTGGTGGGGGCATCTATGGACGGCGTCGCCGGCGAGCGAGACCCGGCTGCGGCCATAGGAGTAGGCGACGGTGAGTCTCGGTACCCGTGTGTTGGCGACGGCGCTCGCGTGATCGAACCCGGTGGCGCGGCCGCCGTGTGGTTGCGGCATCCCCAGCGGGGCCGTAAGGGCGCCGAAGAGACAGCAGAGGACGGCAACGAGCAATTGACTTCGGTGTCGGCTTCGCCGCCCGCTGCGAAGCCGACACCGCGGTCGGGTGGTTCAGGGGGTGACGGTGCCGACTCAGGCGCCGCTGGTGGCCTCGTAGACCTTCATGGGGTTCCACAGGTCTCGGAGCAGGACCAGCCGGCGGCCGCGGAACCGCATCTTGTTCATGTGGATCTGTGTGTAGGTGTTGCCGCCGGGGGTCAGGGCGTCGCCCTCGTCTCGTTGATGACGTGTCGGGGTCGTCCTCGACGATCTGCCGCAGATAAGGGAACGGCGATGACCTTGCCTTCGAACGGTCCGGCATGCCGAGCGAGCGGGCGTACGGGAACGCGAGCGCGACGTCGTGCACGAAGAGCTCGAAGACTGCCTCGGAGCCGGTGCCGGCCAGGCCGACGGAATCCGCGCCGGCGCGGTCGAGAAGAGGCTGCAGAACACGATGGCGCTTGCTCTGCGCCCGTAGCGGATTCACGCACGCGAAGCACTTGTGGTCGGCGGCCGGGGGGCCATCACAGCCACCTCAGGCAGAGGCGAACTGGGCGCCGGTACTCAGGAGAGCACCGGCGCCCACGGCATGGCCCCTCTCACCTCTACGCCGACCACTCTCGAGCTGCTCGGACGTCAGATTCCGCGCGAAAAGGCGGCGGCAGTGCCGTCAGGCCCAGGCGACGGCGTCCTCGATGGGCACGCGGGGCAGCCGCGGGAACCACGGGTCGGCACCGGGGTGGCCGATGTTGACCACCAGATGCGAGCGCCAGCTGGTACCGGCGAAGAACTCCTTGTCCACGCCGGCCCGGTCGAAGCCCGCCATGGGACCGGCCGCCAGCCCCGCTGCGCGCACCGCGAGCAGGAAGACCCCGGTCTGCAGTGCCGAGTTGTAGGCGGCAAGGCTCTCGCGCGTCTGGATCTGGTCGGCGAACGCCGCTCGCAGCATGTCGCCGCGGGCCGGGAAGACTGTCGGCATCTGCTCGTGGAAGTCGACGTCGTACGCCAGGATCGCCACGGCCGGCGCACTGAGCGTCTTGGCCCTGTTGCCCTCGTCGAGATGCTCCGCCAGTCGCTCCTTGCCCTCGCGGGTGCGCACGAAGAGCACACGCAGAGGCTGACCGTTTGCGGCGCTCGGCGACCAGCGGGCGAGTTCCCAGATCATGGCGAGTTCGTCGTCGGCAACGGCCACCTCGGCAAAGGTGTTCGCGGTGCGGGCCTCGGTGAACAGCACCTTGCGCCCTGCGTCGTCAAGGACATCGAGGGCCTGCGGTTCGCGGTCGGTCGTGCTCATGGTTTCTCTCTTTACTTCGGTTGTGCGGATGGTGTGGTGGGGGGGGGGGGTGGCGCCCCCCCCCCCCCCCGCGGGGGGGGGGGGGTGGGGGGGCCGGCGGGGGCCCCGCTCCCCATCACATGAGCACCCCCCAAAAAAACAAACACA
>NZ_JBEXSW010000053.1:0-52333 GCF_040613775.1 Streptomyces sp. NPDC006208 | reverse complement strand
CGGCCGGACCGCACCGCACACGGTCCGGCCGGCGCGCCCGGTACACGGCCGCCGTCCAGGAAGCGGCCGTCACCCCGGCCGGCCGGGCCGGGTCCCGCACCGCCCGGCCCGGCCTCTCGTCCCACCGACCGGCCGGGCCCCACGGCCTACCGCCCGGCCCTCTCCGCCCAGTCGCCTCCCTCGATCGTCCGGCCCCGGTCCCGCAGTTCGCGCGCGACACCCTCCGCGGCGACATACACCCAGGCCCGCACTGCCGTGCCGTCCTCGCCGATGACATCGCGCGCCACCCGCTCGTACAGATTGCGCGGGTGGCCCGGTGCGATGAACTCCTCCAAGTGGTCGAGCACCACGAGCAGCTCCCGGTACTCCCCCGGCGCCGCCGTCACCACCTCGCCGGCGACCGTGCCACCGGCGGGGTCCTCGACGGCGTACGGATAACCCGGCCCGTCGTACAGCAGCGCGCCCGGCAGGGTCGCGGGCTTCTCGGCGGCCGTGCGCCCGTGCAGAAAGGCGTCGTGGTTGTGCTGACCGGGGCGCAGCGTGCCGTAGACGAAGAACGGGAGCTCCACGGCGGTCATCGCGCGGCGGTCTCCGCCCGGACCCAGGCCGTGTACGCCGCGGAGCCGCGTACCACCGGCGTGGCGATGATCTCGGGCGTGTCGTAGTCGTGGGCCGCGATCAGATGGGCTTCGAGCGCGTCGTAGCTCTCCGGGGTGGTCTTGAAGAGGATCTGCCATTCCTCCGCGGTCTCGATCGCGTTCTGCCAGTGGTAGACCGAGGTGACGGGCGCGGAGATCTGCGCGCAGGCCGCCAGCCGTGCCTCCACCGCGCCCTGGGCCAGTTCATGCGCCTTCTGCGCGCTGTCTGTGGTGGTCAGCACGGCCAGCAGCGCCGGCGGGGCGGGCGGTCGGTCCACGGCTGGGACTCCTTCGTGGTGATCGGCGGATGCCGGGCCGGTAGGGCCCACGACGCCACCGTACGCAGGCCCCGGCCGCACGCCGCCCCCGGTGCGGCGAGCGCGCCCGGCCGGCGCCGACGGCACGGACGAGGCGCCCGCGTCACCCATTCGGTTCGGCCGGTGTCCCATGCCACCCGATCAGCCGCGCGCCAGGCGTTGACCTGCAAAAACGCTTTCTGTCCAGTGCGACACGCCATATCGACCAGGTGAATCTGATGGCTCATCAGCAGGCGCGACGGGCAGGTCGGCCCTTACCTCGGAAGAGGACGGCCCATCGCCCCACCCGCTTTCCGGAGGACTCCATGCGCAGCACGTCCCGCCTGCTCCCCGTCATAGCCCTGACTCTCGGCTGGACAGGCATCGGCGCCCTGGCTGCACACGCAGGGGACCGGGACGCGCTGGAGGTGTTCCCGTCACCGGCGAAGCCCGGAACGACGATCACCGTGAACACCACGGCGTGCGGCAAGGACGACCACGGGAAGAAGGACGACCAGGCGAAGGACGACCGCGAGAAGGGCGACCGCGAGAAGGGCGACCGCGGGAACGACGACCAAGCGAAGGACGATCGCGAGAAGAGCGACCGCGAGAAGGACGACAAAGCGAAGGACGACCGCGGGAAGAGCGACCGCGGCACAGGCGACGCGCGGTCGCTCGACGCCGGCGTGTTCCCGCTGCGGGCCGCCACCCACAAGGAGGTCTCGGTGGGCCAGTTCACGGTCCCCGACCACACCGACCCGGGCACCTACGAGATCAAGGTGCGCTGCAAGAACGGCAACAAGGCCAGTGGCGACCTGGAGGTGCGTGAGCACAGCAGGCCGAGCGGCCATGTCAGTACGGGCGTCGGAGGCAGCGTCGGCCCGGACACCACCCAGATCGCGGCGGGCGTGGCAGTGCTGGCCGCGACCGCCGCCGGCGGGACGCTGCTCCTGCGCCGTCGGGCGAGCGGCGCGCAGGACAGCTGACGGGCCGGTTCCACCGCCCGCACCGCCGAATCCCCCGCTCCCGTCCGGCCGATGACCGACGGGGGCGGGGCACTCTTTTCCCGGCGCCCGGATGCGCCCGGGCGCCCGATCCGCCCCGGCGCCCGGGCCCGGCCCTGGAGGCCGGGGATTCCCGGAGGCCGGAGGAAGGCGGCGAAGTGATGACGCGCAAGGGCAAGGGGTGGTGCATAGCGGTCGGCGTCTGCATCGGCCTGTGGCTCGTGCACAGCGGCATGCAGGGCATCACTCCGCCGATGCCGTCGGCGGCCGAGGCGTTCGCGGCCGGGCCGCGGATCCACACGGACGCCGCCGCCGACCCGCTGCCGCCGTCCGCACCGCTGCGCCTGCGCATCCCGGAGATCGACGTCGACGCCCCGGTCATGCGGCTCGGGCTGAACCGGAACGGCAGCCTGGCGGTGCCGCCCGCCGAGGACCGCAATCTGGCCGGCTGGTACAAGGACGGCACGGCGCCGGGCGCCAAGGGCACGGCGATCATGGCCGGCCATGTCGACAACGCGAAGGGGCCGGCCGTCCTCTACAACCTCGGCGCACTGAAGAAGGGCCACCGGATCGAGGTGGCCCGCGGGGACGGGCGGACCGCGGTGTTCACGATCGACGCCATCGAGGTGTACGAGGCCGACGCCTTTCCGGACGACAAGGTCTACGGGCCGAGCGGACGCGCCGAGCTACGGCTGATCACCTGCGGCGGCGGGTTCACGAAGGGGACCGGATACCGGGGCAACGTGGTGGCGTACGGGCACCTGATCGGAGTGCGCGGGAACGGTACCGCTCACAAATAGTAGCCATGGACATAGTATCCATGTACTGTATTCGCCATGAGCACGGAACCGAAGGGCCCTACGCCCGGCTATCTGGTCTGGCGGCTGTCGACGAAGTGGCGCGTCGCCGTCGACCGGGCTCTCGCACCTCTGGGGCTGACCCACGCGCAGTACACCCTGCTCGCCTCGCTGTACGGCATGCAGCGCTCCGGGCACAGCCCCAGCCAGCGCCGGCTGGCCGACCACACCGGTCTCGAGCCCCTGTACGTCTCCAAGCTGGCCCGCACCCTGGAATCCGCGGGGCTTCTGCGCCGCACGCCCGATCCGGCCGACACCCGGGCGGTACAGCTCTCGCTCACCCCTGAGGGCAAGGAGACCGCCGGGCGGGCCATCACGGTCACCCACGAACTGCTCGACCGCCTGCTGGCCCCGCTCGGCGGACTGCACTCCGGGCGCACCGAAGCGCTCACCCGCGAGCTGAGGCTGCTGCTCGACGCACCCCTCGACGCACCACCCGGCGCGCCCACGACACCGACTTCCACTTCGTCCGAGGAGTAACGATGTCCACCACCCCGACACTCAACAGCCAGATCGTCGGCCGGGCCCACTACGCGACGCGGGCCCTGCTCGACCGCGAACTGGCCCGTACCGGAAATACGTTCCTCCAGTCCATGGCCCTGAACGCCACCGCGAGCGAGGACGGCACCGCCGACGTGGACGCGATCGTGCACCGTCTGACGTCGACCCTGAAGATCGACGAGGCGGCGGCGCTCGCCACCGTGGCCGAGCTGACCGGCGCCGGGCTGCTCGAACCGGCCCAGGGCAAGGCGGGCCGCGTCGCCCTCACCGAGCCGGGCCGCGCCTTCCAGGCCCGGATCGCGGCGCTCGGCGCCGAGCTGGGCGCACGGGTCTACGGCGGCATCCCGGAAAGCGAACAGGCGATCGTCGCGCGGGTCCTGACCGAGATCACCGCACGGGCCGAGACGGTCTTCGCCGAGACGGCGAACGGCTACGCCTCCTGACCGAGGCCTGTCGGCGCCCGCCGGGTCAGTGAGTGCGCAGCAGCCCGGGCAGCGCCCGCATGTCGTCGAAGACCACTGTGTTCTGACCCTTGAGCCGGTGCGCCGGGGTGAGTCCTCCGCAGTAGCCGAAGGCACGCATCCCGGCGGCCCGGGCGGCCTGCACTCCGTAGGCACTGTCCTCGACCACCGCGCACCGCTGCGGCTCCACCCCCATGGAGCGGGCGGCATGCAGGAAGAGATCGGGCGCGGGCTTGCCCCGCGCCACATCGGCCGCACTGAAGATGCGCCCCTCGAAGTGTGCGCCCAGTTCGGTGATCTTCAGGCTGCGCCGGATGCCGTCATGGTGGCCGTTCGATGCCACACAGACGGCGGCGGTCAGGCCGGCCAGGGCTTCCACGATGCCGTCGACGGCGGTCAGTTCGGCGGCGAAGGCGGCGGCGTAGAGGTGCTCGTACCGCAGCTGCCAGTCCTTTTCCAGGCGGCGTCCGAGCCGCTGCTCCACAGCGGCCGTGTAGACCTCGGTGGAGGAGCCCACGAAATTCTCGATGATTTCGGCCTCGGTGAACGAGATCCCCAGATCCGCCATGATCAGCGCGTCCACCTTGACGCAGATCCGTTCGCTGTCCACGAGCACGCCGTCGCAGTCGAAGATCACCAGTTCAACGCTTTCCCGGGTCATTGCGGCAGCCTATGTACCGCCCGGGCAAGGGAGTTGGGTGGCCCCACCGCGCTGGGCACTCGCGGTGAGGCGTCCCCTCCGGCACCGCCGGGCACAAGCTGCAGCGGTGTGACCGACGCCCCCGCCCGCGCGCGGCCCCTAGGCCTGTCCGGGCGATCTTGTCGGGCCTGCGGCGACGGCTACGGCACCTCGCTGTGTTGTCGGAGTCACCCAAGTACGTCCGGTACGAGGGCGATCTCCCCCGGCCTCCGGGCGGGCGGTGCCCCAAACGCCTTGCGATGCTTCCCCTCGGCCCTGGCGGGCCCGGGGAGACCCCACGCCTCGGCCCTGGCGGGCCCGGGGAGACCCCACGCCTCGGCCCTGGCGGGCCCGGGGAGACCCCACGTATCTGACGCCGCAGGCCGATTCTCGAAGATCGCCCGGACAGGGCCTAGGCGGTCCACTGGTCGAAGCCCAGCTTCGCGACCAGCGAGAACACGACGACCAGCAGAACCCCGCGGACGAACTCGCTGCCCTTGCTCAGGGCCATCCGGGCGCCGATCATCCCGCCCGCCAGATTGAATACGGCCATCAGCGCGGCCGGCTGCCACAGCACCGTTCCCTGGTACGCGAACATCGCCAGCGCGCCGGCGTTCGTGCACACGTTGACGATCTTGGCGGTGGCCGACGCGGTCACCAGGTCGAGGTGGAGCACCGCGGTGAGCGCCAGGACCAGGAAGGTGCCGGTGCCCGGTCCGAACAGGCCGTCGTAGAAGCCGATCCCACCGCCGACCAGGACCACCGCCATGGCGGCACGGCTCCGGCCCACCTGCCGCCGGCCGGCGTCCGTCGCGGTGCCGAACGAAGGGCGCAGCATCACGAACGCGGCGACAGCGAGCAGCACCACCATGATCACGGGCCGCAGGACGTCGCTGCTGATCCCCGCCGCGAAGAACGCACCGCCCATCGAGCCGGCCAGGGCGGCCAGGCCGATCCGTACGGCGGTCCTCACCTGGACCGGGGTCTTGCGCACGTAGGTGACGGCGGCGCCCGTGGTACCGACGATGGCGACCGCCTTGTTGGTGCCGAGGATGTGGGCGGCGGAGGTGTGTGGCATTCCGAGCAGCAGGGCGGGCAGGAGCAGCAGTCCACCGCCGCCCACCACCGCGTCGATCCAGCCGGCCACCAGGGCGGCGAGGCACAGGAAGACGACTGTGGTCAGTGAGATGTCGGGCACGACGCGACCCTACGGACGGGATACATGCCCAGTCCAACGATCTGCCGAGTCTTGAGCGTCCCCTGAGGTTCGTGGGGCCCGTCGCCGCACGGCCCGCGGGCACCGGCCTCACAGGCCGGGCAGGGATGCGCTGAGGGCAAGGTTCCCCGTGGGAAACAGAAGGGAACCTGACGGGTAACACCGACGCCGCACGCTGCATGCATGACTTCGGAGATCGTGGTGATCGGCGGCGGGACGGCAGGTGCGCGACTCGCGCGCCAGCTGGGCGCGGGCGTTCGCGTCACCGTCCTCGGGGAGGAGCCGCACGCCCCGTACAACCGGGTGCTTCTCGCGGAGGTCCTCGCCGGGCGCTACGGCCCCGAGGTGATCGCCCTCCCCGAGGTACCGGTGCGGCGCGGCGTGCGCGCAGCATCCATCGACCGTGAGCGGCGCCTGGTGCACTGCGCGGACGGCACCCCGGTGCCGTACGACCGGCTGGTCCTGGCGACGGGATCGAACCCGGTGCTGCCGCCGCTGCGCGGCATCGGACCGGGGCTTCCGGAGGGCGTGCACCCCTTCCGCACCCTCGACGACTGCGCCGCGCTCTCCGCGGCCGTGGTCCCCGGAGTCCGGGCGGTCGTGGTCGGCGGCGGGCTGCTCGGTGTGTCGGCCGCCCGCGCGCTCGCCTCCCGCGGCGCGAAGGTCGTGCTGGCCCAGCAGGGCGAGCACCTCATGGAGCGGCAGCTGGACGTCTCCGCGTCCGCTCTGCTGCGCACGCATGTGGAGGCCCTCGGCGTCGAGGTGCACACCGAGTGCCGGGTGCGCGGGCTGCGCATCACCCCCGAGGGGGCGGTCAGCGCCGTGGTGCTCGCCGACGGCTACCCGCTGGACGCCGAGATCGTGGTGCTGGCCTGCGGGGTGCGCCCCCGGATCGGCCTCGCGGTGGACGCGGGTCTCACGGTGCGGCGCGGCATCGTCGTCGACGACGAGCTGCGCACCTCGGACCCGTACATCCACGCCATCGGCGACTGCGCCGAGCACGACGGCGTCGTCCACGGGCTTGCCGGCCCCGCCCTGGAACAGGCGGACGTTCTCGCGTCCCTCCTGAACGCCGAGGCCACGGACGGCGCCGCACCCCGCTATACCGGCACCCGGGCACTGACCCGGCTCACTCTGACCGCACCCGCACCGGCCGCCGAGAGCGACCGGCATCCGCACGGCGAGGCCGGACCGCTCGACCTGGCCGCGTTCGGCGACCCGACCCCCCGGCCGGGGGACGACGTCGTCCAGCTCACCGACGCCACCCGGGGCGCGTACCGCAAGGTCGTCGTCCGTGGGGACCGGCTCGTCGGCGGGGTACTGCTCGGGGATCTCGCCTCAGTCGGCGCGCTCGCCCGGGCCTGGGAGGGCGACGAGGCCCTGCCCGACTCCGTGCCCCTGCTGCACCTGCTCACGAATGATGGAGGCCTCTGACATGCCTGCGAAGTCCACCCCCACGATCGTGGTCGTCGGCCACGGCATGGTCGGCCAGCGATTCCTGGAGGCCCTCGCGGAGCGGGGGGTCACCGAGCGGGCGCGCGTCGTCGTGCTGTGCGAGGAGCCCCGGCCGGCCTACGACCGGGTCAAGCTCACCTCGTACTTCTCCGGGAACACTCCCGACGACCTGTCCATGGTCGAGGACGGCTTCATGGAGCGGCACGGCATCGAGCTGCACCTGGACGACCCGGCCGAGGCCGTCGACACCGCGGCCCGCACGGTCACCTCGCGGGCCGGCCTGACGATCGCGTACGACACTCTGGTGCTGGCCACCGGCTCGTACCCGTTCGTGCCGCCGGTGCCGGGCAAGGACTCCGAGGGCTGTTTCGTCTACCGCACGATCGAGGACCTGCTCGCGATCGAGGAGTACGCGAAGACGGCGCGCGTCGGCGCGGTCGTCGGCGGCGGACTGCTCGGCCTGGAGGCGGCGGGCGCGCTCAAGGGCCTGGGACTTCAGACCCACATCGTGGAGTTCGCTCCACGGCTGATGCCCGTGCAGGTGGACGAGGGCGGCGGCGCGGCGCTGTTGCGCACCATCGAGAACATGGGGCTGAGCGTCCACACCGGCGTCGGCACCCAGGAGGTCACCGCCGACGAGAACGGCACCGTGAACGGCATGGCCCTGTCGGACGGTTCGGTGCTCCCCGCCGACCTGGTCGTCTTCTCCGCGGGTGTACGGCCCCGGGACCAGCTGGCCCGCGACGCGGGCCTGGCCGTGGGCGAGCGCGGCGGCATCGTCGTCGACGAGCAGTGCCGCACCTCGGACCCGGCCGTTTTCGCGATCGGCGAGTGCGCGCTGGCTTCGGACGGCCGCGTGTACGGACTGGTCGCGCCCGGCTACGAGATGGCCGAGACGGCGGCCGCGGCACTGGAGGGCGACGTGTCGTCCTTCTCCGGCGCCGACACCTCCACAAAGCTGAAGCTGCTCGGCGTCGACGTGGCCTCCTTCGGTGACGCCCACGGTGCGGCCGAGGGCTGCCTCGACGTCGTCTACTCCGACTCCCGCGCGGGCGTCTACAAGAAGCTGGTCGTCGGCCCCGGCGGCGAACTGCTCGGCGGCATCCTGGTCGGCGACGCCGAGGCGTACGGCACGCTGCGCGCCTTCACCGGTGCGGTGCCGCCCGTCTCCCCCGAACAGCTGGTACTGCCCGCCGGCGCCGGCGCTCCCGTCGCGCTCGGCCCCGCCGCGCTGCCCGACGAGGCGGTCATCTGCTCCTGCCACAACGTCACCAAGGGCGCGATCCGCGGCGCGGTCACCGAGCACTCCTGCACGACCGTGCCCGAGGTGAAGAAGTGCACCAAGGCCGGTACGGGCTGTGGCAGTTGCGTCAAGGTGCTGGGCCAGCTGGTCAACGCCGAGCTGGAGGCGTCGGGCGTCGAGGTCGACAAGGGCCTGTGCGGCTGCTTCGGCCAGACCCGCCAGGAGCTGTACGAGATCGTCCGCGCGCTGCGCATCACCTCCTACCAGGAACTGCTGGACAGGCACGGGCGCGAGGCGGCCCGCGGCGGCAACGGCTGCGAGATCTGCAAGCCGACCGTCGGCTCGATCATCGCCTCGCTCGCGCCCACGATCGGCGCCTCCGGATATGTGCTGGAGGGCGAGCAGGCCGCACTGCAGGACACCAACGACCACTTCCTCGCCAACATGCAGAAGAACGGCTCGTACTCGATCGTGCCGCGCATTCCGGGCGGCGAGATCACCCCCGAAAAGCTCATCGTGATCGGCGAGGTGGCCCGCGACTACGGCCTCTACACCAAGATCACCGGTGGCCAGCGGATCGACCTGTTCGGTGCGCGCGTCGACCAGCTGCCGCAGATCTGGGCCCGTCTGGTGGACGCCGGCTTCGAGTCCGGGCACGCGTACGGCAAGGCGCTGCGGACCGTGAAGTCCTGTGTGGGACAGACCTGGTGCCGCTACGGCGTGCAGGACTCGGTCCGCATGGCCATCGACCTCGAGCTGCGCTACCGGGGTCTGCGCTCGCCGCACAAGCTGAAGTCGGCGGTCTCCGGCTGCCAGCGCGAGTGCGCAGAGGCGCAGTCCAAGGACTTCGGCGTGATCGCGACGGCGAACGGCTGGAACCTGTATGTCGGCGGCAACGGCGGCGCGACCCCGCGCCACGCCGATCTGCTCGCGCAGGACCTGTCCGACGCCGAACTGATCCGCCTGATCGACCGGTTCCTGATGTTCTACATCCGTACCGCCGACCGGCTGGAGCGCACCTCGACCTGGCTGGAGCGGATCGAGGGCGGCCTCGACCACATCCGTGACGTGGTGGTGAACGACTCGCTGGGCATCTGCGCCGAACTGGAGGCGCTGATGGCCGACCACGTCGCCAACTACCGCGACGAGTGGTCCGAGACCATCAACGACCCCGAGCGGCTGCGGCGGTTCGTCTCCTTCGTCAACGCGCCCGACGTGCCGGACCCCACGGTGAAGTTCGTGCCCGAGCGCGACCAGGTCAAGCCCGACCTGCCGCTGCTGTCCATCCGTCCGCTGGAAGAAGCCCTGGAAGGTACTGCCGTCCGATGACGATCGCCCCTGAGAAGACGGATACGCAAGTCCAGCTCCGCCTGGACGAGGACTGGCTGGCGGTGTGCTCGCTGTCCCAGCTCACCCGGGGCCGCGGGGTCGCGGTCCTGCTGCCCGGCGGCCGACAGGCCGCGGTCTTCCTGGACCGTGACGGCACGCCGTACGCCATCGACAACCGCGACCCGTTCGGCGGGGCCCAGGTCCTGTCGCGGGGACTGCTCGGCTCGGCCGCCGGCCGCCCGTTCGTCGCCTCGCCGCTGCTCAAGCAGCGCTTCGACCTGGAGACCGGGCGCTGCCTGGACGACGAGTCGGTGACGGTGGCGGCGTACGACGTGCGGCTGCACTGAGCCTGCACGCCCATCCGACTCCGCTCACGCGCCGCCTGTCTCTGCCCTGACTCTTCGCGGCGCGTGAGCGGCACCATCTGTGGCCCGGCCGGGCGGGCGTTCGTAGGCTGGACGGGGACACGCCTCGTCCACGAAGCGGAGGCCCTGCCATGACGGCCTGGCATGCCGGAGACATCCCCGACCAGCGCGGCCGCGTCGCGGTGGTCACGGGAGCCAACAGCGGGATCGGCCTGGTCACGGCCCGGGAACTGGCCCGGCGCGGGGCCCGGGTGATCCTCGCGTGCCGCAGCGAGGAGCGTGGCGCGCACGCGCTGGACCGTATCGCTGCCGACGCACCGGACGTCCTGGTGGAGGTCGGCGCGCTGGATCTGGCGGATCTGGCTTCGGTACGGCGCTTCGCGGACCGGTATCCGTACGACAGGCTCGATCTGCTGATCAACAACGCCGGGGTGATGGCCCTGCCCTACGGCAGGACGGCCGACGGCTTCGAACGTCAGTTCGGCGTCAACCACCTCGGGCACTTCGCGCTCACCGGACTGCTGCTGCCGAAGCTGCTGGACACCCCGGGAGCACGGGTGATCAGCGTCTCCAGCGTGGCGCACACGCTCGCCAACCTCGACATCGGCGACCTCAACAGCGAGCGCGGCTACCGCCGCTGGATCGCCTACGCCCGCTCCAAGACGGCGAATCTGCTGTTCGTGCACGAGCTGGCGCGCAGGCTCGGGGCGGCGGGCTCGGACGTGGTGGCCGCCGCGGCCCACCCCGGCTATGCGGCGACCAATCTCCAGACCGCCGGCCCGAAGATGGAAGGCCGCAGGGCAGCCACCCGGATCATGGAGTTCGGCAACCGGCTCCTCGCGCAGCCCGCCGAGTCCGGCGCGCTGCCGACGCTGTACGCGGCGACGGCTCCCGGCGTGGAGCCCGACTCGTTCACCGGGCCGCGCCTGCTTGGCTGGCGCGGCGGGCCGGCCCCGTCCATCCGGGCCGGCTGGACCAGGAACGACGTGGCGGGCGAACGGCTGTGGGCGGCCTCGGAGCAGCTCACCGGAGTGACGTACGGGGGTCTGGCGAGCCCGGAGCCCGGCACCGGGGCCCTGCCGGGCTGAGTGCCTGCGTCACCGCCCCTCGGCCATCGCCTTCCTCGCCGCGTCCTCGTCCATCCACATGACCTCCCAGTTGTGGTGGTCGGGGTCCTGGAAGGACCGCTCGTACATGAACCCGTAGTCGTGGGGGTCGTTGGCGGCCGTGCCGCCGGCGGCCAGGGCGGCGTCCACGAGCTCGTCGACCTTCTCGCGGCTCTCCGCGCTCAGACAGAGGATGACCTCGGTGGAGGTGGCGGCGTCCGTGATCTCCTTCTTGGTGAATTCCTTGAACTTCGGCTCGGTGAGCAGCATCGCGAAGATGGTGTCGCTGATGATCAGGCTGGCGGCGTTCTCGTCGGAGAAGTCCGGGTCGAAGGAGTAGCCCAGCTCGGTCCAGAACGCCTTGCTGGTCTCCAGGTCGCGCACGGGCAGGTTCACGAAGATCATCTGGGGCATGGCTGCCTCTTCTCATCCGTAAGGGGTGTTGTGCAGTGCGTTCCATGTGATGGACGGGGAGCGCGGGCCATACTCATCGCTGTCCCGGGAAATATTTCTCCGCAGCGGCGCAGCAGTTGCCCAGGCGCCGGGCACGAGCCGGGCACCGAGCATCACGGAGCACGACGATGGCCGACATCCGCAGCCTGCAGGACGCCGTGGCGGACCTCGTCCACGACGGCGACACCCTTGCCCTGGAGGGCTTCACCCATCTGGTCCCGTTCGCCGCCGCGCACGAGGTCATCCGCCAGGGCATCACCGATCTCACTCTCGCCAGGATGACCCCGGACGTCGTCCACGACCAGCTGATCGGCGCGGGACTGGTGAGGAAGCTGATCTTCTCCTGGGGCGCCAGCCCGGGCGCCCGCTCGCTGCACCGGTTCCGGGACGCGGTCGAGAACGGCTGGCCGCGCCCGCTGGAGCTGGACGAGCACAGCCACGCGGGCATGGCGAACCGCTATGTGGCGGGAGCGTCCGGACTTCCCTTCGCGGTGCTGCGCGGCTACCGCGGCTCGGGGACCGCCGCCGGATCGGACACGATCGCCGGCATCACATGCCCTTTCAGCGGCGAGGAGTTGACGGCTGTGGCGGCGCTCAACCCGGATGTCACGATCATCCACGCCCAGCAGGCCGACCGGTCGGGTGCGGTGCAGCTGTGGGGTCCGACCGGGGTGCAGAAGGAGGCCGTGCTGGCGGCGAGCCGCGTGCTGGTGACGGTGGAGGAGACCGTCGGTGAACTGACGCCGCGGCCGGGCGCGGTGGTGCTGCCCTCCTGGGTGGTCCATGCGGTGTGCGTGGTGCCGGGCGGCGCCCGTCCCTCGTACGCCGCCGGGTACGGGCAGCGCGACAATGCCTTCTACCCGGCCTGGGACTCGATCTCCCGGGACCGGACGGCGTTCACCGCATGGCTCGCGGACCTCAACGGCTGAGCGAGCGCGCGAGGCGTGCCGATCCGGCCACAATGAAACCGGTGTTGAGCGGGATTCATCTGGACGCCACTGTGACGCCGGTGGTCGAAGCGGCCGGCCGGGACGTGCGGGTGCGCCGGATCGATGGAGGTGACAGCGGTGCGGACGGAGCGGGATCCGGCTGCCGTGCACGTACGCAAGGCCGTCGGACCCCACGGTCGTCACCGCACGCACATGGCTGAATGCAGTCGACGTCTCTGCTTCATCGGTTGTTGACGTGCCGTCAACTCGTGCCTCCTAGGTTCCGGAAGCGCGCGACCCCATGGCGCCGGCCGGTGCCACGGGGCGGTCACCACCCTCCTGGAGTGACAAGTGGAACGACGCAGTTTCCTGCGCGGAGCGGTCATCGGCACATCGGCCGCCGCCTTCGGCGGCACCCTGTGGCAGGGCGCCGCGACGGCGGCTCCGGCACAGCCCGGCCCCGGCCCGTACGGTGCGCTCGGCTCGGCCGACGCCAACGGCATCCAGCTGCCCAGCGGCTTCACCAGCCGTGTGATCGCCCGGTCCGGCCAGGTGGTCTCCGGCACCTCGTACACGTGGCACAACGCCCCCGACGGCGGCGCCTGTTTCGTCGACGGCTCCGGCTGGATCTACGTGTCCAACTCGGAGATCAACCCCGGTGGCGGCGCAAGCGCCGTCAAGTTCAACTCCTCCGGCACCGTCACCGGCGCCTACCGCATCCTGTCCAACACCCGGCAGAACTGTGCCGGTGGCGCCACTCCGTGGAACACCTGGCTGTCGTGCGAGGAGGTCAGCCTCGGCTACGTCTACGAGACCAACCCCTTCGGAGGCGCCGCCACGCGCCGCGACGCCATGGGCAGGTTCAAGCACGAGGCGGCGGCCGCCGACCCGGTGCGCCAGGTGATCTATCTGACCGAGGACGAGTCCAGCGGCTGCTTCTACCGCTTCATCCCCAGCACCTGGGGGAACCTCTCCTCGGGAACCCTCCAGGTCCTCATGGCCGGCACCGCCACCTCCGGCTCCTTCACCTGGCAGACCGTCCCCGACCCGGACGGCTCCCCGACCGCGACCCGCAACCAGGTGTCCGGTTCGAAGAAGTTCAACGGCGGCGAGGGCTGCCACTACGCCAACGACACGGTCTGGTTCACCACCAAGGGCGACAACCGGCTCTGGCAGCTCAATCTGGCGAGCAGCACCTATGAGCTGGCCTACGACGACTCGCTCGTCGTGGGCGGCGGCGCGCCGCTGACGGGTGTCGACAATGTCACCGGGTCCTCGTCCGGCGATCTGTTCGTCGCGGAGGACGGCGGCAACATGGAGATCTGCATCATCACGCCGGACGATGTGGTCGCGCCGTTCCTGCGGATCAGCGGCCAGTCGGGCTCGGAGATCACCGGTCCGGCCTTCTCGCCGAACGGGCAGCGGCTGTACTTCTCCAGCCAGCGCGGCACGAGCGGCAGCTCGTCCGGCGGCATCACCTACGAAGTGACCGGTCCGTTCCGGGCGTAGGCCATGGCCTGAGGGGTGGCGCCGCCGCGCAGCAGGGCGGCGCCCAGCGGAGTGAGCGTGTGCAGTACCGCGTTGCCGTGGCGCAGGGTCACCACGAGCCCGGCCTCGCGAAGGACGGCGGCGTGCTGGCTCGCGGAGGCCAGGGACACCCCTGCCCTGCGGGCCAGCTCGCTGGTCGTACAGCCGTCGCGGATGGACTGGAGCACCGCGGAGCGGGTGTGGCCGACCAGCCGGCCGAGCGAGGGGGCCACGGCGTCGCCGAAGGCGGGCTCGCAGCCGTGGGACACCGGATAGACCAGTACCGGCGGCAGCGCGCTGTCGCGGTAGACCACCGGGGTGCCGCGGCAGAAGAACGAGGGCTGGAGCAGCAGCCCCCGTCCGTCCAGACGCAGTTCGCGGTCGACCGGGTAGTCGGCCTCCAGCACCGGGGCACGCCAGCGCAGCACCGGCGGCAGTGAGGCGAGCAGCTCCTCCGCACCGCCGTCGAGCAGCGCCCGTCCGCGCACCGCCCGGTCCGCCTCCACCCTGGCCTGGACATGCGGCCAGTACGGCTCGACCGCGGCCTTCCAGTAGGCGCGCAGCGCCCCGACGAGCCGCGCGAGCGGCTCGCTGCGGCCCTCGGCGAGCGCGACGAGCCGGCTGGGCAGCACGCGCAGCGCGGAGCGGTGGGCGGCCGCGAGGGCCAGCTCGGTGTGCAGCCGCGCGGGCGGTGTGGCACGCAGGGCCTCCAGACCCGCGTCGAGCCCGTCGCGGGTCTCGGGCGGAGTCAGAAAGTCCGGGAAATATCCATGCTGCGGAACCAGCGCGGCCAGCAGCCGTGTTTCACCTTTCAACCGGGTGCGGGCTTCGGAGCGCCATTCCCCGAACACCAGGGCACCGCGCCGGTCACGCAATCGGTGAAAACTGAGAATCGATTCCCACAACGCGTCCGGCCTGGCCGCCATCCTGACTCTGGCCAAGTCGTCCGCATTGAAATGAATACGAAGCACCGAACCCCCACTGTTGCATCCGCAATCGCCCCCGCCACTGAGTATGCATGCAGTCACGGGACGTTACCACGGTGTTTCAGCCACAGTTGAAAGCCCTCGCGGGCCTCGGGGGGCAACCGAAAAGCTGTACGACGTCGAGCACGAAACCTTCTGTCACCGAAGTGACGCAGCGAGGACCGTGGGGGGCTTTGCGCGTCCGGCGGCGGTGGTGGAGGTTGCGGCTCCGTGTTCGGCACGGGTAATGGGGCGTGGCTCGCGGGTGGGGATCCGCGGGCCGCGTCCCGCCCCATTCTTTGCGCAGTGAATGGCAGAAATTCGATTGCTGTTAAAGGTACGTGTCGGATCCATTGCTGGTCCGTGATTCAACGGCGGACCGCCCACCCGGTAAATCCCGGCCCCGAGGCCGGGAACAGCCGCAGCAGCCGGCCCGATGCGACCGGAGGCGTCCGAAGCGGCCGGAGACGACCCGGACGAGAGCATGCGGAAGGGGCGGGCGCCCCGCACAAGGCGCCCGCCCCTTCCTGTTTCGTGCTCCGGAACCGTCACCGGGGCACCGGTGAGGGTCAGGTGGTACCGGGTTCCGGAGGGCAGGCCCCGGAACCCTGCGACGGCTCCGGCGTCCTATCGGGAGTCGCTGCCGCTCGACTGGGCCGCGGCGCGGCCCGCCTCCAGGCGCGCCACCGGGATGCGGAACGGCGAGCAGGAGACGTAGTCCAGGCCCACCTCGTGGAAGAAGTGCACCGACTCCGGGTCACCGCCGTGCTCACCGCACACGCCGAGCTTGAGGTCGGGCCGGGTCGCCCGGCCGGCCGCGACCGCGTTGCGGACCAGCGAGCCGACGCCGTCCTTGTCGATGGTCTCGAACGGGCTGACGCCGAAGATGCCCTTCTCCAGGTACGCCGTGAAGAAGCTCGCCTCCACGTCGTCGCGGGAGAAGCCCCACACGGTCTGGGTCAGGTCGTTGGTGCCGAAGGAGAAGAACTCCGCGGCCTCCGCGATCTGTCCGGCGGTCAGCGCGGCGCGCGGCAGCTCGATCATCGTGCCGAGCGCGAGCTTCAGCTCCACACCCGTCGCCGCCTGGACCTCGGCGATGACCTGTTCGGCCTCGTCGCGGACGATCTCCAGCTCCTGCACGGTGCCGACCAGCGGGATCATGATCTCGGCCCGCGGGTCGCCCTTGGCCTCGATGCGCTGTGCCACGGCCTCCGCGATCGCCCGCACCTGCATGGTGAACAGGCCCGGGATGACCAGTCCGAGGCGCACGCCACGCAGACCCAGCATCGGGTTCTGCTCGTGGAGCCGGTGGACGGCCTGCAGCAGGCGCAGGTCGTTCTCGTGCGGGTCCTTGCGGGCCTCGGCGAGCGCGACGCGCACCGACAGCTCGGTGATGTCGGGCAGGAACTCGTGCAGCGGCGGGTCGAGCAGACGGACCGTCACCGGGAGGCCGTCCATCGCCTCGAACAGTTCGACGAAGTCCTTCTTCTGCAGCGGCAGCAGTTCCCGCAGCGCGGTCTCGCGCTCGTCGTCCGTGTCGGCGAGAATCAGCTTCTCGACCATCTCGCGGCGCTCGCCGAGGAACATGTGCTCGGTGCGGCACAGGCCGATGCCCTGCGCGCCGAACCGCCGTGCGCGCAGCGCGTCCTCGGCGTTGTCGGCGTTCGCCCGTACGCGCAGCCGGCGTACCCGGTCCGCGTAGGCCATGACCCGGTGCACGGCGGCGACGAGCTCGTCGGCGTCGTCGGCGCCCGCGTGCATCCGGCCCTCGAAGTACTCGACGACCGGGGAGGGCACGACCGGCACCTCTCCGAGGTAGACCTTGCCGGTGGAACCGTCGATGGAGACGACGTCGCCCTCCTCGACGACGGTGCCGTTGACCGTCATCCGGCGGCGCTTGGTGTCGACCTCGAGGTCCTCGGCGCCGCAGACACAGGTCTTGCCCATGCCGCGGGCGACGACGGCGGCGTGGGAGGTCTTGCCGCCGCGCGAGGTCAGGATGCCCTCGGCCGCGATCATGCCGTCCAGGTCGTCCGGGTTGGTCTCACGGCGGATCAGGATGACCTTCTCGCCGGATCGAGACCACTTGACGGCCGTGTACGAGTCGAAGACCGCCTTGCCGACCGCGGCGCCCGGGGACGCGGCGATACCGCGGCCCAGCAGCTCCGTCTTGGCCTTGTCGTCGAAGCGCGGGAACATCAGCTGCGCCAGCTGCGCGCCGTTGACGCGCTGCAGCGCCTCTGCCTCGTCGATCAGACCCTGGTCCACGAGCTGGGTGGCGATACGGAAGGCGGCACCGGCGGTGCGCTTGCCGACGCGGGTCTGCAGCATCCACAGCTGGCCGCGCTCGATGGTGAACTCGATGTCGCACAGGTCCTTGTAGTGCGTCTCGAGGGTCTCCATGATCTGCATCAGCTGGTCGTACGACTTCTTGTCGATCTTCTCGAGATCGGCGAGCGGCACGGTGTTGCGGATACCGGCGACGACGTCCTCGCCCTGGGCGTTCTGCAGGTAGTCGCCGTAGACGCCCTGGTGACCGGAGGCGGGGTCGCGGGTGAAGGCGACGCCTGTGCCGGAGTCCGGGCCGAGGTTGCCGAAGACCATGGAGCAGACGTTGACGGCCGTGCCCAGGTCGCCGGGGATGCGCTCCTGGCGGCGGTAGAGCTTGGCGCGGTCGGTGTTCCAGGAGTCGAAGACCGCGTGGATGGCAAGATCCATCTGCTCGCGCGGGTCCTGCGGGAAGTCGCGTCCGGCCTCGGTCTTGACGATCTTCTTGAACTGCTTGACCAGCTTCTTGAGATCAGCCGCGTCGAGGTCGGTGTCGACGGTGACCTTCTTGGTCTCCTTGGCCGCTTCGAGGGCCTCCTCGAAGAGCTCGCCGTCGACGCCCAGCACGGTCTTGCCGAACATCTGGATCAGACGGCGGTAGGAGTCCCACGCGAAGCGCTCGTCGCCGGCCTGCGTGGCGAGCCCGGTCACGGACTCGTCGGAGAGGCCGATGTTGAGGACGGTGTCCATCATGCCGGGCATCGAGAACTTCGCGCCCGAGCGTACGGATACCAGCAGCGGGTCGTCGGCCTGGCCGAGCTTCTTGCCCATCGCCTGCTCGAGGGCGTCGAGGTGAGCGGTGACCTCGTCGCGCAGCGCGGTGGGCTCCTGGCCGCTCTCGAGGTAGACCTTGCACGCCTCGGTGGTGATCGTGAAGCCGGGAGGGACGGGAAGGCCGAGGTTGGTCATCTCGGCGAGGTTCGCACCTTTACCGCCGAGCAGGTCCTTGAGGTCCTTGTTGCCCTCGGTGAAGTCGTAGACGAACTTCTGATCTTTGTTTTCCGACACGGGTCTCGACTCCTCGAGGACTCGGTGGCTGCCCTGACGGCGAGGAACATACCCAGATCGAAGGCACCTGGGTACGTCCACTTGCGCGTCATACGGCCTTAACCACTCGTCCGCCACCAGATCACAGGTGACCGCAGTCCGCACCTGGAACGGGTTTTCCGTTCATCCTCCGAAGGCCACTTGACCGAACCAAGGCCATACTCGCTCATCTGAGCAACTTTCACGGCAAGTGAGTTCAGGAGTTGAACACTCAAAGGGTGGCACTGAGTGCCACCCTTTGAGAGGTGCAATGACCCTCGATCCGCTCATCTGAGCGCCTCCCCTATCAAGGGTGGCGAGAATCACGCCGCAGGAACGGGCCGAATTCCAGCATCCGGTACACGATCCGGACTCATCCGCCCGACGTGTCCAGTTCCGCGTCCACGCTGACAGCCGCGCAGTCGTACGGGTCCTTCAGCCAGCCGTCCGGCAGCACGACACGGTTGTTCCCCGACGTACGCCCCCGCGGCCCGTCCGCGCCCACCGGCCACGGCTGGTCCAGATCGAGCTCGCTCAGCTGAGCGGCCAGCTCGTCCAGCGACGAGGTGATCGCCAGCTTCTTGCGCATCTCCGAACCGACCGAGAAGCCCTTGAGATACCAGGCCACGTGCTTACGGAAGTCGATCACTCCCCGCGTCTCGTCGCCGATCCATTCCCCCAGCAGCCGGGCATGACGCACCATGGCGTCGGCGACCTGGCGCAGCGAGGGGCTCGCGCCGTATCCGTCAGCGGCTCCGCCGGGGGCACCTTGGCCCTCGAAGGCGGCGACCAGATCCCCGAACAGCCACGGCCGCCCCAGACAGCCGCGCCCCACGACCACACCGTCGCAACCCGTCTCGCGCATCATCCGCAGCGCGTCACCGGCCGACCAGATGTCGCCGTTCCCGAGCACCGGAATCTCGGGGACGTGTTCCTTCAGGCGCGCGATGGCGTCCCAGTCCGCACTGCCGCCGTAGTGCTGCGCCGCCGTGCGCCCATGGAGCGCGATCGCCGTGACACCCTCCTCGACCGCGATCCGGCCCGCGTCGAGATAGGTGATGTGGTCGTCGTCGATGCCCTTGCGCATCTTCATCGTGACCGGCAGACCGCCCGCGTTCGAGACCGCTTCGTTCAGGATCGCGCGCAGCAGCGGCCGCTTGTACGGGAGCGCGGAACCGCCCCCCTTGCGGGTCACCTTGGGCACCGGGCAGCCGAAGTTCAGGTCGATGTGGTCGGCCAGGTCCTCGTCCGCGATCATGCGAACGGCCTTGCCGACGGTGGCCGGGTCCACTCCGTACAGCTGGATCGAGCGCGGAGTCTCGGTCGCGTCGAAGTGGATCAGGTGCATCGTCTTCTCGTTGCGCTCGACCAGCGCCCGCGTGGTGATCATCTCGCTGACGAACAGCCCCTTGCCCCCGCTGTACTCGCGGCACAAGGTGCGGAACGGCGCATTGGTGATGCCGGCCATGGGCGCGAGCACCACCGGCGGCTGCACCATGTGGGGGCCGATCTTCAGCGTCGGGGACGCCGGGGCCGTGGCAGGTGCAGCCGGCACAGCGGGCTGGGCGAGCGTGGTCGACGGGGCAGACGTGGTCATCCGCCCATTGTCGCGCACTCGCCGCGCCAGGAGTCAGCCCTACCGGCCCGGCGATCAGTCAGCCGTACTATGCGTGCATGCCGGAGCTCAGTCCCCGCAGGCGCATGCTGGTGCTGGCGATCTGCTGTATGAGCCTGCTCATCGTCAGCCTGGACAACACCATCCTGAACGTCGCCCTGCCCTCCATGCGCGACGAACTGGACGCTTCGGTCGCCGGAATGCAGTGGACCGTCGACGCCTACACCCTGGTCCTCGCCTGCCTGCTGATGCTCGCCGGATCCACCGCCGACCGCATCGGCCGCCGCAAGGTCTTCCAGGCCGGGCTCGTCGTCTTCACCGCCGGGTCGGTCCTGTGCTCACTCGCCCCGAACCTCGAGTCGCTCGTCGTCTTCCGCATGGTGCAGGCCGTCGGGGGCTCCATGCTCAACCCCGTCGCGATGTCGATCATCACCAACACCTTCACCGAGCCGCGCGCGCGGGCCCGCGCCATCGGGGTGTGGGGCGGAGTGGTCGGTATCTCGATGGCGGCCGGGCCACTCATCGGCGGTCTCCTCGTCGACGGGGTCGGCTGGCGCTCGATCTTCTGGATCAACGTTCCGGTGGGCCTCGCGGCCCTGCTCCTCACCTGGCGTTACGTGCCGGAGTCCCGCGCCCCGCGGCCCCGCCGCGCCGACCCGGTGGGCCAGCTCCTCGTCATGGCGCTCCTCGGCTCACTGACGTACGCGATCATCGAATCGGACCCCCTCTACGCAGCCGTCTCCGTCCTCGCCCTGACCGGTCTGCTGCTGTACGAGCCCAGACGCCGCGAACCACTGATCGATCTGCGCTTCTTCCGCTCCGCGCCGTTCAGCGGAGCCAACCTGATCGCGGTGTTCGCCTTCGCCGCGCTCGGCGGCTTCCTGTTCGTCACCACCCTCTATCTGCAGGATGTGCGCGGCCTCTCGGCGCTGGACGCCGGTCTGTACATGCTGCCCATGGCCGCCATGACCTTCGTCTGCGCACCCCTGTCGGGCCGGCTGGTCGGCACCCACGGGCCACGGCTGCCCCTGCTCGTCGCCGGCACGGCCATGACCGCGAGCGGCCTGATGTTCGCCGCGTTCGAGGCGGAGGCCACCGCGACCGGGCTGTTCACCGGCTTTGTACTCTTCGGTCTCGGCTTCGGCCTGGTCAACGCCCCCATCACCAACACCGCCGTGTCCGGGATGCCCCGCACCCAGGCAGGTGTCGCCGCCGCGATCGCCTCGACGAGCCGCCAGACCGGCCAGACCCTCGGCGTGGCCGTCGTCGGAGCCGTACTCGCCGCCGGAGTCTCCCCCTCCTCACCCACCGACGGGTTCGTCGACGCGAGCCGCCCCGCGTGGTGGGTCATCACCGCATGCGGGCTGGGCATCCTGGTGGCCGGGGCCCTGACCAGTGGCCGGTGGGCCCAGCAGACCGCTCAGCGGGCCGCCGAACGGCTGGAGCCGGCTACGGAGCAGCCGCTGCCCGCCTCGCGCTGACAGCGCGTGCCGGACCGGCTCCGGATGCGGCGTGGATCACCCTTCACCGGACCCGGTGGTGAGGGCGCGCCCGCTCGGCGAGGATGCGGCGGGTGAGCGGCAGTCGAGCGTGCGCGGTGTGCGGGAACGAGCTGGGCCGGCGAAGCGGGACGGGAAGAGGCGGACGGCCCGCACGCTACTGCTCCGACGCCTGCCGGCAGCGTGCCTTCCGGCGCCGCTCGGTGCGCCACGACGACGATCCCGCCGGCCCGCTGCCACCGGCCGCAGGGCTCCCCCGGGCGCTGGACTCCTTCGTCGGACGCCACGACGAACTGACCCGGCTGCGTGCCCTGCTGAAGTCGTCGCGGCTGGTGACCCTCACCGGACCCGGCGGAGTGGGAAAGACACGGCTGGCCCTCCACACCGTCGCCCACCTGCGCGGCGCAGCCTCCGGCAGGCGGGCACGGCTGGTCGAACTGGACACGCTGCACGACGGCGACCGGCTGCCGCAGGCCGTCGCCGCCGCACTCGGGGTCGGCGAGCGGCACGGACGGACCGGCGTCGACGTACTCGTCCATGCACTCGGCGGCGGTTCGGCCATGCTGATCCTGGACAACTGCGAACATCTGGCCGAGCCGTGCGCCGAGCTGGCCGCCCAGCTGCTCGCCCGGTGCCCTCGGCTGCGGATCCTCGCCACCAGTCGGGAGGCGCTGCGCGTACCCGGCGAGGTGGTGTTCCGTGTGGCCGAACTGTCGCTGGCGCCCGCCCACGGCCCGGACGACCCGGCGACCGTGCAGCACTGCGACGCCGTCCTGCTGTTCGCCGAACGGGCCGCCACCGCGGCACCCGGATTCACCCTGAACACGTCGAACGCCCACACGGTGGCCGAGATCTGCCGCCGCCTCGACGGACTGCCGCTCGCCATCGAGCTGGCGGCCCGCCGCGCCGGAACCCTCCCTCTCGGCGACATCCTCACCGGTCTCGACGACCAGCTCTCCCTCCTCACCGACGGCAGCAGGACCGGTCCGGGGCGGCACCGCGAACTGGCGGCCGCGATCGACTGGAGCCATCGATTGCTCGAACCGCGGGAACAGGCCTTCCTTCGTCGGCTGGCCGTCCTCGTCGGCGGATTCGACGCGACGGGGGCGGCCGCGGTGTGCACAGCCGGCGGAGCCGACGACGACCTGGGACCGCAGCAGGTGCTGCGCGTGCTGTGCGCGCTGGAGGCCAAATCACTGCTGGTGCGGCTGCCGGGCGATGCAGCGGGAGCAGCCCGCTTCCGGCAGCTCAGCTCCGTACGCGCATACGCCCTGGACCGCCTGACCGAGTCCGGCGAGCTCCACGACACCTGGCAGCGTGCCGTCGACTGGCTCACCCGGTTGCTGGCGCCGACGGGGGACCAGGTCTTCGTCGACCAGGCGGGCGGGGCGCCGACCGAGGAGCGGGAGAACCTCGCGGCGGCCGTCGCCCACGCCGGGCAGGAACGCGACATCTCATATCTGCGGCCGGCGCTCGCGCTGGCCCGGGTCCTCTACCAGCAGGAGCAGCTCACCGCCTCCCGCGCCCTGCTGACCCGGATCCTCCAGGACGACACCGAAGGCGTCCTCGGCGGCGCTGCCCTGGCCCTCGCCACCCGCGCCGCCTGTCGGCAGGCCGACCGAGCCGCGGCCCTGCGCTTCGCCGAACAGGCCGTCGCGGTCGAACGCCGCGGCCACAGCCCCGCAGCCCTCGCCAACGCCCTGGACGCGCGGGCCGCCGCACACCTGTGCCGCGGCGACTTCGCCGGCGCGGTCGTGGACTTCGCCGAATGCCTCGACCTCGTCGTCCCGCTCGGCCGCCCCCGCGACACCGCCTGGTGCCGCCACCATCTGGCCTGGGCACTGCTGCACACCGGAAAGGCGGCCGAGGGCGACGCTCTGATGTCCCTGTGCCTGCCGCTGCTGCGGACCTGGCCCGACGGGGGCGCATCGTCGGCCGCACTGCACACCGCCGGTGCGATACGCCTCGCGCTCGGCGACCTCGACGCGGCCGAAGAACTGTTCGCCGAGGCTCTGCGCACGGTCCCCGGGCAGAGCCTCCATGCGCTCTATCCGCTCGAAGGGCTGGCGCTGGTGGCAGGCGAACAGGGCGACGCACGACGCTCGCTGCGGCTGCTCACCGCCGCGGCTCAGGCACGCCGACGCCTCGACACCGAGCCCGAGGCCGCATGGCAGCGGCAGGTCGAGGCGGCGGCCGTACGCGCACACGCCGCCCTGCCCCCGCCGGCGCGCGACGCCGCCGTGGCCGATGGGCGCCGGCTGCGCTGGCGGCAGTTGCTCGGTCACGCCCTGCACCTTGACGACAGGACTGAGACCGCGGACCCCGCGGCCGGGCGGGACGACATGTCTCCGCTGACCGGACGGGAGTCGGCGGTGGCCGCGCTCGTCGCCGAGGGGCTCACCAACCGCGAGATCGCGTCCCGGCTCGGGCTCGCGGCGAGCACGGTCTCCACCCACCTCGACCACGTGCGGGACAAGCTGGGCATGCGGTCACGGACCCAGATCGCCCTGTGGGTGGCCGAAAGAGCACGGGTCACCGCAGGCCGGCGACCGCCCCGGGTTTCGTAACGCGCCGAACCCGCCGGTCATCCGGCCGATCCGCTCGCACCCGGCAGCGGCCACGCTGCTCGGAACAGGGCATTGCGAGGACTCGTGCGCCTGGTGCCGGTCCTTACCCCCACGGAATGCCCTGCCGCACAGACGATCGGCAAGGAGACGCGATGCGCCAGGACCACGATGCCGGCGGCGGGCACACCAGCTCGCGCAGGACGTTCATCAGGGCCAGTTCGATGGGCATGACAGCCGCGGCGCTCGCGGCGACCGGCGCCGCGTCGGCGGCGGCACACCCGCAGACCGCGGCACACCCGGTGACCGCAGTGCAGCAGGCCCGGGCACAAGGCCGCCCCCTGGCCGTCACACCCGCCTGCGACGGCCACGAGACCCCGGCGGCGACCGAAGGCCCGCTCTTCAAGCCCGAGTCCCCCGAGCGCGGCAATTTCGTCACCCCCGGCATCAGCGGGGTACGCCTCGACCTCAGCGGCGTCGTCTACGACACCGCATGCGCCCCCGTGGCGGGCGCGCTCATCGAGTTCTGGCAGTGCGACCAGAACGGCGACTACGACACTTCCGGCTTCGCACTCCGGGGCCACCAGTACACCGACAACCGGGGCGCGTTCCGGCTGCAGACGATCATCCCCCGTGACTACTGGGGCCGTTGGGGCAACCGCGCACCTCACATCCACACCCAGGTGCAGGCTCCCGGCGGACCGGTCCTGATCACCCAGCTGTACTTCCCCGACGGCACCCAGGCCTACGGCCGGGACTTCGCCGCGCTCAACGCCCAGGACCGGCTCCGCAACAGCGCCTGCACGATCACGCTGTCGGCCCCGCAGGACGGCCGCTACACCGGCGCCTTCGACTTCGTCATCAAGACCACGGTCTAGTACCGACCGCCGAACACCAAGGACTCCCGTGACGAACACGAACACCTCATCCCGGCACCGGCGCGTACGGCGGCGGCCTCTGCTGGCGTCACTGGCCGCGGGTGCCATCGCGACCGGCAGCCTGGTCGTCGCCAACGCCTGGGCCGGTCCCGCTTCCGACACGGGCGAGGCCCCGGCCGCGGCCGCGCGGGCCGGGCAGTGGACAACGACCCCCACCCCGGTGGAGAAAGGCGACCTCACCGCCGTCGCCGCGCTCGACGACAAACAGGCGTGGGCCGTCGGCTACCGGCTGAAGGACAGCACCAACATCAAGAACGAGGCGGTCGCACTCCGCTGGGACGGGACCTCGTGGAAACAGGAGTCGACCCTGCCCGCCGACAGCTTCCCTCAGGCCCTCGCCGTGAAGTCGGCCGACGACATCTGGACGGTCGGCGCCTCCTCCGCGCACTGGGACGGAACCGCCTGGACCGCACGCGCCTTCGACCGCGACCCGGGCGGCCGCCTCACACCCGACGCGGTGGCCATCGCCTCCGACGGCAAGGCCTGGGCAGTCGGCCGTGCAGTGCCGCAGGGCATCAAGAACGGTGTGCCCGCCGTGCAGGCGTGGGACGGTTCGGCCTGGCGCAGACAGGCCCTCCCCGATGTCGGCAAGGGCGAACTGACCAGCCTCGCCGTCGTCGCACCCGACGACATCTGGGCGGCAGGCTCGTCATTCGCCGGCGCCGACACCGAACAGACCGCGCTGCTGCTGCACTTCGACGGCACCTCCTGGACGCGCATGGAGGCGCCCGGGGGCAAGCAGGGCGAGCATCGTTGGTTCGCGGGGATCACGGCGGTGTCCGCCGACGAGGTGTGGGCGGTGGGCGGCTCCGTCACCGGCAGCTCGGAACGCCCCTTCGCCGCGCGCTGGGACGGCAGGAAGTGGACCGCCGTCAGCACCCCGGACGTCCCCGACGGCCGGCTGCGCGCCGCAGGCCGCTCCGGCGACAACGCCCTGTGGGCGGTGGGCGGGAAGGGCTCGGTCTCCGTCGCCCTGCGCTGGGACGCCACGCAACGCCGCTTCGAACAGGCTCCGGACCCGTCGCTGGTGATACGCGGACTGGCGACGGTGCCGGGCACCGCGGACCTGTGGACCGTCGGCATCGCCAAGAAGGGCGATCTGATCCCCGCGGCGGCCCGCTTCAAGGGCTGACCGGGGCGGGGCGGCAACGGCCGGGGCGCTCACACCCGGCGAGCGCGAGCGCCTGGAGCTGGACCAGGCGCTCGCGCGACGCGTCGTCGTGGGCCCGGTCCGGGCCCACAGGTGTGGTCAGGCCTCGGGCTGAGGCGTCTGCTCGTCGTCCGTCTTGCCCTGGGCCCGCTCGCGCATCTTGCGGAGCAGGTCCTGCTTCTGGTCGGCGGCCGCCTTGCGGTCGTTGTTACGGGCGGGGCCGTTGCCCTGCTGGTCGGCGCGGGACAGCTTCCGGCGCTGCCCGCCAACGCCGAGGAGGTTGTTACGGCTCTTGGCCACGGGGTTCTCCCATCGGGGTGAGAAGTGACTCGGGAATGGTCAGGCGAGGACGGATGACCGCCGCGCTCTCACTCGTACATCTGGAAGAACGAAGACATGCACAGGACGCTAGCGCGCCCGGGGGGCGGGAGCACCTGGTTTTCGGGCGTGCCGCGAGAGCGGAGCCGCACGGGTGACGTCGAGCGGCACACCGACGAACTCGTCGAGCAGCTGCGGAAGATCGTCGAAGAGGGCGTGCCGGCGCGAAAGTTCACGCTGGTCGCACCCAGTGGCACGGCGCGTGCGGTCCACGGCACCACGGCCCTTTTCCGATCCGGCCTGTGCGCCCCCGTGGCAGAAGCCGGGTAACGACGGCGAGTTCGCGGCGGTCGCGGATCTGCTGCTGCGCGGGCCTGCGGCCGGGCCGGGCGACACCGGTCCGGCGTAGCGGCGGCTCAGCCGCCTGCCGGGTCCACGGTCGCCTGGTGCGCCTCGGTGAGGTGTTCCTCGGCCTTGAGCCACGGCAGGAACTGCGCGTTCTTGCGCCAGCCGCAGGTGCGGCAGGTCAACTGCCGCTGGATTCCCGCCTTCTGTACCTGCACCACGTGTTCTCGTCCGTGCTGGTCCCATCTGCTCACCTTGCTGCTGGTCATGGACGGCATGCTTGCCTCCTGGCGCCTGCGGGTACGCGTGCGCCCAGTGTGCAACGAAGCCCCCGGTTCCGGGTACGGAACCGGGGGCTTCTCGCCGAACGGCCGGCGACGGTCAGCAGCCGAGGAGGCGGCTGCCCAGGTAGCCCTGGATCTGGTCCAGGGAGACGCGCTCCTGCTTCATGCTGTCGCGCTCGCGCACGGTCACCGCGTTGTCGTCGAGGGTGTCGAAGTCGACGGTGACGCAGTACGGCGTGCCGATCTCGTCCTGGCGGCGGTAGCGGCGGCCGATGGCGCCCGCGTCGTCGAACTCGATGTTCCAGTTCTGGCGCAGGTCGGCGGCGAGGCCCTTGGCCTTCGGCGAGAGCTGCGGGTTGCGGGACAGCGGCAGCACGGCGACCTTGACGGGTGCGAGGCGCGGGTCGAGGCGCATGACGGTGCGCTTCTCCATGACGCCCTTGGCGTTGGGGGCCTCGTCCTCGTTGTAGGCGTCGAGGAGGAAGGCGAGCATGGTGCGGCCGACGCCGGCGGCGGGCTCGATCACGTAGGGGATCCAGCGCTCGCCGGCTTCCTGGTCGAAGTACGACAGGTCGGTGCCGGACGCCTTGGAGTGCGCGTTGAGGTCGTAGTCGGTGCGGTTGGCGACGCCCTCGAGCTCGCCCCACTCGCTGCCGCCGAACTGGAAGCGGTACTCGATGTCGGCGGTGCGCTTGGAGTAGTGGGAGAGCTTCTCCTGCGGGTGCTCGAACCAGCGCATGTTCTCCTCACGGAGACCCAGGCCGGTGTACCAGTTCCAGCGCTGCTCCATCCAGTACTCGTGCCACTGCTCGTCCTCGCCGGGCTTGACGAAGAACTCCATCTCCATCTGCTCGAACTCGCGGGTGCGGAAGATGAAGTTGCCCGGGGTGATCTCGTTCCGGAAGGACTTGCCCATCTGCGCGATGCCGAAGGGCGGCTTCTTGCGGGAGGTCTGATGGACCTGGCCGAAGTTGGTGAAGATGCCCTGGGCGGTCTCGGGGCGCAGGTAGGCGATCGAGCCGGAGTCCTGGGTGGGACCGAGGTGGGTGGAGAGCAGGCCGGAGAACTGCTTGGGCTCGGTGAAGGTGCCCTTGTTGCCGCAGTTGGGGCAGTTGAGGTCGGCGAGGCCGTGCTCGGGGAGCTTGCCGTGCTTCTCCTCGTACGCCTCCTCGAGGTGGTCGGCCCGGTAGCGCTTGTGGCAGGAGGTGCACTCCGTGAGCGGGTCGGTGAAGGTGGCGACGTGGCCGGAGGCCTCCCAGACCTCGGTGGCCAGGATCACCGACGAGTCGATACCCACGACGTCCTCGCGCGAGGTGACCATGTACCGCCACCACAGGCGCTTGATGTTCTCCTTGAGCTCGACACCCAGCGGCCCGTAGTCCCAGGCGGCCTTTTGACCGCCGTAGATCTCGCTGCACGGGTAGACAAAGCCACGACGCTTGCTCAGGTTGACGATGGTGTCGATCTTGTCGGCGGCCACGGTGCTCTCTTCATTACGACGACGAATTTGGACTTGGGGGGCGCGAAAGCGCCTCGATGAGGGGTGGTGGTCGGGGTGGCGGGCGGGCGAATGCTTCAGGTTACCGGCGGCCGCACCCCCCGGATCAAATCGGTCTGGGGTAGCGGGCAGCCACCATCCTTGTTGACAATCGTTTCCAATTTTGTTGAAAATGACTGTCATGAACGTACGACGCCTCATACCCACCACCGCCGTCGCCGGAGCGGTCGCGCTCGGCCTCGTGGCCGTCTCCGCGTGCTCCACCTCCGCCGCTTCGGACGGCCGCAGCGGCGGCAAGCTGAGGGTCGTGGCGTCCTTCTACCCCATGCAGTATCTCGCCGAGGAGATAGGGGGCGCTCATGTGTCCGTCTCCACTCTCACTCAGCCCGGCATCGAGCCGCACGATCTGGAGCTGAAGCCGCGGCAGACCGCCGAGCTGAACGAAGCGGGCTTCATCCTCTATCTCAAGGGTGTGCAGCCCGCGGTCGACGACGCAATAGCCGAGGCCGATGTCGAGCACAAGGTCGACGCCGCCACCCTCACCACGGTGGAGCACCACGGCGCGGCAGGCGGGCACGACCACGGCCACGAAGCCGGGGACGAGGGACACGCCGAGGAAGGCCACGAGCACGGGGGCCATGAGTCCGAGGGCGGCGACCCGCACATCTGGCTCGACCCCGTGAAGTACGCCGAGGTCGCCGAGAAGGTCGGTGCGAAGCTCGCCAAGGCGGACCCCGACCACGCCGCGGACTACGAGAAGAACACCGACGCGCTGGTCGCCAAGCTCACCGCGCTGGACACCGACTTCCAGCAGGGCCTGAAGAACACCGCCACCAAGACGTTCATCACCACCCACTCCGCGTTCGGCCACCTTGCCGAGCGCTACGGGCTGGACCAGGAGGGCATCGCCGGCCTCGACCCGGAGGGCGAGCCGAGCCCCGCGCGCATCAGGGAACTCCAGACCATCGCGAAGAAGGAAAAGGTCACCACCGTCTTCTTCGAGGCGCTCGCCAGCGACAGGACCGCCAAGACCCTCGCGGCCGACACCGGTCTGAAGACCGACGTCCTCGATCCGCTCGAGGGAATCACACCCGAGTCCCACGGCGACGACTACCTCGAGGTCATGCGGTCCAACCTCGCGGCACTGGAGAAGGCCCTCGGCGCACGGTGACACCCGACCACACGAACCCCACCCCACTCCCCACGGAGGGGCCTGCCATGGATCACAGCATGGATCACACCGCGAACGCCTTGGAGCCGGTCATATCCGTCCGCGGAGGCCGGGCCACGCTCGGCTCGCGGCCGGTGCTGCGCGGTATCGACCTGACCGTGCGCCGCGGTGAGGTCGTCGCCCTGCTCGGGGCGAACGGTTCCGGAAAGTCCACCGCGGTGCGCTCGGTCATCGGCCAGGTACCGCTCACCGGCGGCGAGATCGAACTGTTCGGCACGCCGCTGCGCCGCTTCCGCCAGTGGGCACGGGTGGGCTACGTACCCCAGCGCACGACCGCCGCGAGCGGTGTGCCCGCGACCGTCCGGGAGGTCGTCGCCGCGGGCCGGCTCTCCCGCAGCCGCTTCGGACTGCCGTCGCGTTCCGACAGGGCGGCCGTGCAGCGCGCCATCGACCTCGTCGGCCTCGCAGACCGCGCCAAGGACTCGGTGAACGCCCTGTCCGGCGGCCAGCACCAGCGGGTGCTGATCGCCCGGGCCCTCGCCTGCGAACCCGAACTGCTGATCATGGACGAGCCGATGGCGGGCGTCGACCTGGCGAGCCAGGAGGTGCTGGCCGGGACGGTGCGCGAGCAGGTCGCCGCCGGTACGACGGTGCTGCTGGTGCTGCACGAACTGGGCGCGCTGGAGCCGCTGATCAACCGGGCCGTGGTGCTGCGCGACGGCTGTGTGGTCCATGACGGACCGCCGCCCGAGGCCGTGGGCCAGCATGCGCTGCCCGGCCACGACCACGTACATCCGCACGCGGCCGACGAGCCGCTCCGCACGGGACTGCTGACCTGATCATGGACATCCTGGACACCGCTTTCATGCAGCGGGCGCTGCTCGCGGCCGTGCTGGTCGGTATCACCGCCCCCGCGATCGGCATCCACCTCGTGCAGCGCCGCCAGGCCCTGATGGGCGACGGAATCGGCCATGTCGCGATGACCGGCGTCGGCCTCGGCTTTCTGCTGTCCACCAACCCGATCTGGACGGCGACGATCGTCTCGGTGATCGGCGCGGTCGTGATGGAACTGATCCGTGCGTACGGCCGCACCCGCGGCGACATCGCGCTCGCGCTGCTCTTCTACGGCGGCATGGCGGGCGGTGTGCTGCTGATCAACATGTCGGAGACCGGGTCGACGGCGAAGCTCAGCTCGTTCCTGTTCGGTTCGCTGTCGACGGTCTCCGAGGAGGACCTCACAGCGATCGTGCTGCTCGCGGCGTTCGTGGTGGCGGTGTCGCTGGGGCTGCGCAGACAGCTGTTCGCGATCAGCCAGGACGAGGAGTTCGCGCGGGTGACCGGGCTGCCGGTGCGGACGCTGAATCTGCTGATCTCGGTGACCGCCGCGGTCACGGTGAGCGTGGCGATGCGCGTCGTGGGGCTGCTGCTGGTCAGCGCCCTGATGGTGGTGCCGGTGGCCGCGGCCCAGCAGGTCTCGCGGTCCTTCCGGGCCACGTTCGCGCTGGCCGTGGCGATCGGTGTGGGGGTCTCGCTGGCCGGAACCGCGACCTCCTACTACCGGGATGTGCCGCCGGGAGCGACGATTGTTCTGCTGGCCATCGCCGTCTTCGTTCTGCTGACCGCGCTCGCCATGCCGTTCGCACGGCGCCGGGCCAGGGCGGTGGAGGCGCCCGGGGCGCAGTGCTCGGTGGACATGCCGGGTGCGCGCGGAACGAGCGACGACGTCAAGGTCTGAGCAGGTCCGCACCATATGCGGGCCGCGGCGCGTAGGACCGCGTCAAGGCTCGTACGCGGGCCTGGCACAATAGCCCGACGTATGCGCGGGCAAGCGAGGAGGCACCTGTGACCACGGCGCCAACCGGCGGAAACACAGCCCCGGTGCGAGGCCGGTCGACCCGGCAGCGTGCCGCGGTGGCGGCGGCGCTCGACGAGGTGGACGAGTTCCGCAGTGCGCAGGACCTGCACGACATGCTCAAGCACCGCGGAGATTCGGTCGGCCTGACGACGGTCTACCGCACGCTGCAGTCACTCGCCGACGCGGGTGAGGTGGATGTGCTGCGCACCAGCGACGGCGAGTCGGTGTACCGGCGCTGCTCGACGGACGACCACCACCATCATCTGGTGTGCCGCCTGTGCGGCAAGGCCGTCGAGGTGGAGGGCCCGGCGGTGGAGCAGTGGGCGGAGTCGATCGCGGCCCAGCACGGCTACGTGAATGTGGCGCACACCGTGGAGATCTTCGGTACGTGCGCGGAGTGCGCGGCGGCGGCCGAGCAGTAACAGCCGGACCATCGAGGTGGCCCGCACCCCTGCCGGGGCGCGGGCCGCTGCCGTGCGTCCCGCCGGCGGCTACAGGTCGAAGCAGTCGTAGCTGCCGTCGTCGTTGCGTCCGACGGTGTTGTGCTCCCAGCAGTGCAGGGCCGGTGCCAGCGTGTACATGCGCCAGGTCAGTGCCGCGGCCACGCAGACGGCCGCCGCGAGCGCGAGGCGTGAGCGGCGTCCGGCGACGGCCAGGCCGCCCCATGCGGACAGAATGGCCAGGACGACGGAGAAGACGGCGAACCCGGCATGGTTGGGGCGGAAGCCCGGGAAGGTCTCCATCTCGACGGTGGCGCCGAAGCTGACGTACGCGAGGAGCGCGGCGAGGGCGAACAGTGCGGCGGCGCCGCAACCGCGGGCGGTCATGTTCGCCGGGTGTGCCGGTCGAGCAGGGCGCGCAGCCGGTCGGCGTCGCCGCCCTCGCGCACACCGCGCTCGGGAAGGATCACGAGCCCGATGCCGTGTCTGTCGCCGGAGGCCCGCAGCGCGGCTGCCATGTCGGCGGCGGTGGGCTCGTAAGTGAGCGCCACCGCCTGCCCGTTGTCGCGCTGAACCTCGGTCACGGCCCTCCCCGACTCCCCGATCATGGTGACGAGCCGTGATCGTACCGGGAGTCCGGCAGGTCAGGCCGTCGGCTTCTCGAGCCGTCCCTGCATCTCCTCGAGCTCCTCGTTCGGGACCGCGCCGCCGAAGCGGCGGTCGCGCTGCGCGTACTCGAGGCAGGCGCGCCACAGGTCGCGCCGGTCGAAGTCGGGCCACAGCACGTCCTGGAACACCATTTCGGCGTAACTGCTCTGCCAGATCAGGTAGTTGGAGGTGCGCTGCTCGCCACTGGGGCGCAGGAACAGGTCGACGTCCGGCATGTCCGGGTAGTACAGGTACTTCTGGAAGGTCTTCTCGTTGACCTTCGACGGGTCGAGCCTGCCGGCCGCGACGTCCCGCGCGATCGCCTGCGCCGCGTCCGCGACCTCGGCGCGACCGCCGTAGTTGACGCAGAAGTACAGCGTCATGGCGTCGTTGTCCTTGGTCTGCTCCTGGGCGACCTGAAGCTCCTGGACGACGGACTTCCACATCTTGGGCATCCGGCCGACCCAGCGGATACGGATGCCGAGCTCGTCCATCTCGTCGCGGCGGCGGCGGATGACGTCGCGGTTGAAGTTCATCAGGAAGCGGACCTCGTCGGGCGAGCGCTTCCAGTTCTCCGTGGAGAAGGCGTACAGGGAGAGGTTCTTGACGCCCATCTCCAGGCAGCCCTTGAGTACGTCGAGGACGACACCCTCGCCGACCTTGTGCCCCTCGGTGCGCGGCAGCCCGCGCTCCTTGGCCCAGCGGCCGTTGCCGTCCATGACGCACGCGACATGCTTGGGAACGAGCTCGCCAGGGATTTTCGGCGGGCGTGCCCCGGAGGGGTGCGGCTCGGGGACCTTGTACTCGCGGCGGGACCTGCCCAGGATTCCGCGTCGTGCCATGCGGGTCACATCTCCCTATTTCTCTACGTATCTGAGCGAGCGCAGGCCGCGCTCCAGGTGCCAGTGCAGATAGGCGGACACCAGGCCGCTGCCCTCCCTGACGTACCGCGCCTCGCACGCGTCCGCCGTGGCCCAGTCGCCGGTCAGCAGGGCGCTGAGCAGTGCGATGGCCTCCGCAGAGGGTACGACGCTGCCGGGCACCCGGCAGTCGCCGCATATGACACCGCCGGCGGCGACGGAGAAGAAGCGGTTGGGTCCGAGCAGTCCGCATTTCGCGCAGTCGTCGAAGCTGGGGGCGTAGCCGTTGACGGCGAGGGAGCGCAGCAGGAACGCGTCGAGGACGAGGTGCGGAGCGTGTTCCCCGCGCGCGAGGGTGCGCAGGGCGCCGACGAGCAGCAGATACTGCTGTACGGCGGGCTCGCCCTCGTGGTCGGTGAAGCGTTCGGCGGTCTCGAGCATGGCGGTGCCGGCGGTGTAGCGGGCGTAGTCGCTGACGATGCCGCCACCGTAGGGAGCGATGGTCTCGCTCTGGGTGCACAGGGGCAGCCCGCGTCCGACGAGTTCGCTTCCGCGCGCGAAGAACTGCACGTCGACGTGGCTGAAGGGTTCGAGCCTCGCCCCGAACTTGGACTTGGTGCGCCGCACCCCGCGGGCCACGGCGCGTACGCGGCCGTGACCGCGTGTGAGCAGCGTGATGATGCGGTCCGCTTCACCCAGTTTCTGGGTGCGCAGGACGACGCCGTCGTCACGGAACAGGCTCATGGGCCCATTCTCTCGTACGGTCCGGGCCCGGTGGCCAGGGGATGGGAGGTGGTCCTCGCGGGGTCTGTGCGCAACGAGCCCGAGGGATCCGCTCAGTCCTGGATCCGCTCCACGAGCCGTACGGTCACGGTGTCACCGGCCTCCTTGCCGATCGCCTTGCGCACGTCGGCCTTGACGGGCAGCTTGTGGGTGCCGTCCCCGAGCGCCATGAAGGAGCTGCGGAAGGGATGCCCGTCGATGGTGCCGCGGACCTTGACGAGTCCCCGGGTCCCGAAGAAGTCGACGGACCCGGGCCACACGAGGTAGGTCCAGCCGCCCTTGGCGGGGCTCTTCCGCAGGGTCGCGCTGAATTCCTTGTCCATGGAGAGGGGACCGGGGCCGGCGCCGGAAGTCATCGGGCCGGCCCCCGCCGAAAATCCCGTGCCGATGCACCCGCTGCTCCGCTAGCGTCGCCGCCCATGACGCCTTCCCGCACCCGGCCCCCCTTCACCGCGGACGAACGGACCCAGCTCGTCGGCTGGCTCGACCTGCAGCGCGCGATCATCCACTACAAGTGCGAGGGCCTGTCCGACGAGGACGCCCACCGCACCCTCCTGCCGACGTCGCCGCTGATGACCATGGCCGGTCTCGTCTCCCACATGCGCTGGGTCGAGAACTCCTGGTTCGAGGTCCTCTTCCTCGGCGGACCGGCCGAAGGGCCCCAGTTCGTGGAGGAGCCCGAGAACGCCGACATGAGGGTCGAGGGCACTCCGCTCGCACAGCTCCTCGACGATTACGAGAAGCAGTGCGCGGTGTCGAACGAGATCATCGCCGCCCATTCGCTGGACGAAGTGGGCAGGCACCCGGACTACCGCTCGGCGGCGGCGTCCCTTCGCTGGATGCTGATCCACATGATCGAGGAGACCGCCCGGCACGCGGGCCACATGGACACGATCCGGGAGCTGCTCGACGGCGAGAAGGGTTACTACTGAGCCGTCCGGGACTGACCGGCCGTCACGGCAGTTCGCCGCGGCTGCGGGCGTTCACGTACGCCGTCGTCGCGCTGATCCGCTCGGCGTCCGTGGCGGGACGCACCGTGTCCGGCGGGCACTCCCACTCCCGGCCGCCGCCGACAGGTCTCAGGCTGAGCCGCGGGCCCGCCTCCCCCATGAGCCGGCCCACCCGCCCCGTTCGGGTGTCGACGACGTACGAGCCGACGGGCGGAACGTGGGTCATGAGGTCCGTTGCCCTTCCCTTGGCAGCGCGGCCGCGATCATCCGCACGGTGTCGACGTTGCAGCGCCCCAATTCGACGAGTGCGCACGGCACATCGCGTGCGTAGGAAGCGGGGTCCAGGCGCAGCGAGGGAAGCGTGACACCTGACCGCTTCAGAGCCGCACGCAATGAGTTCACAGCATCCTCCGCCTCTTCGACGCACGCGATCGAGTGCCGCGCCCTTTCGTTGCCCGCCATTGTTTCCCTTCCTCGTCCGAGTTCACGTTTCGCATTACAAGCGTGGCGCTCCGCGACTACCCTCGACAGGGGTGCGCCCACTACAACCGGGCAGCTGGGCAAGGGGGATTGATCCATGGCCAAAGCTCCGCGGCAGGCGGCATGGGAATTCTTCGGCGCGGAACTCAAGCGCCGCAGGGAGGTCGCCGAACTCACGCAGGAGGAGCTGGGCAGGCAGGTGTTCGTATCGGGCGGATACATCGGCCAATTCGAACAGGCAATCAGGAAACCACAGTTGGACGTGGCGCAGCGGATTGACGACTCACTGCAAACCGATGGCTTTTTCGAGCGCATGTGCAGAAAGCTGATCGACAAGTCGCCGTACGCGGAGTATTTCCGGGCGGTGGCGGAGCTCGAGGTGCTCGCGACGAAGATCTGCGAGTTCGCCCCGACGGTGGTCCCGGGCCTCCTGCAGACCGCCGAGTACGCGCGGGCCGTGACGATCGCGGCCAACCCGTTCGCGACCGAGGCGTACGTGGAGGAGAAGGTGGCGGCCCGGACGGAGCGGGCGCACATCCTCAAGGGCACTACAAGGCCCGAGTATTGGGCGGTGCTGCACGAGAACGTTCTGCGGGTGCCGGTGGGCGGGGCGGACGTGATCGCGGGGCAGCTGGAGCACTTGATCGCGGCGGCAGGGGCACGGCAGGTGCTGGTGTCGGTGATCCCGTACGAGGCGGGGGCGCATGCGTCGATGGCCGGGAACCTGAAGTTGATGGAGTTCGACGATGCCCCGCCAACGGCCTATACGGAGACGTCGTTTTCGGGGACTTTGGTGGACGATCCGGCTGTGGTGAAGCGGGCACAGCGCGCCTACGATCTGTTCAGGGTCGCCGCATTGCCACCGCAGGCGTACCTGACCCTGATCGAGTCGGCAGCCGAGGACTACAGACGATGCGCGAGTACGACCTGAGCAACGCCCGCTGGCGCAAGAGCAGCTACAGCAACGGCCAGGGCGGCGACTGCGTCGAGGTGGCGTACGACTTCACCGGCACCGCCCCGTGGCGGAAGAGCACGTACAGCAACGGCGAGGGCGGTGACTGCGTCGAGGTGCTCGACGACGTCCCCGGCGTCGTGCCGGTCCGTGACAGCAAGAACCCCTCCGGTCCCGTCCTGGTCGTCACGGCCTCGAGCTGGGCCACCTTCATCAAGGGATTCTTTGAGACCCCATAAGCCCCGCTTATGAGGTCATAGAGGTGGGGCGGGTACCAGGTAAGGCAAGCCTTTGTTTAGGGTGGGTCGGACGAGACAGCTGATGCCACTCGAAGGGACCCTGACATGCCTCGCCCCCTGCGGGTAGCCATCGTGGGAGCCGGCCCCGCCGGGATCTACGCCGCCGACGCCCTGCTCAAGTCCGAGACCGCGACCGCGCCCGGTGTGTCCATCGACCTCTTCGAGCGGCTGCCCGCCCCGTTCGGACTGATCCGGTACGGCGTCGCGCCGGACCACCCGCGGATCAAGGGCATCATCACCGCGCTGCACCAGGTACTCGACAAGCCGCAGATACGTCTCTTCGGAAACGTCGACTACCCGAACGACATCAACCTCGACGATCTGCGCGCGTTCTACGACGCGGTGATCTTCTCCACGGGCGCGAACGCCGACCGGGCACTCGACATCCCCGGCATCGACCTCGACGGCTCGTACGGTGCGGCCGACTTCGTGTCCTGGTTCGACGGGCACCCGGACGTGCCCCGTACCTGGCCGCTGGAGGCCGAGAAGGTCGCCGTCCTCGGCGTCGGCAACGTCGCGCTCGACATCGCCCGCATCCTCGCGAAGACCGCGGACGAGCTGCTGCCGACGGAGATCCCGCCGAACGTCTACGACGGGCTCAAGGCCAACAAGGCGCTCGAGGTGCACGTCTTCGGGCGGCGCGGGCCGGCGCAGGCCAAGTTCAGCCCGATGGAGCTGCGGGAGCTCGACCACTCCCCCACCATCGAGGTCGTCGTCGACCCCGAGGACATCGACTACGACGAGGGCTCGATCGCGACCCGCCGTTCCAACAAGCAGGCCGACATGGTCGCGAAGACGCTGGAGAACTGGGCGATCCGCGACATCGGCGACCGCCCGCACAAGCTGTTCCTGCACTTCTTCGAGTCGCCCACCGAGGTGCTCGGCGAGGACGGCAGGGTCGTGGGCCTGCGTACGGAGCGGACCGCTCTGGACGGCACGGGCAACGTCAAGGGGACGGGCGAGTTCCACGACTGGGACATCCAGTCCGTGTACCGCGCGGTCGGCTACCTCTCCGAAGAACTTCCCAAGCTGCCCTGGGACATGGACAGCGGCACGGTCCCGCACGAGGCCGGCCGGGTGATCGAAGGCGGCGAGCACCTGCGGTCCACGTACGTCACGGGCTGGATCAAGCGCGGCCCGGTCGGCCTGATCGGCCACACCAAGGGTGACGCGAACGAGACGGTGGCCAACCTGCTGGAGGATTACGCGGGCGGCCGCCTGCAGACGCCCACGGCACCGGAGGCCGAGGCGGTCGTCGCCTTCCTCGAGGGCAGGGACGTCCGCTACACGACGTGGGACGGCTGGTACCGCCTGGACGAGGCGGAGAAGGCACTGGGCGAGCCGCAGGGCCGCGAGCGGGTGAAGATCGTGGACCGCGAGGGCATGCTGCGGGCCAGCGGCGCGTAGCTGCCGGAACGACCTGCCAAGGGCCCGGCGGCTTCGGCCGCCGGGCCCTTTTCGGATCCGCCGCCGGTCACCGGCTCACGTCCGCCTGGCGGAGCTCGGCGAGCAATTCACTCTGACCGACGATGAGTTCGGTGAGGATTCGTCGCGCAGCGCGCAGCAGTTCGGCGACATCGCCGCCGGCGAGGGCGTAACTGACGGTGGAGCCGTCACGGATGGACACCACGATGCCGGAGCGGCGCAGCACCGCGAGCTGCTGGGACAGGCTCGACGGTTCGATCTCGATCTCGGCAAGCAGGTCTCGCACGGGTAGGGGGCCGTTCTGCAGCAGCTCCAGCACACGTATACGGACAGGGTGTCCGAGCATGCGGAAGAACTCCGCCTTGGCCTGGTACAGCGGTACCTGCATATGAATGCTCCTGCTGGGTTCGACGGCCTGCCGTGTGCCGAGGCCTCTGCTGCCGCCGTCATGGCTGCGGTGCAGTGCAGGGTCGATCCTCCCGCCTTCGAGTGCCGCACTCCCAGGGGGTTCAGCGCATCGGGATGTGGCGATGTGGGTACTTGAAGAAATCTTCAAGTACTGGGCAGACGAAGGCGGGAGAGACCGGCTGAGTGCCTAGACTTCCAGCTCCGCCTCGATGCGCTTGAGCTGATGGCGGGCCATGGCCAGGTTCGACTTGGCCTTGTCGAGCACGAGGTAGAGGAAGAGCCCGTTGCCGCCGCGGCTCTTGAGCAGGCGGATGAGGTGGTACTGGCCGCCGAGGGTGATCAGCACGTCCTCTATGTCGTCCTTGAGGCCGAGGTGTTCCATGGTGCGGGTCTTGGCCCGGATCACATCGGTGTTGCCGGCGGCGGCGACAGCCAGGTCGAGGTCCTTTCCGCCCCCGAGAGTACCCAGCGCCATCCCACTGGTGTAGTCCACAAGGGCAGCGCCGACACTGCCCTCGATCGATGTCATGGCTTCCTTGAGAGAGGTCTCCACACTCGCCACGTCAGGCACACTCCTCGTCAGACTGCATGGGTGGACGGCGCTCGCGATGCGAGTGCCGACGGATTGCGACGGAGACGCTACTGCTCGTGTGCAAGGTCCGGGTGGATATGCCGGAACCGGGGCGAAGGTCGGTGATCACCCCGTAGGATGCGCGTCACCGCGGACCGAAGGGGCCGTCAGGTGCGCAACCATCGTGTGTATGACCCTCACGCCCGTACCCGAGCGCATGACCGACGCACATGACCGGATCAAGATCTGGTACCGCTTCGAGTCACGCGACGGGTGGCTGCCCTATGACACCGAGGGCCTGTGGGCCACACGCCTGAGCGAGGACACCGCCCGCGTCGCGAACGTGCCCTTCCTGCAGGACGGGGTGGCCGAGGGGGAGATCGTCCGGTTCGTCACCGGCGCCGACGGCCTCTACTGGGCCGTGGAGCGGGTGGAGGCATCGGGGAACTGCACCATCCGGGTTCTTCCCGTACCCAGCGGCCCCCTGGGGAGGAGCGCCGAGGCGGTCCACGAGAAGCTGGCGCCTTTCGGTCTGGGCGGGGAGAGCTTCAGCAAGGACTTCCCGCTGGTCGCCCTGACCGTGCCGGCCGACGCGGACCTCGGCGGGATCAAGGCGCTGCTGATCCGCGGGGAGGAGGAGGGCTGGTGGCACTTCGAGACTGCCTGTGTCACCGACGCCTGGCGCGCTGCGTAGCTGAACGGGCCCGACGCCATGAGGCGGTGGCGGCGTCAGTCGTCGAGGAGCCGGTCGTCCCGGTGCGCCCCGTAGAAGTCCGCCTGGCGGGCCATGATCGTACGCATCGGCGTGCCGCGCGGGACTCCGTAGACCGTGCCCGGGAAGTCCAGGCCGCGCTGCTTCTCCCACAGCTCGTCGTGCCTGTCCGGAGAGAACAGCTCCGCCGGGTCGCCCGCCGCGATCCAGCCGATGGGGAGCACCGTCCCCGGCTCCAGGCGCGAATTGACGTGCAGCACGCTGTTGATCCGCAGCTCGCAGCCCGCTCCCGCAACGGCGCCGGGGAACGCTGACGCACCCGTCGCCACGAAGACCTCGTCCCCGATCCTCGCCCCGTTGATGTGCGCATGCGGGCCGATCAGTACGGCGTCCCCGAGCACCGCCGGATGGTTCGCCCGGCCGCGGATCAGCGCGTTCTCCATCACCACGACATCCACGCCGGTGCGCACTTCGCCGTCCTCGGCCGTGAGAACCGCGCCGTGCAGGACGCGCGCCCGCTCGCCCAGCACCACCGCGCCGCACAGGACGGCCGAGGGGGCGACATACGCGGACTCGGGGACCACGGGCCTGGTGCCGCGATGTGCGATCAGCATGGACGGAGCCTAGGCCGTGTGCGCGTCGCCGGGGGTCACCAGGCCGGACTCGTAGGCCACGATCACCAGTTGGGCCCTGTCGCGGGCGCCCAGCTTGCCCATGATGCGGCTGACGTGGGTCTTGGCCGTCAGCGGGCTCAGGCCCAGCGTCTCGGCGATCTCCGTGTTGTTCAGGCCGCGGGCCACCAGCGTCAGCACCTGGCGTTCACGGTCGCTCAGGCCGCCCGGGCCCGCCGTCACCGGCGGCGGGGCGGACGGGGCGCTCAGGACGCGGGCGATCAGGTGGGACGTGGGGCCCGGCGAGAGCAGGGACTCCCCCGCCGCGACCGTCCTGATGGCGGCGAGCAGGTCCGCCGGCCTGGTGTCCTTGACCAGGAAACCGGAGGCGCCCGCGCGCAGCGCTTCGAGGACGTGCTCGTCCGTGTCGTAGGTCGTCAGGACGAGCACCTTGACGCCGGCCAGATCATCGTCGGCCGCGATCAGGCGGGTGGCCTCGATACCGTCGAGTTCGGGCATGCGGATGTCCATGACGACCAGGTCCGCCCGTTCGGAGCGGGCGAGTTCGACGGCTTCGGCTCCCGTGCCCGCCTGGCCGACGACCTCCATGTCGCGGGCCGATTCGACGAGCATCGCGAACGCGGCGCGGACGAGCGTCTGGTCGTCCGCGAGCAGGACGCGGATCGGGTTCATGCCAGGACCTCCGACGGCTGGAGCGGTTGCAGCGGCAGGGCGGCCGCGACTTCGAAACCGGCACCGTCGGGGCGCGGGCCCGCGGACAGGGTGCCGCCGACGCTGCGGGCGCGCTCCCGCATGCCGATGATGCCGAATCCGGATCCGGGGGTGCTCCCGTCCGCCGTTCCGTCGTCGGTGACCGTGACATGCAGGGACGTGGCGCGGCGTTCGACGGCCACTTCGATGCGTACGCCCCGGCCGGCGTGCCGTACGGCATTGGTCAGCGACTCCTGCACGATCCGGTACGCCGCGGCCTCGACGGCGGGCGTGAGCTGCTCTTCGCCGGTGCGGAGGCGGAGTTCCGCACCGGCCGCCCGTACAAGATCGGGCAGCGCGGCCAGGTCCGGCAACGGGCCGTCGCAGTCGGGGCCGTCCGCCCTGAGCACCTCCAGGGTGGTGCGCAGCTCGCCGCGGGCGGTGCGGCAGGTGTCCGCGATGTCGTCGAGCGCCGTGGCGATCGCGGCCCGATCGAGCCGGTCCGGGTCGACGGTCAGGACATGGGAGGCGACCGAGGTCTGCACACCGATGAGGGTGATGGAGTGTGCGAGCAGATCGTGCAGATCGCGGGCGATGCGCAGCCGCTCCTCGGCGACGCGGCGGGCCGCTTCTTCCTCGCGGGTGCGTTCGGCCCGCTCGGCGCGGCTGACCACGGAGGCGATGTAGAGGCGGTAGACGCGGACGTCGACGCCGAAGACGAGTGCGGCGAAGATCCAGCCGGAGGTGCGCAGGGCCTCCAGGCCCTCGTGGGTGCCGACGTTGAACATCACGGTGAGGCTGAGGCCGATGACACCGCAGCCGACGAGGAGCGTGTGCAGCGGACGGGCGGTGGCGGCCACGGTGTAGAGGGCGAGCAGCGAGCCGGGCACCGGCGCGGCATGGGTGTTGTCGAGGGCGTGGTACGGCCCGACGCACAGCAGTACGGCCACGAGCACCCAGGCCGGCCGGGACCGGCGCCAGGCCAGCGGCACGGTGGCGCCGGCGAGCAGGGCCCAGCCGAGGGCGTCCGGTCGCCGGCCGTCGTCGACGAACAGGGCCAGCAGGAGCGCGAGTACGCCGACGGCGGCGGCGAGGATCGCGTCGTTGCGGCGGCGGTCGGGCACGGCGAGCGGATCGCGGCTGACCGCGGTGAGTATGCGCTCGCCGAGGCGCGGGCGTGCGGAGGCCGTGACGGGGGCAGGCGGGGGGCTGGTCTGTGGCTGCTGCACGGTTCCATCCTGGGTCAGGTGCGGTCTGTTCCCCACCCCGCCCCCTTCCCGTTCCCCGGGGCTCCGCCCCCGGCCCCGCGCCTCGATCTCCCCCGGACTCCGTCCGGGTACCCCCACCGGGCCCCATGTGCCTGATCCTGCCGTCGCACCGCCGCCCCGCCCCACCCCGCCTCACACGCCCGCGAGGCTTGACCGCTGGGCCGGGTCCGTGGGCGTCGTGTCCGGCGCGCGCCTGCTCAGGCCACCCGGCCACCACACGCGCCGCCCCAGCAGCAGGCTCGCCGACGTCACCAGATACGTACGGACCAGGAAGGTGTCGAGCAGCACGCCGACCGCCACCACGAAGCCCATCTCGACGAGCGCCACCAGCGGCAGGTTCATCAGCACCGCGAACGTCGCGGCCAGCACGATGCCGGCCGATGCGATCACCCCGCCCGTGGTGCGCAGCGCGGTGAGCGCCGCGGCGGCCGGTTCGGCGCCCGCGAGGGCCTCTTCGCGCATGCGGTGCATCAGGAAGATGCCGTAGTCGACGCCGAGGGCGACCAGGAACACGAAGGAGAGCAGCGGCAGTCCGGGATCGATGCCCCCGAAGTCGAACACGGGCCCGAAGAAGAGGCCGCCGAGTCCCATGGCCGCGCCCCACACCGCGACGACTGCGACGATGAGGATCAGCGGGGCGACGAGACTGCGCAGCAGGGCGATCAGGATGAGCACCACCGCGCCGAGCACGAGCGGGATGACGACCTTGCTGTCGCGGGTGTTGGTGTCCTCCAGGTCGATCTGCTGGGCGCTCGGCCCGCCGACGTAGCTGTCCTCGAGACCGGCGCGCAGCGCCTTGATGGTGGCCGTCTCGCCGGGAGTCTCGGGTGCGTCCTTCGCGAACACGGCGATGGCGGTCCAGCCGTCGCCGCTGCGTCCGCGTTCGGCGGCCACGACGCCTTCGGTGGCGCGGGCCTCGGTGAGCGCCTCGTCCGCTCCCGCGGTCGGCGCGATCACGCTGATGGGCTGGCTGCTGCGCTCGGGATAGGCATCGGCGAGCGTCCGCATCGCGGAGACGGACTCGGGCCGCTCGGTGAAGCTGTCCTCCTGGGCGACACTGCCGGGAAGGTTGAACACCCCGAGGGCGAGCGTGCCCAGCAGGAGTGTCCCGAGGACCAGGACGGCCGCCGGCCGGCGGCTCGCGGAACTGCCCATCGCCGCGAACAGCGAGCGCCGCTGCGCGGCTTGGCTGCCGTGGACGGGTACGAGCGGCCAGAACACCCGGCGGCCCAGCAGGACGAGCACGGCGGGCAGCAGGGTGAGCATCGCGGCCAGTGCGCACACCACGCCGACCGCGCCGACGGGGCCGAGGCCGCGGGCGCTGTTGAGGTCGGCGGCGAGCAGGCACAGCAGCCCGGCGGCGACGGTGCCGGAGGAGGCGAGGACGGCGGGGCCGCAGCCGCGCAGGGCGGCGACCATGGCGTCGTGCGGCCGCGGGAGGCGCCGCAACTCCTCGCGGTAGCGGGCGACGAGCAGGAGGGCGTAGTCGGTGCCGGCGCCGAAGACGAGGACGGTCATGATGCCCGCGCTCTGGCTGGTGACGGTGAGGTCGAAGCCTTGGACGAGGCCGTGGATGACGGCACGGGAGGCGAGGGCCGCGACGCCGACGACGACGAGCGGCACGAGCCACAGGAACGGGCTGCGGTAGGTGAGGATCAGCAGGACGGCGACGACGATGACGGTCGCGATCATCAGGGTGCCGTCGATGGTCTCGAAGACCGCCTCCATGTCGCTCTGCATGGCGCCCGGCCCGCCGACTTCGACGGTGAGTCCGGCGTCCGGCCCCTCGGTGCCGAGCCGTTCGCGGATGTCCTCGACGAGAGCGGCCCGCGCGTCGTTGTCCACACCGGGTTCGGTGGACGACAGCGGATACATCAGCGTGGCGCCGTCCTTGGCGGGGATCGCGGCCGGCGGCCGCTCGCCGGTGAGGCGGTGGGCGGCGGCGATGTCCGCGATCTGCCGGCCGGCCGTGGCGCGGTCGGTCGCGGTCAGCCCGCCGTCGCGGTGGTAGACGACGACCAGGTCGGTCGACTCGCCGCCGGGCAGAGCCTGCTGGATCCTGGCGACCTGGGTGGAGTCGGCGCCCGCCGGCAGATAGTCGACGATGTTGTCGCGCTGCACGTCGCCGAGTTTGCCCGCGTAGGGGCCGGCGAGTGCGACGACCGCGAGCCAGAGCAGCACGATCGCCCAGGGCACGGCGCGGCGCCGCGCGGTCGGCTGCGCCGACGGTGGCGCCTTCTCGGTAGGTACGGCCCCCATGGGTGTCTCCCCTTCGTCCCGGGTCCGGTGACTGCGTGCGTCACCAGGCTCCCGCCGGTCGGAAGCGGTTTCGTCGCGCTCGGGGGTGAGATGGGGCGTACTGCCCGGGGTGTCACCTGCGGGCTGTTACTCCCCGGGGAGTACCGGACCGCGCGCAGGAGCGGGTGCAGGACGCACCACAGCCGGGTGTACGCGGCGTCCCCCGCCTAGAACGGGGTGCGGGCCGTCGCCAGGAGGCGGGCCGTATCGTCCTCGCACAGCTGCAGCGCCGCGCCCACGGTGGTGAGGACCTCGCGTTCGGCGGGGCTGTAGGGGCCGTCGGCGAGGGCGATACGCGCGCCCTGCAGCAGGATCGACTCGCGTCCCGCAGGGGCCAGATGGGGGGCGAGCGGCTCCAGCGCCTCGTGCAGTTCGATGGCGAGCGCCGCTCCGTAGGGTGCGGCGTCGGTGATGAAGCGGCCGGTGTCGGCGGCGAGCGCCTCGATCAGCGAGGTGAGCTGGTCCTCCGTGCAGTCGTCGAGGCCGGCGGCGCGGACGGTGGCGACGGCGGTCTCACGGACCGTACGCGAGGAGGTGCCGCCGGAGGCGAGGACCGCGAGGGCGACGGTGTGCACGGCGTCGCGCAGCATCGCGGAGAAGCGGCCGGTGGTGGGGTGGTCGAGGACATCGGTGCCGAAGCGGGTGTGGCATGCGGCGCATTCGACGACCGGCCCGGCAAGTCCCCGCGGCAGCAGCGGCACCCCCACGACGGTGAAGCGGCGGCGGCCCGTGCGGCGGCGGTAGTTGCGGTCGCCTCCGCAGCCTGGGCAGAAGAACTCGCCGTCGCCGATGGTGCTCCACGACGTATGAATGCCGCATACCCGCAGTTTTCGGCCGAATACTCTCCGGGCTTGCAGCACGTCGCACCTCCGTAACGCTGCGGCAACATTGCCGCGTTGACGTGATGTTAGCCACAGCGACGAGGCCGCGTCAGCACCCCGACAGGAGTACACGAGGACATGGCCGATTCCATGCCCCGCCGCGCGCCGCGGACTCGGACGTGGGAGCCGGGTGGCCTGCGCCGCGGTATGCAACGCCGTCGGCCGCGGGCTCGGGGGCGAGCCTGCGGCCGACGACCGGGAAGAGCGGTGGGCAACTGCCTCAGCGGGCGGCGCGGTTGACGGCCGAGACGACCGCCTTCAGCGAGGCGCGCGTGGTGTTGGCGTCGATGCCGATGCCCCACAGCACCTTGCCGTCGATCGCGCACTCGATGTACGAGGCGGCCTGCGCGGACGCGCCCTCGCTCATGGTGTGCTCCTGGTAGTCCAGCAGCCTGACGTCCACGCCCACCGCGTTCAGGGCGTCGAAGAAGGCGGAGATCGGACCGTTGCCGGTACCGGTCAGCACGGTGTCGGTGCCGTCCACGACCGCTTCGACGGTCAGGGTGTCGATGCCGTCCTTGTCCGTGGTGCTCTGGCCGGACCGCAGCTTGACGCGGCCCCACGGGTTGTCCGGGTTGGGCAGGTACTCGTCCTGGAAGACGGACCAGATGTCCTGCGGCGTGACCTCGCCGCCCTCGGCGTCGGTCTTGGCCTGGATGATCCTGGAGAACTCGATCTGCATCCGGCGCGGCAGGTCCAGCTTGTGGTCGTTCTTCAGGACATAGGCGATACCGCCCTTGCCGGACTGCGAGTTGACGCGGATGACCGCCTCGTAGGAGCGGCCGACGTCCTTGGGGTCGATGGGCAGGTACGGCACTGCCCACTCGATGTCGTCGACACTCTTGCCCTGGGCGGCCGCGTCGGCCTCCATGGCGTCGAAGCCCTTCTTGATGGCGTCCTGGTGGGAGCCGGAGAAGGCCGTGTAGACCAGATCGCCCGCGTAAGGGTGGCGCGGGTGGATCTCCATCTGGTTGCAGTACTCGCTGGTGCGACGGATCTCGTCGATCTGCGAGAAGTCGATCTGCGGGTCGACGCCCTGCGAGAACAGGTTCATCCCCAGCGTGACCAGGTCGACGTTGCCGGTGCGCTCGCCCTGGCCGAACAGGCAGCCCTCGATGCGGTCCGCGCCCGCCATGATCGCCAGCTCGGCGGCGGCGACGGCGGTGCCCCGGTCGTTGTGCGGGTGGACGGACAGGCACACGAACTCGCGGCGGGACAGGTTGCGGGCCATCCACTCGAACCGGTCGGCGTGCGTGGACGGCGTCGAGCGCTCCACGGTCGCGGGCAGGTTGAGGATGATCTCGCGGCCCTCCTCCGGCTGCCAGACGTCGCAGACCGCCTCACAGACCTCCAGGGCGAAGTCCAGCTCGGTGTCGGTGAAGATCTCCGGGCTGTACTGGTAGCCGAAGGTGGTCTCGGGGCCCAGCAGCTTGTCGGCGTACTCCATCACCAGCCGGGTGCCGTCGACGGCGATCTGCTTGATGTCGTCCTTCGAGCCACGGAAGACGACGCGGCGGAAGGTCGGCGCGGTGGCGTTGTACAGGTGCACGGTGGCGCGCTTGGCGCCGATCACCGACTCGACGGTGCGCTCGATCAGGTCCTCGCGGGCCTGGGTCAGCACGGAGATGGTGACGTCGTCGGGGATCGCGCCCTCTTCGATGATGGAGCGTACGAAAGCGAAGTCGGTCTCTCCGGAGGACGGGAAGCCGACCTCGATCTCCTTGTAGCCCATGCGCACCAGCAGGTCGAACATCTCGCGCTTGCGGGCGGGGGACATCGGGTCGATCAGCGCCTGGTTGCCGTCACGCAGATCGGTGGACAGCCAGCGGGGCGCCTTGGTGATGCGCCTGTCGGGCCAGGTGCGGTCGGGGATGTCGACGGCCTCGTACCGGCCGTACTTGTGGATCGGCATCCCGGACGGCTGCTGCGCGTGCGTCGTGTTCGTGATCGGGGTGGGCCGGCCGATCCACTGGGACTGAGACATTGCGTAGGGCTCCTCGGGTGTCCTTGAAAGGGACGGCCGACTGTGTCGAAGCAGCACCAGACTCCGCGGGGAGGGGGTCGGCCTACGACTACAGGCCCTCGCCGCGGCAGCTAAGAAGAAGCAGCCCGAAACGCATGATGCGCAGAAGCCTAACCGAGCTTCGACGGGAATGTCGGACGCGTTTCACTATGCGGGACGACCGATGAGTAACGGGCAAAGAGTGATCTATCACTCCATTTCATTAATCATGGTCGCACCTGGTGACACCGTCATGACCAAGTGCCACATTGCGGGACATGGACATCACTGCACCCGTCTTCTGCGGCATCGTGCCGCCGCACGTCCTCGACAAGCTCGCCCGCTCGGGCGATCCGGTGATTGCCGGGCCCGCCCGCCGCACCCTGCAGGCGGACGCCGCACAGCGCACCGGCCGCCGGCTGACCACGGTCCTCGGCGGCGCCGCTCCGCCGGCCGGGCCCGCCGGAGGGCTGCGCAGGACCCTGTACGACGCCGGGAACGGCACGGCGCTGCCGGGCACCAAGGTGCGCGGCGAGGGCGACGAGCCGGTCCAGGACGCCACCGTCAACCGCGCGTACGCGGGCCTCGGAGCCACCTGCGAGCTGCTGCGGTCGGCCTACGGCCACCACTCGGTCGACGGCGCCGGCCTCCCGCTGAACGCGACCGTCCACTACGACGAGAAGTACGGCAACGCGTTCTGGAACGGCGAGCAGATGGTGTTCGGCGACGGTGACGGCGAGATCTTCCTCGACTTCACGGTCGCGGTCGACGTCATCGCCCACGAGCTGGCGCACGGAGTGACCCAGTACACCGCCAACCTCAGCTACTTCGGTCAGCCGGGCGCGCTGAACGAGTCGATGTCGGACGTGATCGGCTCGCTGGTCAAGCAGCACACCCTGAACCAGAGCGCCGAAGCGGCCGACTGGCTGATCGGCGCGGGACTGCTCGCGCCGCGGGTCAGCGGGGCCGCCCTGCGATCCCTGAAGGCGCCGGGTACGGCGTACGACGACGATGTGCTCGGCAAGGACCCTCAGCCCGCGACGATGGACGACTACGTCCGCACGGGCCGTGACAACGGCGGTGTCCACATCAACTCGGGCATCCCCAACCACGCCTTCTATCTGCTCGCCACCCAGCTGGGCGGACCGGCCTGGGAGCGCGCCGGGCGGATCTGGTTCGACGTGCTGACCGGCGGCGAGCTGCCCGTGGACGCCGACTTCGCGTCATTCGCCCGGCTGACGGTGGCGGCGGCCGAGGCCCGGTTCGGGGACGGGGCGGAGCACGAGGCGGTGCTGAAGGCCTGGTCGCAGGTGGGTGTGCCGACCGGCTGAGGCACCCGGCAGGCGGGTCCGGGCGGGTGGGTCCGGGCGGGTGGTCGTGGGCCACTCCGCTGTCGCCCGGACCCGATCCGTATTAGAACGGGTCCCATGCGTATCGAGATAAGGCGTACCGGCGGATTCGCCGGGATCGAGCACCACGCCGAGGTCGACACCTCCCAGCGAGCCGATGCCGAGGAGGTACAGGCGCTGGCCGAGCGGGCGGCCGCCGAGGGCCGTCAGACCCCGCCCGTGGGGGTTCCTGACGGCTTCAGCTACCAGATCACGATCGACGGGCGTACGGTCTACTGCTCCGATCCCCGACTGACCGAGGCGCAGCGGGAGTTGATCTCGCTGGTGCTCAAGGAAGGTTCGTGACGGGGTCCTGCCCGAGACCGGCGGCCACCGACTCCGCGGCGCGGCCCGGCTCGTCGCCCGCCGCCACGGCGAAGTCGCGCAGCGCCCCCGCGAGCACCTGACCGGGCGGGTGGCCGCCCATGAGGTAGCCGGCCCTGGCCAGTTGGGCGATGCCGTGCATCTGGGCGAAGAGCTGGCGTACGAGCAGGTCGGGATCGATGTGGTCGCCGAACCTGCCCGCCTCCACGCTGCGGCGGATCGCGTCGCGCGGGAAGCGCAGTACGCTCGCGCCCATCTTCCGGTCGTCGTCGTCGAGCTCGAAGCCCGCGAGTGTGGAGCCGCCGAAGAGGACGGCGTAGACGTGCGGTTCGTCGCGTGCGAAGTCCTGGTAGCAGCGGCAGAGCGCGGCGATGTGGGCGACCGGGTCGTCGCCCCGGCGTACGGCGAGGGCGCGGCCCCGGAACCGTTCGAACCCTTCGCGCATCACCTCACGCACCAGGTTCGGCATCGAGCCGAAGTGGGTGTAGACGGCCATGGTCGAGGCGCCGACCTCCTTGACCAGGCGCCGGGCGCTCAGGGCGGCGGGGCCGTGCTCGGCGAGGACACGGGCGGCCTCGTCGAGGAGCCGTCTGCGCACGGAATCAGCGGTCGACACGGCAGCACTGTAACGCCGTTATGGGGCATACCGGCGCCACGAGCACCTGTGGCCCGTGGCCCGGCCGCCCGGAACCGCCGGGCTCAGAAACCCAGCTTGCGCAGTTGCTTCGGGTCGCGCTGCCAGTCCTTGGCGACCTTCACATGAAGGTCCAGGAAGACGGGCGTGCCCAGCAGCGCCTCGATGTGCTTGCGGGACTTCATGCCGACCTCCTTCAGGCGCTTGCCCTTCGGGCCGATGATGATGCCCTTCTGGCTGGGGCGCTCGATGTAGACATTGGCGTGGATGTCCAGCAGAGGGCGGTCGGCCGGGCGGTCCTCACGCGGCAGCATCTCCTCGACGACCACCGCGATCGAGTGCGGCAGCTCGTCCCGTACGCCCTCCAGCGCGGCCTCACGGATCAGTTCCGCGACCATGACCTGCTCGGGCTCGTCGGTGAGGTCGCCCTCGGGGTAGAGAGCGGGGCCCTCCGGCAGCAGCGGGATCAGCAGGTCGGCGACCAGCTGCACCTGCTTGCCGCCCACCGCCGAGACCGGGACGATCTCCGCCCACTCGAAGCCGAGCTCCTTGCTGAGCTGGTCGATCGCGATCAGCTGCTCGGCGAGGGTCTTGGAGTCGACCAGGTCGGTCTTGGTGACGACCGCGACCTTCGGGGTCTTCTTGATGCCCGCGAGCTCCTTGGCGATGAACCGGTCGCCGGGGCCGAGCTTCTGGTCGGCGGGCAGGCAGAAGCCGATCACGTCGACCTCCGCCCATGTGGTGCGCACCACGTCGTTGAGCCGCTCGCCGAGCAGGGTGCGCGGCTTGTGCAGCCCAGGGGTGTCCACCAGGATCAGCTGGGCCTCCGGGCGGTGCACGATGCCGCGCACGGTGTGCCGGGTGGTCTGCGGCCGGTTGGAGGTGATCGCCACCTTCTGGCCGACCAGAGCGTTCGTGAGGGTGGACTTGCCCGCGTTGGGGCGGCCGACGAAGCAGGCGAAGCCGGCCCGGTGGGGGGCTTCGGAAGACTGGGTAGGAACGCTCATGGCGCCTATTGTCCCTGATGCCGGACGGCCTCCGGTACGCGCTCCCGCCCTCGGCGCGCTCTGGCCCATACCCCCGCCGCCGCCAGGCCCGCGATGAGCACGGCCACGACGAGCCAGGGCAGCGCGAGGAACGACACGCCCGCCGACTCGCGTACGTCGCGTGCGCTCGCGGTGAGCGTGATCTCCCCCCATTCGAGCTGGGGCGCGCCGGCCCACCGCTCCGTGAGCCGGATCTTCTGGCGGGGCAGCAGCTCGGAGGGGATCTTCCCCAGGTCGCGCCGGAGCAGATCTCGGCCGAACAGTCCCTCGGCCTTGAGCACCACCTTGGGGTCGAGCGTGACGTTGCCCCGGTTGTGGAGCGTGTACGAGATGAGCGCGCTGCTCCTTCCGGTGCCGGGCACCAGGGGCCGCTGATGGCTCATCGTGACGTCCTCGACGGACAGCGCGGGCACGGCGGGGCCGTTCACCCGCAGATAGACGCGAGCGCCCACCGCCTGCCGTACGGCGACCGCGACGGATCCGCCCGGCGCCGAGAGGCGTTCGTCGAGGGCGACGAGCGCGCCCGCATGGTCACCGGGCTCGGCCGTGGCGGGGACGGTGAGGGTGTACGGCACGGTGACCGAGCCGCGGGCGGGCACGGTGACCTTGTCGCGTTCGGGTCTGGCCCACGCGCCGACACCGCGCTGCTTCTCCTTCTCGGTCCGCACGGCGAAGCCGCCGTCCCGTTCGGTGTTGTACGCGTCGGCGGCGTAGAGCCGGAAAGTGAGCGGGGCGGTGGTCTTGTTGGTGACGGTGACCTGGTCGGTGAGCGTGGTGCCGGGGTCGGCGGAGAGATAGAAGTACGGGCGGCTGCCCAGCTGGGACGCGGTGGGGAACACGGACCAGCTGCCGTTGTCGGCGGCGTGCGCGGCCGGGGCTGCGTACAGCAGCGCGGCGAGTACCGCCCCGAGGACATGGAGCTTGCGCATGGCCCGCCATGAGCGACACCAAGGCCCGCCAGGAGGGCCTGGACGACAAGGGCAAGAAGACCGGCGAGGGCGTCGACTTCGTCGACTACTTCAACTCC
>NZ_JBEXSW010000052.1:0-52463 GCF_040613775.1 Streptomyces sp. NPDC006208 | reverse complement strand
GGCCCGGTCCGAGATCTCGGACCGGGCCCGCTCCGTCGTTCCCGCACTCGTGCTGCGGCGCGGACTACCTCACCGTCACGGCCAGGGGGTGGCCGTCGCGCCGCCGTTCGCCGGGCCGCCGTTCGTCTGGCCGCGGTTGTTCCCGCCGCCGATCAAGTCCGGAGGGATCGAGACACCGGGCCAGGGCGTCTGCCCGCCGGGGCCGGGGTCGCCGGGCTTCTCCCTGTCGTCCCGGTCCCTGCCCCTGTCCCTGTCCCCGTCTTCCTCTTCTTCCTTTTCCTCGCCACGGGGCACCGAGACCGGGTTGAAGCTCGGGGTCTCGGAGGCGTCGAGCGCCCCCGACATCGCGATCTTCCAGATCGGGCCGGGGAGGCAGCCGCCGCAGACCTTGTCGTAGTACTGGCCACCGATGGTGATCCGGAACATCGAGGTCTTCTCGCCGATGTCGTCACCCACCCACACGGCGGTGGAGAGGTTGGGGGTGTACCCGACGAACCAGGCGTCCTTGCGGTCGTTCGTGGTACCGGTCTTGCCCGCGTTGTCGCGGTCGCTCAGACCGGCCGCCGTGCCGGTGCCGTCCTCGACCACACCCTTGAGCATCTGGTTGATGGTGTCCGCGGTCTGCTCGCTCATCGCCTGCGAGCACGAGGTCTTCGGCACCGGCAGGCTCTTGCCGTTCGGGTCCGCGATGGACTCGATGGCGACCGGCGAGCAGTAGGTGCCGCGGTTGGCGAACGTGGCGTAGGTGGCGGCCATGGAGAGCGGCGTGCTCTCCTCGGCGCCCAGGGTGATCGACGGGTCCTCGCCGATCTTCTTGCCGTCGCCCGTCTTGTAGCCCATCTTCTTCGCCATCTCGACCGTCTCGCACAGCCCGGCCATCTGCTCCAGTGACGCGAAGTAGGTGTTGATGGACTTCCCGAGCGCGCTGGTCATGTCCCAGCTGCCGGCCTCCGACTGCAGCTCGTTCTGCACGGGCCAGGTGCCGCTTCCGGCGGGGGAGCCCGAGCAGTTGGTGAACGAGTTCATCGGCAGGGTGATCTTCCAGGGCGTGGCGAAGGTCTGGGCCGGGCTGAGGCCCTTCTCCAGCGCCGCCGCGGCGGTGATCGGCTTGAACGTCGAGCCGACCTGGAAGCCGTAGGTGGTGCCGCCCATCTTGTTGTCGACGGCGAGATTCAGCACGGTCTCGTGCCGCTTCTGGTCCAGGCCGTACGGGCGGGACTGGCCCATCGACAGGATCTTGCCGCTGCCGGGCTGAACCTGCACCACGGACGCCGCGACCTTGTCGTTCTTGTTGACCTTGGACGTGGCTGCCTCGTTGGCGGCCTTCTGCGCCCGCGGGTCGAGCGTGGTCCTGATGGTCAGACCGCCGAGGTTCCACAGCTTCTGGCGCTCCTCCTCCGTCTTCCCGAAGGCGGGGTCGGAGAGGATCGTCTTGCGCACGTAGTCGCAGAAGAAGCCGGCACCGCTGACGGCGGTGATGCAGCCGTTCTTCGGCTTGCTGACCTTCAGCTTGATCGGGGCTTCCTTGGCCCGGTCCGCCTCCTCCTGGGAGACGTCACGGGTGTCGGCCATGCGCTGCAGCACCGTGTTGCGGCGCTTGATGGCCTCTTCCGTGTCGTTGACCGGGTCGTAGCGGCTCGGCGACTGGACGATGCCGGCCAGCAGGGCGGCCTCCTCCAGCTTGAGGTCCTTGGCCGACTTGGAGAAGTAGCGGTGGGACGCCGCCTCGATGCCGTAGGCCTGCTGGCCGAAGAAAGTGATGTTGAGGTAGTTCTCGAGGATCTTCTTCTTGCCCAGCTCCTCCTCGACCTGGATCGCGTACTTGAGCTCGCGGATCTTGCGGCCGATGGTCTGCTGGGTGGCCTGGGCGACCTTGTCCGGGTCGTCTCCCGCCTCCTCGACGAAGACGTTCTTCACATACTGCTGGGTGAGCGTGGAGGCGCCCTCGGTCACGCCGCCCGTCTGCGCGTTCTTGTTGACCGCGCGCAGCACACCCTTGAGGTCGACCGCTCCGTGCTCGTAGAAGCGGGAGTCCTCGATGGCGACGATCGCCTTCTGCATGTACGGCGAGATGTCCTTGAGCGGCACGACCGTACGGTCGCGGGAGTAGACCGTGGCGATCTGCCCGCCCTGGGAGTCGAGGATGGTGGTGCGCTGACTCAGCGGCGGAGTCTTGAGGTTGGCGGGGATCTCGTCGAATCCCTCGACCGTTCCCTTGGCCGCGAGTCCCAGCGCGCCGATGGCGGGCAGCGCGATGCCGGCCAGCACCGCTCCGGAGAGCACACTGACACCGAGGAACTTGGCGGCCTGCTGGGTCCCGGTCAGGCCTCCGCCCGCGCGCTTGTTTGCCATGAGGGCAGCCTACGTTCTCATTCGCCGGACACGCGTATATGCCTTGGCCTAAGCTGCTCCCAACTGTCACAGCAGTGCGGTTTCGCATCAAGTACCTGAGACAACTTCCGCTGTACCCGAATCCGGTGGAGTTGTGTCCGAATCCGCCGCTTGTGTCATTCGGTGTCCGATGTGACCCAACTGAAGTATCCCGATTTGCCGGGATTGCTACGTATGCCCTCAGGTCACTCCCCTGGGTGATCTGCCGCGTACGCATAGTCCGTTCGGGCCATTCAAGATTGGGCCCCACGGGGGTGTTGCGCTGTCCCCACCTTCCGTAACGTCCTCAACTGGCAGCGGTGAATATGCCGCTGCCGCCGTGGGGGAGCCTCGATTCGGGAGAGGACGGCGCCGGCATGGGCTGGGTAACCGACTGGAGTGCGCAGGCAGCCTGTCGCACTACCGATCCGGATGAACTGTTCGTACAAGGGGCTGCGCAGAACAGGGCCAAGGCGGTGTGCACCGGGTGTCCGGTGCGGACCGAGTGCCTGGCCGATGCGCTCGACAACCGCGTCGAGTTCGGAGTCTGGGGCGGCATGACCGAGCGGGAACGGCGCGCACTGCTGCGCAGACGCCCCACGGTCACCTCCTGGCGCAGACTGCTCGAAACCGCGCGGACCGAGTACGAACGCAGCGCGGGCATACTGCCGGTGGGTCTCGACGACGACGAGACCTACGAGACGTACGCCGCGGTCGGATAACCCCGGGCGGCTCCCCGGGTCACTTCAGGCCCGAGCCGCCAGGTGGATCGCCGTCCGGTTGTGACCCCGCGGGGCCGGCCCCGCGGGGCAGAAGTCCGTGCCCTCGCAGCTCCGGCCGCCCGCGCCGCCGACGCAGTTCCAAGCCGCCTCTACGCGGCTCCGACCGGTGTACGCCCGCCGGTCGCGAGCCGGTCGCCGATGGCCCGGAGCCCCGCAAGATCATGAACATCGCTGGGCAGGGCGGCCACTTCGGTGACTGCCACCTCGGGGTGGAGGGCGGTGAAGCGGTCACGCGTGCGCTGCTCGCGCGCGAGCACCTGCATTCTTTCGGCATGCAGACGCAACAGGCCCGCGGTCAGCTGCTGCGAGGTCTGCTGGTCGTGCGTCATCTGCTGATCGTCCGTCAATTGCGCTTCAGGGCCTGCTTCGGCGTCCGATTCGGGGGCTGGGTCAGTGCCGGGGGTGTGATGCGCGGCCGGGGATCCGGGAGAGGGAGAGGCGGCCGTGGCGTCACGAACACCAGTCTTCCCGGACGTTTGATCCACAATGCCGCCCTCGTCAAGATTTTCCGCGGCGGCAAGTGCCCGCTCGGCGGAGAGCTTTGAGGCTCCGCTGCCGTGCACCCGGTTGAGCACAAGACCGGCGAGCGGCATGTTCTCCGCCGCGAGCCGCTCCACGAAGTACGCCGCCTCTCGCAGCGCATCCCGCTCCGGCGCCGCGACCACCACGAACGCTGTGCCGGGCGCCTGCAACAGCCGGTACGTGGCGTCCGCGCGGGTACGGAACCCGCCGAACATGGTGTCCATGGCTGCCACGAACGTCTGCACATCACGCAGGAGTTGACCACCGAGCAGCTTGCCGAGCGTCCCGGTCATCATCGACATGCCGACGTTGAGGAACTTCATCCCCGCCCGGCCGCCCATCTTCGCCGGGGCCATCAGCAGCTTGATGAACTTCCCGTCCAGGAAGGACCCGAGGCGCTTGGGCGCGTCCAGGAAGTCCAGTGCCGAGCGGGACGGCGGGGTGTCGACGATGATCAGGTCCCACTCGTCCCTGGCGCGCAGCTGCCCCAGCTTCTCCATCGCCATGTACTCCTGCGTGCCGGCGAAACCGGCCGACAGGGACTGGTAGAAGGGGTTCCCCAGAATCGCGCGGGCCCGCTCCGGGTCCGCGTGCGCCTCGACGATCTCGTCGAAGGTGCGTTTCATGTCGAGCATCATGGCGTGCAGTTCTCCCGCCCGCTGCCCACCACCCTCGCTCGATTCGCCGGGAGACGCCCCTGCCCTGTCCTCGATGCCCTTGACCCTGCGCGGGGTGTTGTCGAGCGAATCGATGCCCATGGACTGCGCGAGCCGGCGGGCCGGGTCGATGGTGAGCACGACCACCTTGCGGCCGCGCTCCGCCGCCCGTACCCCGAGGGCCGCCGCGGTCGTCGTCTTGCCGACACCGCCGGCACCGCAGCACACGATGATGCGGGTGGCCGGATCGTCGATGAGCGGATCGACCTCGAGCGGGGCCGATGCGTCCAGGGTCATGAGCCGGCCCCTTGCTTTCGCAGTTCCTTCGCCAGTCCGTACAGGCCTGCCAGATCGATTCCCTCGCTGAGCAGGGGGAGTTCGTACGCCGGCAGATCCAGTGCGTTCAGCGCCCTGCGCTGTTCGCGTTCGAGCTCGACGCGCTGGGCGTGCTCGGCCGCCTGCTCCAGGAGCGGGGTGACCAGTTTCGCGGCGGCGCCGATGCCTGCCGACGTGAGCGCCTTGGTGATGGACTCGCGCCGGCCGTTCGACGCGTCGCGTACCGCCTCCTCGTCGAGGAGGTGGGGCCGCACCATGTTCACGATCACATTGCCGACGGGGAGCGCGGCGCCGCGCAGTTCGGCGACACCGTCGGCGGTCTCCTGGACCGGCATCTCCTCGAGCAGGGTGACCAGATGCACCGCGGTCTCGGCGGACTTCAGGACGCGCATCACAGCCTGGGCCTGATTGTGTATCGGGCCGATCCTGGCCAGGCCGGCGACTTCGTCGTTGACGTTCAGGAAGCGGGTGATGCGGCCGGTCGGCGGCGCGTCCATCACCACGTAGTCGTAGACGTAACGACCCTGCCTGTCCCGGCGGCGCACGGCCTCGCAGGCCTTGCCCGTCAGCAGCACGTCGCGCACGCCCGGCGCGATGGTCGTCGCGAAGTCGATCGCGCCGAGCTTCTTGAGCGCGCGGCCCGCGCCGCCGAGCTTGTAGAACATCTGGAGGTAGTCGAGAAGCGCACGCTCGGCGTCGATGGCCAGCGCGTACACCTCGCCGCCGCCCGAGGCGACGGCGATCTTTCGTTCCTCGTACGGAAGGGCTTCCGTCTCGAAGAGCTGGGCGATGCCCTGCCTTCCCTCGACCTCCACGAGGAGGGTGCGCTTTCCCTCGGTCGCGAGGGCGAGCGCGAGGGCCGCGGCCACCGTGGTCTTACCGGTACCGCCCTTGCCGCTGACGACCTGGAGCCTGCTCACGTATTCGAGCCTAACCAGTCGCCCGGCGTCCTACGCACGAGGCTGCCTGCGGGCTGCGTCACGGGACAGCACACGGGTGCGGCTACAGTCGGCTCCATGACCAAGTGGGAATACGCGACCGTGCCCCTTCTCGTGCACGCGACCAAGCAGATTCTGGACACCTGGGGCGAGGACGGCTGGGAGCTCGTCCAGGTCGTTCCCGGGCCGAACAACCCCGAGCAACTGGTGGCCTATCTGAAGCGGGAGAAGACCTCGTGAGTGGCGTCGTCGACCGCAAGCTCTCCGAGCTCGGGCTGACGCTGCCGGAGGTCGTGCCGCCGCTGGCCGCCTACCAGCCGGCCGTGGTGTCGGGTGCGTACGTCTACACAGCGGGCCAGCTCCCGATGGTGGAGGGCAAGCTTCCGGTCACCGGCAAGGTGGGCGCCGAGGTCACCGCGGACGAGGCCAAGCAACTGGCCCGTACCTGCGCGCTGAACGCGCTGGCCGCCGTGAAGTCGGTCGTCGGCGACCTGGACCGGATCGCCCGGGTCGTGAAGGTGGTCGGATTCGTCGCGTCCGCCCCGGACTTCATCGGCCAGCCCGGCGTCATCAACGGCGCGAGCGAACTGCTGGGCGAAGTGCTCGGCGACAAGGGCGTGCACGCCCGCAGCGCGGTGGGCGTCGCGGTGCTGCCGCTGGACGCGCCGGTCGAGATCGAGATCCAGGTGGAGCTCGTCCAGGACTGAGCCCCTGGGTGAGTCCGGGACTGAACCACCGGTCAGTCCGTACGGCCCCGTGGCCTGCCGCTCGCGGTGGGTGCGGGGCCTTGTGCGTGCCGCCGGGAACCCCCGCAGGGGCGGCTTGATGTGATCATGCCCATCGGGGCTCTGTCCGGTCGGGCAGAAGACGCATGTCCAGGGGGCGCGGGCGCACCGCGTCCTGTGAGTCCGGGCCGGCCGACACGCAGGCCGCGGGGGTACGGGGGGCCGGTGACCTGGCCACCCCTCGAACATCGGCGCGAGAGCGCATAGGCTCCCGCCATGTCCAATGGTCAGTGGTACCCGCCGGAATGGCCCGACCGGATCCGTGCCCTCGCCGACGGCACGCTCGCCGTCGTCGCCCCCAAGCGGGCCGCGACCGTGATGCTGCTGCGCGACACCGCGGACGGTGCCGTCGTCCACATGCTGCGCCGCCGTACCTCCATGGCCTTCGCCGGAGGTGCGTACGCCTATCCCGGTGGCGGCGTGGACCCGCGGGACGACCGGCCGGTGCGCTGGGCGGGCCCCTCGCTCGAGACCTGGGCGGACCGCCTGGGCACCGACCGGGCATCGGCGCAGGCCATCGTGTGCGCGGCGGTACGGGAGACGTACGAGGAGGCGGGCGTCCTGCTCGCCGGCAGCACCGCGGACACGGTCGTCGGCGACACGACGGGCGACGACTGGGAGGCGGACCGGCAGGCGCTGGTGGACCGGGAGCTGTCCTTCGCGGACTTCCTGGACCGGCGCGGCCTGGTGCTGCGCTCGGACCTGCTCGGCGCCTGGGCGCGGTGGATCACGCCGGAGTTCGAGCCGCGGCGCTACGACACCTGGTTCTTCGTGGCCGCCCTGCCCGAGGGGCAGCGGACCCGCAACGCGTCGACGGAGGCGGACCGTATGGTCTGGATCCGCCCGGCCGAGGCGGCCGCGGGCTACGACAAGGGCGATCTGCTGATGATGCCGCCGACGATCGCGACCCTGCGGACGCTTCAGCCGTACGGGACAGCCGCTGCGGCCCTCGCGTCGGCGGGCGCCCGTGACCTCACGCCCGTTCTGGCCGAGGCGCGGCTGGAGGGCGGCGAGCTGATCCTCAGCTGGCCGGGCCACGATGAATTCACCAAGCACATCCCGACGGGAGGCCCGCAATGACGCACGCGCCTGCGGGTCCGGTCCGGCCGGCCGGACCGGCGGCCACGTCTGCCGCGGTGCGCGCCGGCCTGCCCGCCGTATCTGCCGGAGGTTCCCGATGAGCGACGCCCAGAGCCTGCCCGGGCAGCCCCGCGGGGGCGTGCTCTCAGGGCCTGCCACCACGCGCGCCGTCAACGTCCTCGCGCCGAACCCGTCCGCCATGACGCTCGACGGCACCAACACATGGATCGTCTCGGAGCCCGGCTCGGACCTTGCGGTGGTCATCGACCCCGGGCCGCTGGACGACACTCATCTCCGGGCCGTCATCGACACCGCCGAGAAAGCGGGCAAGCGGGTGGCCCTGACCCTTCTCACGCACGGCCACCCCGACCACGCCGAGGGCGCGGCGCGCTTCGCCGAGCTGACCCGCACCCATGTCCGCGCCCTCGACCCCGCGCTGCGGCTCGGTGACGAGGGGCTCGCCGCCGGTGACGTGATCCGGGTCGGCGGGCTGGAGATGCGCGTGGTGCCCACACCGGGCCACACCGCCGACTCGCTCTGCTTCCATCTGCCCGCCGACCGGGCCGTCCTGACCGGCGACACGATCCTCGGGCGCGGCACGACGGTCGTCGCGCACCCCGACGGGCGCCTCGGCGACTATCTGGACTCCCTGCGGCGGCTGCGCTCGCTCACGGTCGACGACGGCGTGCACACGGTGCTGCCGGGCCACGGGCCGGTGCTGGACGACGCCCAGGGGGCGGTCGAGTTCTATCTGGCGCACCGCGCCAACCGGCTCGCCCAGGTGGAGACGGCTGTCGAGAACGGCTACGGCACCGCGGCCGAGGTGGTGGCTCATGTGTACGCGGACGTGGACCGGTCCCTGTGGCCCGCGGCGGAGCTGTCGGTCCTGGCACAGCTCGAGTATCTGGCCGATCACGGTCTGATCGGGGGGAACTAGCCAGGCACCCCCGAGCGTCCTGGGGTCGCGGACGATGCTTTACGCTCCGCTTACTTTGCGACGTCGGTCCCTGGGGGAAAGCCGTGTTTGTCCTGTTCATCGTGCTCGCCATCGCCGCCGCGGTGATGTTTTTCGTCGCCCGCGGCAATGACAACAGAGGTCTCAAGCTCGGCGCGCTCGGCGCACTCATAGCCGGCCTGTTCGCCGGGATCGCCAGCTGTGTGCATGTGGTCAGCGCTTACGAGGTCGGGGTCCCCGTGACCTTCGGCAAGGTCGGCGTACCCATGAACTCCGGCGTGAACCTCACGTCGCCGTTCACCAACGTCACCACCTTCTCCACCCGCCCTGTGGACCTCAATCTGTCCGACGACGACATCGTGGAGGTGCGCTCCTCGCAGGGTGGCGTGATGTACGCGGAGGCCACCGTGAAGTGGGCGGTGACCCCTGCCAAGGCCGTGGAGCTCTACAAGCTCGCAGGCACCGAGGACGCGATCCAGCAGCGGCTGGTCTACCCGGACAGCCGGGAGATCATCCGGAACGTCTTCGCCCGGCACACGAGCGAAGAGGGCTACGCCTCGGCCCGGGAGAAGATCAACAGCGAGATCAGTACGCTGATCAAGGAGCGGCTCGCGCCGCGCGGCATCGACGTCACCACGGTCAACCTGCGCAATGTGAAGCCGTCGGACCGGCTGCAGGACCAGATCGACCGCAAGATCCAGCAGCAGCAGGCGACCGAACGGGCGACCGAGGCGGCCCGTACCGCGAAGGCGGAGGCCGAGCGCCGCCGGATCGAGGCGGAAGGCATCGCCCGCGCCAACAAGATCCTCAGCGACTCGCTGAGCGACAAGGTACTCGCCAACCAGTGCATCGACGCCTTCAAGGAGGCGGCCGCGAAGAACCCGGTCTATGCGGTGCCCTGCGGATCCGGCACCGGCAATCCGCTGATCGTGGACGGCACGAAGAACTGACGCGAGGGACCGGCCCGGCGTCACGTCCGGCCGGGCCCGGCGCCCCGTACGCAACGTGGAAGGGCCGCCCGCACAGTGTGCGGGCGGCCCCTTGCGTATGCGTGCCGGGCGGCGCCTAGCGCGAGCGCTTGGCGAGACGCTCCACGTCCAGCAGGATCACGGCCCGGGCCTCCAGCCGCAGCCAGCCGCGCTGCGCGAAGTCGGCGAGTGCCTTGTTCACGGTCTCGCGGGAGGCGCCGACCAGCTGGGCGAGCTCTTCCTGGGTCAGGTCGTGGACGACATGGATACCCTCCTCCGACTGCACACCGAAGCGGCGCGACAGGTCGAGGAGCGCCCGCGCCACACGGCCCGGTACGTCGGAGAAGACCAGGTCGGACATCTGGTCGTTGGTCTTGCGCAGTCGGCGTGCGACCGCGCGCAGCAGCGCGGTGGCCACCTCCGGACGGGCGTTCAGCCAGGGCTGAAGGTCGCCGTGGCCGAGGCCGAGGAGCTTGACCTCGGTCAGCGCCGTGGCGGTGGCGGTCCGCGGGCCGGGGTCGAAGAGGGAAAGCTCGCCGATCAGCTCGCCCGGGCCGAGGACGGCGAGCATGTTCTCGCGGCCGTCGGGGGACGTGCGATGGAGCTTGACCTTGCCCTCGGTCACCACGTACAGGCGGTCGCCCGGGTCGCCCTCGTGGAAGAGCGCGTCGCCACGGGCGAGCGTCACTTCACTCATCGAGGCGCGGAGCTCCGCGGCCTGCTCGTCATCGAGCGCCGCGAAGAGCGGGGCGCGCCGCAGAACGTCGTCCACGAATCTCTCCTTGTCGACCTGCTCAGGGGACGTTGTCCCCATGATGCCGGACCGGGCTGTGGTGTTCCGGGACACTGTGCACCGCGGCGGCAGCCCCGGGGAACGGACCCCGGTAGTAAACAATCGTGCGATCAATCACAACAAGTTTGACGCACTAACGCGCCAGTCCCTACGGCAGGGGCCCGATTGGGTCGCGATATCCGGTGGCCGGGGCGGATGTCGGTGCCGCCCTTTAGGCTGGCCGGGTGTCCAATTCGCCGGTGAGAGCGCAGGCAGAGGGGGCTGACGGCATGTCCGGAAAGCAAGATTCCGCTGTGGGCGAACAAGTGTCCCCCAGTCCGGGCAAGAGGAAGAAATCGGATGAACCGGAATCACGTCTGGCGATGGTCCGCCGGGCTCGCCGCATCAACCGCGAGCTCGCCGAGGTCTTCCCGTACGCCCATCCGGAGCTGGACTTCAGGAACCCCTTCGAGCTGCTGATCGCGACGGTCCTGTCCGCGCAGACGACCGATCTGCGGGTGAACCAGACGACGCCGGCGCTCTTCGCCAAGTACCCCACGCCCGAGGATCTGGCCGCCGCGGTGCCCGAGGACGTCGAGGAGCTGATCCGCCCCACCGGCTTCTTCCGGGCCAAGACCAAGTCGATCATGGGACTCTCCGCTGCCATCAGGGACGACTTCGGGGGCGAGGTCCCCGGCCGGCTGAAGGACCTGGTCACCCTGCCGGGCGTCGGCCGCAAAACCGCCTTCGTCGTCCTCGGCAATGCGTTCGGGGTGCCCGGTATCACCGTGGACACCCATTTCCAGCGGCTCGTCCGCCGCTGGAAATGGACCGACCAGGAAGACCCGGTGAAGATCGAGGCCGAGATCGCCACGATCTTCCCCAGGAGCGAGTGGACCATGCTCTCGCACCGGGTGATCTTCCACGGCCGCCGTATCTGCCACGCCCGCAAGCCCGCCTGTGGCGCCTGCCCGATCGCACACCTGTGCCCCTCGTACGGAGAGGGCGAGACGGACCCGGAGAAGGCCAGGAAGCTGCTCAAGTACGAGATGGGCGGCTACCCCGGGCAGCGCCTGAGCCCGCCCCCGGACTACCCGGGCAAACCGGCTCCCGCCCTGGGCCCGACCGGGTGAGCCGTCCACGTACGGAACGATCCATGCGCCCGGGGGCGTTGTGAACGAGGGGGTGCCCATGACGCGCACTGGAGAAGAGACGTACGTGAACAGAGGCGTGAGCGACGGCGAGGTGACGGTCACCACGGAGGGCCTCCCCTCCTGGCTCGACCCCGTTGTGCGCGCTGCGGACACCGTCCAGCCGGAGCAGCTCAGCCGCTTCCTGCCGCCCGAGAGCGGCCACGGCCGCCAGTCCGCCGTCCTCGTCCTGTTCGGCGAGGGCACCCAGGGCCCGGAGCTGCTGCTGATGGAGCGGGCGGGGAGCCTGCGCTCCCACGCCGGGCAGCCCTCGTTCCCCGGTGGCGCCCTCGACCCGGAGGACGGCGACCCGGCCACCACCGGACCGCTGCGGGCCGCACTGCGGGAGGCCGAGGAGGAGACCGGCCTGGACCCGGCCGGAGTCCAGACCTTCGGCGTGCTGCCCAAGCTCTACATCCCGGTGAGCAGTTTCGTCGTCACGCCCGTACTGGCTTGGTGGCGTACCCCGAGCCCGGTCGGAGCGGTCGATCCCGCCGAGACCGCACGTGTCTTCACCGTGCCCGTGGCGGATCTCACGGATCCGGCCAACCGTGCGACGGCCATCCACCCGAGTGGTCACCGCGGGCCCGCATTCATGGTCGAAGGCGCTCTGGTCTGGGGTTTCACGGCCGGCGTGATCGACAGGATCCTTCATTTCGCCGGCTGGGAACGATCATGGGACCGCACGAAGCAGGTCCCACTGGACTGGCGCTCATGACAGGCTGGCGGTCGGGCCCTGTGCCCGGGACCCACCGGCCGGACGGAGCACCCGGCGATGAAACTGCGAGGCTTTAGACGGTGAACGTGCTGGACATCCTGTTGCTGGTCGCCGCCGTCTGGTTTGCGATCGTCGGCTATCGCCAGGGCTTCGTCGTCGGCATCCTGTCGGTGATCGGCTTTCTCGGGGGCGGACTCGTCGCCGTCTATCTGCTCCCGGTGATCTGGGACGCGGCGACGGACGGCTCCGAGGTGTCCACCACGGCCGCGATAGTCGCCATCGTCATCGTGATCGTCTGCGCCTCGATCGGCCAGGCCTTCACCACCCACCTCGGCAGCAGACTGCGCCGCCACATCACCTGGTCACCGGCGCGTGCGCTGGACGCCACTGGCGGTGCGCTGGTCAACGTCGTCGCCATGCTGCTGGTCGCCTGGCTGATCGGCTCCGCCCTCGCCGGGACGTCCTTGCCCACACTGGGCAAGGAGGTGCGCAACTCCAAGGTGCTGCTCGGGGTCTCCCGGGTGATGCCCGATCAGGCCAACACCTGGTTCACGGACTTCTCCTCCGTACTGGCCCAGAACGGCTTCCCGCAGGTCTTCAGCCCGTTCGCCAACGAGCCCATCACCGAGGTCCGAGCGCCGGATCCGGCGCTCGTCGGCAGCCCCGTCGCCGCCCGCGCCAAGCAGTCGATCGTCAAGGTGGTGGGTACGGCCCCGAGTTGCGGCAAGGTGCTCGAAGGCACCGGCTTCGTGTTCGACAAGCGCCGCGTGATGACCAACGCGCATGTCGTCGGCGGTGTCGACGAACCGACCGTCCAGATAGGCGGCGAGGGGAAGCTGTACGACGCCAAGGTCGTGCTCTACGACTGGGAGCGCGACATCGCGGTGCTGGACGTCCCCGATCTCAAGGCGCGCCCGCTCCAGTTCACCGAAGCCGACGCCCGCAGCGGTGACAGCGCGATCGTCGCCGGGTTCCCCGAGAACGGCTCGTACGACGTCCGCTCCGCCCGCGTCCGCGGCCGTATCAACGCCAACGGCCCGGACATCTACCGACGGGGCACCGTCCGCCGCGACGTCTACTCGCTGTACGCGACCGTCCGCCAGGGCAACTCCGGCGGGCCGCTGCTCACCACGGACGGCAAGGTCTACGGAGTCATCTTCGCCAGGTCGCTGGACGACGCCGACACCGGGTACGCCCTGACGGTCGACGAGATCCGCAAGGACATCGCCCAGGGCCGTGCCGCCAACCAGCAGGTGGACAGCCAGGGCTGCGCGCTGTGACGGGTTGCGCCATCCGCAGGAACGGTTGTCCTACGAACAGCCAAATGCCTGGCGCATAGGCCAATTGGCCGCCCCCGGCACGGTTACGGACCATGGGGCCCGGGCACACGTCGGGGTATGGGCTGGACGCACGACTACGGTGACGCAGTACGCAACCGCCGCTCGGCCAACGGGCCGATCACCCACGAGAGGGGTGGCCCTCAGGGGGAGGGCCATGAGCATCCGGGGCAGGGGATCGGTATCCCTCGGATCCTCCGCCGCCGGGCACGCTGGGTATCAGCGCGCCTGCGGCATCCCCGGGGCTGACGACCGAGGCCGAGGTCCCCGTACCCGGTGGGCAGTCCACCGAAGGTGTGTCCACCCCCGGGTCTCGCTGCCGGGTGGGTGTTCTCCACCAGTGTTCTCTACCGGTCGGGCTCGGGGTCCTTCAGCCAGTTGATCAGCTCGGTGGAGAACGCCACCGGGTCCTCCTCGTGAGGGAAGTGCCCGAGTCCGTCGAACAGCCGCCAGCGGTAGGGCGCTTCGACGTACTCCCCGGATCCCGCCGCGCTGCGCGTGCGCATCGCCGGGTCCAGGGAGCCGTGCAGATGCAGTGTCGGCACGCGCACCGGGCGCTTCATACGCCGGTTGAACTGGAGGCCGTCCGGCCGGGCCAGTGAGCGGACCATCCAGCGGTACGGCTCGATGGAGCAGTGCGCCGTGGACGGAATGCACATCGCCCGCCGGTAGACGTCCACGGCCTCGTCCTCGAGCGGCCGCGGGCCGCTCCACTCCTGGAGCAGCCTGCCCACCAGCGCCGCGTCGTCCGCGACCAGCTGACGCTCCGGCAGCCACGGGCGCTGGAAGCCCCAGATGTGCGAACCCGCGCGGCTCTGGGCGAAGTCGGAGAGCATGGCCGAGCGCCACCGGCGCGGATGCGGCATCGAGGAGACGGCGAGCCGGCGCACCAGCTTGGGCCGCATCACGGCCGCCGTCCACGCCAGATAGCCGCCGAGGTCGTGTCCGACCAGCGCCGCGTCCGGCTCGCCGAGCGAGCGCACCACACCGGTGATGTCGAGCGCGAGGTTCGCGGGGTCGTAGCCGCGCGGCGTACGGTCGCTGCCGCCCACGCCGCGCAGATCCATGGCGACCGCACGGAACCCGGCGTCGGCGAGGGCGGTGAGCTGATGCCGCCAGGTCCACCAGAACTGCGGGAAGCCATGGAGCAGCATCACCAGTGGCCCGTCGCCCATCTCCGCGATATGGAAGCGGGCGCCATTGGCGGCCACGTCGCGGTGGGTCCAGGGACCATCGAGACGTACGGGGCTGCCCGAACTGCTGAAGCCACTGGTGTCGTCGGTCATGCCGAGACCTTGACCTCGGCCTTGCCGAGCGCCGGCCGGGAGGCGGGCCGCGGGTGCGGCTTGACGTTCTGCAGCATCGCGGCCGTCTCCTTGGCCGACGCGATGGACTTCTCCGGAGGCTTGACCTTCTTGAACTTGGCGACGGCAAGCAGCGCCAGCAGCCCCGCGAGCAGCAGGAACGCCACGCCGACAATCAGGAACGACCAGGCCAGGCCCAGACCCAGGTTGTGGATCCCGTATGCCGCGGCGAAGCTCAGCACCGGCAGCGAGAAGAGCGCGAGCACCCCCGCGATGGACATGGCCGCGCCGCCGACCGCACTGCGCTTGACGTCCTGTCGCAGCTCCGCCTTGGCGAGCGCGATCTCGTCGTGCACCAGGGCGGACATCTCGGCGGTCGCCGCGGCGACCAGCTGGCCGAGACTGCGGTCGGCGCCGACAGCGTTCGCTGTGGTGTTGCCGGGGTCGCTCATCGCTGACTCCCTCTCGTCTTGTCAGGCTCTACAGCTCTACAGCTCTACGGTGCTACAGCTCTACGGTGTTACGTCTGCGGGCCTCACGGGCTCTGCGGGCTCCACAGGTCTTCTGCGCGTCCGATGTCAGATCATGCCGGACTGTCGCCGCCATCGCGCGACGCCCCCGCCACTTGTGCCCTTCTGCGGTGTTCCGCGGCCTTCGCCTCGTAGATCGCGGCCATCCTCAGGTGGTACTCAGGATTGTCCTGTTCGTACACATCGGGGATGCCGTCCAGATCCTCGTCGCGCTCCTCCTCCGCGAACAGCGCCCGGTAGGTACGGTCCCGGAGTTTCAGCAGGAGGCAGGCGAGTACGGCGGCGATCAGCGAGCCCATCAGGACCGATGCCTTGATCTCGTTCGTCAGCGTCGCGTTGCCCTCGAAGGCGAGCTCGCCGATGAGCAGTGAGACGGTGAAGCCGATCCCGGCGAGAGAGGCGAGGGCGAGCACATCGGGCCAGGCCAGGTCGGGGTTGAGCTCCGCCTTGGTGAAGCGGGCGGCGAGCCAGGTGCCACCGAAGATGCCGATCGTCTTGCCGACCACGAGGCCGAGTACGACGCCGAGCGTTTCGGGCCGGGTGAAGACCTGGCCGAGCGCGTCGCCGCCGATCGTGACCCCGGCCGAGAACAGCGCGAAGAGCGGCACGGCAAGGCCGGCCGAGAGGGGGCGTACGAGGTGCTCGATGTGCTCGCCGGGGGAGTGCTGCTCCCCTTCCCGCCGGTTGCAGCGCAGCATCAGGCCCATCGCGATGCCGGCGATGGTCGCGTGGACGCCGCTGTTGTACATCAGCCCCCAGACGACGAGGGCGAGGGGCACATAGATGTACCAGCCGTGCACTTCCTTGCGCAGCAGCAGCCAGAAGAGGGCGAGTCCGGCGAACGCGCCGCCGAGGGCGCCGAAGTTCAGGTCGTCGGTGAAGAAGACCGCGATGATCAGGATTGCGAAGAGGTCGTCGACGACGGCGAGGGTGAGCAGGAACGCGCGCAGCGCGGACGGCAGTGAAGTGCCGATCACGGCCAGGACGGCGAGTGCGAAGGCGATGTCGGTGGCGGTCGGTACGGCCCAGCCGTCGGTGGAGCCGCCGCCGACGGCGGCGACCAGGAAGTAGACCATCGCGGGCATGGCCATGCCGCAGACGGCGGCGATGACGGGCAGCGCGGCGGTGCGCCGGTCCCGCAGTTCACCGGCGACGAGCTCACGCTTGAGCTCGATCCCGGCGACGAAGAAGAACACAGCCAGCAGTCCGTCGGCGGCCCAGTGCTCAACGGACAGGTTCAGCCCAAGGGCGGCGGGTCCTATGTGGAAGTCGCTGACGGCTGTGTAGCTGCTGCTGAAGGGTGTGTTGGCCCAGATCAGCGCGACGATGGCGGCGGCAAGGAGCAGAACGCCACCGACGGTCTCGGTGCGGAGGGCGTCCGCGAGATAGTTGCGCTCGGGGAGGGAGAGCCGTCCGAGAAAGGTGCGCCGTTCGGGGGCAGGGGCGGCCACGTGAAAGAACCTCCGGTCGGTGGGCAGGGCTCAGCACATGCCGACCAGACTTCCCGGCGCACCTGGTGTTCTTTGTCGCACTATTGATGCGGCCTTTACTCTACCCGAGTGCACAGAGGGTGTATCCGGCATTTCTCACCATAGGCATATAGGGGACATGAGGCGCGCCGCGGAACCCAAAAGGGGTGGGTCCGGCCGCTGTACGGCCGGACCCACCCCTTTTGCGAGGCTTCTCAGTCCTCGCTGGTCGCGCTCGGCAGGCGTGACTGGATCAGGTCCATCACCGAAGAGTCCGTGAGCGTCGTGACATCGCCGAGCTGACGGTTCTCCGCGACATCCCGCAGCAGCCGGCGCATGATCTTGCCGGAGCGGGTCTTCGGCAGCTCGGCAACCGGGAGGACCCGCTTGGGCTTGGCGATCGGGCCGAGTGTCGCGCCCACGTGGTTGCGCAGCTCCGCGACGAGGCCCTCGTCCTCGCTTGCCGTGCCCCGCAGGATCACGAACGCCACGATGGCCTGGCCGGTCGTCTCGTCCGTCGCGCCCACGACCGCGGCCTCGGCGACCGAGGGGTGCGACACGAGCGCGGACTCGACCTCGGTGGTGGAGATGTTGTGTCCGGACACCAGCATCACGTCATCGACGCGTCCCAGCAGCCAGATGTCGCCGTCGTCGTCCCTCTTCGCGCCGTCACCCGCGAAGTACTTGCCTTCGAAGCGCGACCAGTACGTGTCAATGAAGCGCTGGTCGTCACCCCAGATGGTGCGGAGCATCGACGGCCACGGCTCGGTGAGGACGAGGTAGCCGCCGCCCCCGTTGGGCACCTCGTTGGCCTCGTCGTCCACGACCGTGGCCGAGATGCCGGGCAGCGGCCGCTGCGCCGAACCGGGCTTGGTCTCGGTGACACCCGGCAGCGGCGAGATCATCATCGCGCCGGTCTCGGTCTGCCACCAGGTGTCCACGATGGGGGCCTTGCCGGCGCCGATGTGTTCCCGGTACCAGATCCACGCCTCGGGGTTGATGGGCTCACCGACCGACCCGAGGACCCGCAGGCTGCTCAGGTCGAACTTGGCGGGGATGTCGTCGCCCCACTTCATGAACGTCCGGATCGCGGTGGGCGCCGTGTAGAGGATCGTGACGCCGTACTTCTGCACGATCTCCCAGAACCGGCCCTGGTGCGGGGTGTCGGGCGTGCCCTCGTACATGACCTGGGTCGCGCCGTTGGCCAGCGGACCGTAGACGATGTACGAGTGGCCGGTCACCCAGCCGATGTCGGCGGTGCACCAGTAGACGTCCGTCTCGGGCTTCAGGTCGAAGACGGCGTGGTGGGTGTAGGCCGCCTGGGTGAGGTATCCGCCCGAGGTGTGCAGGATGCCCTTCGGCTTACCCGTCGTGCCGGAGGTGTAGAGGATGAAGAGCGGGTGCTCCGCCTCGAACGCCTCGGGGGTGTGCTCGGCGGACTGGCGGCCCACGATGTCGTGCCACCACACGTCGCGGCCCTCGGTGAAGGCGGTGTCCTGGCCCGTGCGCCGTACGACGAGGACATGCTCGACCTGCGGGCACCGGGAGACGGCGTCGTCGATGGCCGGCTTGAGGGCGCTGGGCTTGCCGCGGCGGTAGCCGCCGTCCGCGGTGATGACCAGCTTGGCGTCGGCGTCCTGGATCCGGGAGGCGACGGCGTCGGCGGAGAAGCCGCCGAACACCACGGAGTGCGCGGCACCGATCCGGGCGCACGCCAGCATCGCGACCGCGGCCTCGGGGATCATCGGCATGTATACGGCGACCCGGTCGCCTTTGCGTACACCCAGCTCCGTCAGGGCATTGGCCGCCTTGGCGACCTCGTCCTTCAGCTCGGCGTAGGTGATGGCGCGGCTGTCGCCGGGCTCGCCCTCGAAGAGGATGGCGACCCGGTCGCCGTTGCCCGCCTCGACGTGGCGGTCCACGCAGTTGTACGCGACGTTCAGCGTGCCGTCGGCGAACCACTTCGCGAAGGGCGGGGTGGTCCAGTCGAGGGTCTCGGTCGGCTCGGTGGCCCAGCTGAGCCGTCGCGCCTGCTCGGCCCAGAAGCCAAGCCTGTCCGCCGCGGCCTGCTCGTACGCCTCAGCGGTCACATTGGCGTGCGCGGCCAGCTCGGCCGGCGGCGCGAACCGCCGCTCTTCCTTCAAGAGGTTGGCCAGGCTTTCGTTGCTCACGACATCTCCCTTTCCCAGGGCGTCTTCTGTGCGTATGTGTCCCAGGCCATAGCTCATCAGCCGGAGGGCCGGGTGACAAGAGCCTTCCGAATATTGGTTTAGACCTCTGGGTGGCCCCTCCTTCCCGAGCGGAGGGAAGGAGGGGCCACACGCTTTCACGGACGCCGCGCGCAGGAGGTTCAGCCACGCGGTCCCGCCCCCGGCTCACGGGAGGCCGATGAGCCGGGGCCAGGGGCCTCAGGCGCGGGACTTGTGCAGCGAGGAGGGGGCCGGACGCACCCGGTCGAACACCTCGTCGATCTCGTGCTCGTCGCTGCTCGCCAGGAGATACGCCTGGGCCTCGCCCACATGGAAGTACATGCCGTGCAGCTGCAGCGTCCCCTCGGCGAGCCGCCGCGCAACCGATTCGTGGTGCCGCAGATGCTCCAGCTGCTGGACGACATTGGTCAGGCACAGCTGCTCGACCGCGTCGGTGGGCAGCCGGCCGGAGATCCTGGCCCATGGACGGTGCTTGCTCCGCATCCGCTCCAGGCTCGGCTGCCCATGGCGCAGCCAGCGTCCCAGGGGCGTACGGGCGCCGCCGGCCGGCCCGCTGAGCAGGGCCTGCATCGCCCCGCAGCCGGAGTGCCCGCAGATGGTGATCGAGTCCACCCCGAGCACGTCGACCGCGTACTCGATCGCTGCCGCCACCGAGTCGTCGCCGGACTCCTTGCCCGGCGTGGGAACCAGATTGCCGACGTTGCGCACGGTGAACAGATCACCGGGCCCGCTCGCCGTGATCATGCTGGTGACCAGCCGGGAGTCGGCGCAGGTGAGGAAGAGCTGCGACGGCCGCTGCCCCTCCCGCGCCAGTCGCGCCAGCTCGTCGCGCACCAGCGGGGCCGTGTTGCGCTGGAACGAGCTGAGGCCGCTGGCCAGGTGATGCGTCTCGGGCTGCTGCGGCCGGTCCTCGCAGTGGTGATTGCGCCAGGGTGTCCATGGCCGGCAGCAGCCGTGCGTCTCGGAGGCCGGCTCGCTGATCCTGGCCCCCGCCCGCCCGGTGAATTCCACGCTCCCGCCCTGCGCGGCATGCGCGGTCTGCCAGTCGTGGAGCGCTTCGTACGCAGCGTGGTCCATAAAGGAACCGTCCAGCTCCACGACGCACTGCGCGTCGTGGGGCACCTGTCCCAGCATCCGGCTCAGCCTCGGCACCGCGAGAAATGTCAGCTGACCACGTACCCGCACCCGGTGGACACCGTCGTGGGACTCCAGGGTGATCCGGGTCCGGGTCAGCCGGTGCAGCGCGACGATGACCGCCACCGCGATCCCGATCACCACACCTTCCAGCACGCCGGTCACCACGACCGCGCCCAACGTCGCCGCGTACACCAGCATTTCGCGATTGCGCCGGACGGTGCGCATATGCGTGATGCTCACCATCTGGATGCCGACCACCATCACCAGGGCCGCCAGCGCGGCGAGCGGAATCAGATCGAGCACGGACACCAGCAGCAGCGCGGCGACGGCGACCCACAGTCCGTGCAGCATCGCCGAGTGGCGGCTCACCGCGCCGGCGGCGACGTTGGCGGCGCTGCGGACCGCCACCCCGGTGATGGGCAGCCCGCCGAGTGCGCCGGAGACAACGTTCGCCGCCCCCTGCCCGGCCAGCTCCCGGTCGAGCCGGGCCCGTGGAATGCGGACGTCCGGCGTCTTGCGCGCGGCCACCAGCTTGTCCACGGCGACCGCGGACAGGAGCGACTCCACGCTGCCCACCAAGGTGATGGTGAGCACGGCGGCCAGGAGCCCGAGCGTCGGGCCCTCCGGCAGCGCGGGCAGCGCATGGCTGCGCCAGGAGGGCAGATCCACTCGCGGCAGGCTCAGCCCGGCGAGCACGGTCAGCGCGGTCGCGAAGGCCACCGCGGCCAGTGCGGCCGGTACCTTCCGGACGATCTTCCCGGTGCGCCCGGGGATCCGAGGCCACAGCAGCAGCACGGCGACGGTCAGGGCGCTGGCATACAGCGCGGACGGATGCACGTCGTCCAACTGGGCGGGCAGACCCCGGATGTTGTCGACCGCGGAGCTCTGCGGGGTGCCGCCCAGGACGATGTGGAGTTGGGCGAGGGCGATGGTGGCACCGATGCCTGCCAGCATGCCGTGCACGATCGCAGGGCTGACGGCGAGCGCGGAACGGGCCACCCGCAGGGCGGCCAGGCCCATTTGGCACAGCCCGGCGAAAACCGTGATGGCGCACGTCGTGCGCCAGCCGTAGTGCTGGATCAGCTCGGCGGTGACGACTGTCAGCCCTGCCGCCGGGCCGCTGACCTGGAGCGGGGATCCGCCCAGCCGGCCGACGACGATACCGCCCACCGCGGCGGCCACCAGTCCGGCCTGGAGCGGTGCGCCGGTGGCCAGTGCGATGCCGAGAGAGAGCGGCAGCGCGATCAGGAACACGGAGATGGAGGCGGACAGGTCGGCGCCCGCGATCCGGAAGCGGCGGCCTCCGCCGGGCGGTGGGTGGTGCGGGTCCTGTGAGTGGGACGCGGCGTCGGGTCGTCCTGGGCTGGACGGCCCTTCTTCGGGTGTGCGGGTGGGGACGCAGGCAGACATGGTTCCCGTCTCCTCCGGGGCAGCGCGGTCGCGGAATGTGGGGACGCGGCCGTGGGTCACGGCGTGCAGTGGCGGGATTATCAACACTCGGTAAATGGATCGTAATGCAGAGTAAAGACTCAGGCATGATTTTCAGGGCAAATGGGGCGATCGTTCACCTGATCCAGCGATTAATCATTTGATAACGCCGCGCCGCTCTCGCCTGTCGCCCCCGCGATGCGACCTTGTCGGCTCCACAACCCAATCGGAGTCAGACAGTCGTATGGGCATAAGAAAGAGGGTGGGCGGATGCTGGCCGCCACAAAGAGGATCACCGTTGGGGCCGTGGCCGCGACGACGTTGATCGCAGGGTTCGCCGGGTGTTCCGGCTTGGGCGGCCCGCAGGGGTCGGGCGCCCCCGGAGCGAAGAAGGAAGGGGCCGCAGCCCTCAAGGGTGCGGTGCGTCTCATCGGCGACGGCTCCACCGCCTTCACCGGTGTGCAGTCCAATCTGCTCCAGCCCAAGCGCCTGAAGCCCGGTCAGCAGCCTCCGCAGTTCGTGGTGTTCTCCTGGGACGGCGCCGGGGAGGACGGCCAGAAGCTGTTCTCGCACTTCCGCGAGGTCGGCAAGAAGTACGGGGCGACCATGACGTACTTCCTCAGCGGCGTCTATCTGCTGCCCGACGGCAAGGCCACCCTCTACGACCCGCCCCAACACGCCCCCGGCAGCTCGGACATCGGCTTCAACGACCTCGAGGGGATCAAGGACACCGTCCGGGAACTGCGCGGTGCCTGGCTGGACGGCAACGAGGTGGGCACCCACTTCAACGGGCACTTCTGCGGCAACGACGGCGGAGTGGGCACCTGGTCGGTGGAGGAGTGGAAGAGCGAGATCGGCCAGGCCAAGTCCTTTGTCAGGAACTGGAAGACCAACTCGGGCCTCACCGCCCTGGAGCCGCTGCCGTTCGACTACGACAAGGAGCTCATCGGCGCCCGAACCCCGTGCCTCGAGGGCCGCGAGAACTTCCTGCGCGCCGCGAGCGACCTCGGCTTCCGCTATGACACCAGCGGCATCAGCAGCCAGGTCTGGCCCACGAAGGAGAAGGGCCTGTGGAACTTTTCGCTCCAGATGGTCCCGGTACCTGGCCAGGCCTTCGAGACGCTGGCGATGGACTACAACTTCATGGTCAACCAGTCCGGCACGTCGACCCAGGGCGACCCCGCCAAGCACGACTACTGGGGCAACCAGATGAGGGACGGGCTGATCCAGGCCTTCGACCGCGCCTACGGGGGCAACCGCGCTCCGCTGATCATCGGCAACCACTTCGAATCCTGGAACGGCGGCGCCTATATGCGAGCCGTCGAGCAGACGATCGCGACGGTGTGTGTGAAGCGGGACGTGAAGTGTGTGTCGTTCCGTCAGCTCGCCGACTGGCTGGATGCCCAGGACCCGAAGGTTCTGGCCAAGCTGCGCCGCCTCGGTGTCGGCGAGGCCCCGGACGGCGGCTGGGGCGATTATCTGACCGTTCAGTCGGCCGTGCCTGCCGGTGCCCCCGCTGTGGAGCGGCCGGGCGAAGAGGCCGGCCGGGACTGACCCCCGGACCCGCACGGCCTCCGGCGGTGCGGCAGTGGAACGGGCCCGGCCTGTGCGCACAGGCCGGGCCCGGCCGGAAGGCCGGCCGTCAGCTGGGCTGGGACACCGGCGCGTGGTCGCCCAGTACGAACCCGGGGTCCACCTGCGCGGCCAGGTCGGCGCCCGTCTTCGCGTTCCCCCAGCTCTCCGCATTCCGCAGATGGAAGTGGACCATCTGACGCATGTAGCGCTCCGGATCGCGATCCGTGTACGAGTCCTCCGCGGCGCTCTGCAGTTTCTGCAGCGCCATGCGGTTGACGGCCTCCAGCAGTTCGAAGTGGGGCGGCCTCCCCTTCTCCATCGCGCGCACCCAGTCGGAGTGCCCGAAGGCGACGAGGAGGTCATCACCGACCTCGTCGTGCAGGAAGTCCACGTCGTCCTGCCCCTGCACCTTGTTGCCGACAACCTTCAGGCCGATTCCGTAGTCCCGCGCGTAATCCTTGTACTGGCGGTAGACGGAGACTCCCTTGCGGGTCGGCTCGGCCACCAGGAACGTCATGTCGAAGCGGGTGAACATGCCGGACGCGAAGGAGTCCGAGCCCGCCGTCATGTCGACGACCACGTACTCGTCGTCGCCGTCCACCAAGTGGTTGAGGCAGAGTTCGACCGCGCCGACCTTGGAGTGGTAGCAGGAAACCCCGAGATCGGACTCGGTGAAGGAACCGGTCGCCATCAGCCGGATGTCGCCGTCGTCGAGCCGGACGGTGCGGGCACACGCCTCGTACACCGGGTTGTCCTCGGCGATCCGCAGCAGCCGCGAGCCTTTCCCGGGCGGGGTGGTCTTGATCATCGTGTCGATGGAGGCGATCCGCGGATTCGTGCCGCGCAAGTAGTCCTTGATCAGCGGCAGATGTGCCCCCATCGCGGGCAGCGCCGCCGCCTGCGCCTCGTCGAGGCCGAGCGCGGTCCCCAGATGTTGGTTGATGTCGGCGTCCACCGCGACGACAGGAGCTTCATTGGCGGCCAGGTGGCGGATGAAGAGCGAGGACAGCGTCGTCTTTCCGCTGCCGCCCTTCCCTACGAAAGCGATCTTCATGTTCACCTAGCGTAGTGGGATCACTGCGCGTTGTGTTCGTGGTGCGTGAGGAAGACCACTCCAACGTGGGGTGCGCGCCGGGGGCGCGTTAGCCTCGCTACCTATGAGTACGAATGCCTCGCCGGCCGACCCTCTCGCCGCTCTGGGCGCCCTGCCGGGCGTCGGCGACTCCGTGGACTCCGTACGCAAGGCCGTCGACCGGGTCTACGGGCACCGGGTCATGCGACGCCGCAGTAACGAGATCACCGCGGAGGCGGCGCTGCGCGGGGCCCGCGCCTCGGCCGCTCTGTCCGGGGCGGACTGGGCGCTGGAGGAAGTACGCCGCCGCACCGACTTCAGCGCGGATCCCGAGACGCGCACGGTCGGCGCGGCGCTGCGGCTGACCTCGGAGGCGGGCCAGCTGCTGTCCATCTGGCGGCAGTCACCGCTGCGCGTACTGGCGAGGCTGCATCTGGTCGCTGCGAGCGGTTCGCGGGACGACGAGACGGTGGGCCGTCCGCGGCTGGCCGGCGAAACGGTCGACGAGCCCCTGGTCGAGGCGCCGTTGCCCGACGCGGACGAGGTGGCGGGCCGTCTGGAGAGTCTGTCGGATCTGATCATCGCGGGCAGCAGCGCTCCGGCTCTGGTGACGGCGGCCGTGGTGCACGGTGAACTGCTGGCGCTGCGCCCGTTCGGCTCCTGCAACGGCCTGGTCGCCCGGACGGCCGAGCGGATCGTGCTGATCGGAAGCGGGCTCGACCCGAAGTCGGTCTGTCCGGCAGAGGTCGGCCACGCGGAGCAGGGACGTGCGGCGTATCTCGCGGCCTTCGAGGGCTACTTGTCGGGGACGCCGGACGGCATGGCCGCCTGGATCTCCCACTGCGGACGCGCCGTGGAACTCGGTGTCAGGGAGTCGACGGCCGTGTGTGAGGCCCTGCAGCGCGGCGCGGCCTGAGGCCGCGCGCCGCGGGCCCGGCCGGACCCGTCCTCTGCGCGAAAAGTACCCGGAAAGGGTTGCGGCGGTACCAATGGTGGTACCGCCGCTGGCATGTCCGCCGAGTTACCATGCGTCCTCGAAATGTTGCCCATCAGGTCGGGGAACTTTGCCCGTCACCTGGTGCGGCTGGCCCGTAATCGACGGGTCGACGTCGCGTGGGTGCTCCGTTTCCATGCTTCGGTCCGTGGGGCCATGATGCGTTCTAAGGTGATCCTTTCGGATGTCCTTGGTCTCGCGGGCCGTTGACTCCTTTGTACTCCAGCACGGGGTGAAGCGGAAGTGCTGGCCCTACTTCTTTACTTTTAGGTTCAAATACGGGCGGACTAGGCAATTGCGCGTGCAGCGGCAGCCGCACTGCGCCGGCGGCTGGCGTACCAGACCAGCCCGGCCGTTGCCGCCGCCGCTCCCACCGCCGCCACGGCGACCAGCGCGGGGCGCGTCGGGACGGAGAACGCGGGCAGTCGCTGCTTGAGTCGCACGGGACGGTTGAAGGCGAGAATCGGCCAGCCTCGCGAGGTCGCCTCGCGGCGCAGCGCCCGGTCCGGATTGACGGCGTACGGATGGCCCACCGACGACAGCATCGGAACGTCGGTGACCGAGTCGCTGTACGCGTAGCAGCGGGAGAGGTCGTACCCCTCGGACGCGGCGAGCTGTCTGACGGCCTCCGCCTTCGTCGGTCCGTACGCGTAGTACTCCACCTCGCCCGTGAAGCAGCCGTCGTCCCCCACCACCATGCGGGTGGCCACGACCCGGTCGGCACCGAGCAGCTCCCCGATCGGCTCGACCACCTCGGCGCCGGACGTGGAGACGATGACCACGTCCCGGCCCGCGGTGTGGTGCTCCTCGATGAGCGAGGCCGCCTCGTCGTAGATGATCGGGTCGATGAGGTCGTGCAGTGTCTCGGCGACGATCTCCTTGACGTGCTGGACGTTCCAGCCCTTGCAGAGCGCGGAGAGGTACTTGCGCATCCGCTCCATCTGGTCGTGGTCTGCGCCGCCCGCGAGAAACACGAACTGGGTATAGGCGGTGCGCAGTACGGCGCGCCGGTTGATCAGCCCGCCTTGGTAGAAGGACTTGCTGAAGGTCAGAGTCGATGACTTCGCAATGACCGTCTTGTCCAGGTCGAAGAAGGCTGCTGTGCGCGGCAAGGAGTGGTTTTCCACGAGCCTGAGCATAGGTGCCCGCCATTCGGCGTACGCTGTGGCGCGTGGGTTTGCCTGAGAAGGCTCTCGGGTACACCATGGAAGTCACGGATCGTTCGCGACCGTGCTAACCCGGTCCGGCTCCTCCCCCCCCGAGTCGGCCGGAGAGACGACCCCCGCTCTCCCCCCCGGCGGGGGTCGTCGCATGTCCGGGTGGGTTTTTGCCGTGTCGCCGGCCCCGCTTCCGATCTCTCGCCGCTTTTGCCGGCCTCGATCGCACCGGACGCCCGCATCCCGATTTCATCACTGTGTGTAGTCATTCTGCTGCTCTCCGGGAGACTTCGAGAGGGCCTGGATCGCGTGCCGGGCAGGCCTTGGGAGCCAGGCAAGGGCGGGCTTGTCGGTCACCGGTATGGGTGGCCGGGATATTCACATGTGGCTAGTTGTCCACAGTTTTTCAGCAAGATCCACATGATTTTTCAGGGCGCTGCACGCTCATTCCCGCCGCGTAGTTCGCGGACCGAAGGAATCACGGATCTCGTCGGAGTGCGGGATCGCGGTGGGAAGGGGATGGAGATCGTGGCTGGATCCCTCACATCGGGCCGTACGCCGGTCGCCGAAGGGCGGCGGGACAGGCCCTTGATCGTGACCGGGGACACGGAACTGCTCGATGATCTGCTGCGGCTGTGCGCGGCGGCCGGAGCCGAGCCCGAAGTGCACCACTGCCTGCCGGAGCGCAGGGGCAGTTGGGAAGGTGCACCGCTGATTCTCGTCGGCGACGACGCGGCCGCGCGCTGTCGGGGAGCCACCCGCAGACGCGGCGTGCTTCTCGTCGGCCATGACCAGGACGACCCCGGCGTATGGCGTCGGGCGGTCGAGATCGGCGCCGACTGCGTGCTGCGGCTGCCCGATGCGGAGAGCTGGCTCGTCGACCGGATCGCCGATGTCGTCGAGGGCGTGGGGCGACAGGCGCTGACCGTCGGCGTGATCGGCGGGCGAGGCGGCGCCGGGGCGTCGACGCTGGCCTGCGCGCTCGCCGTGACCGCCGCACGCAGCGGCCGGCGCACCATGCTGGTCGACGGCGATCCGCTCGGCGGCGGGCTCGATGTGCTGCTCGGCGGCGAGCAGGCCGAGGGCAGACGGTGGCCCGACTTCGCCACCTCCAAGGGGAGGGTCGCGGGCGGGGCGCTGGAGGAGTCACTCCCCGAGCTCCATTCCCTGCGGGTGCTCAGCTGGGACCGCGGCGACTCGGTCGTCGTCCCGCCCGAGGCGATGCGGTCGGTGCTTGCGGCCGCGCGTCGGCGAGGCGGGGTGGTGGTCGTGGACCTGCCGCGCCGGGTCGACGAGGGAGTGGCGGAGGCGCTGGCCCAGCTGGATCTGGGGCTGCTGGTGGTGCCGGGCGAGCTCCGTGCGGTCGCTGCGGCGAACCGGGTGGCGTCGATGGTGGGCATGGTGCTCCCGGATCTGCGCGCGGTGGTTCGCGGGCCGTACGCCGCGGGACTGGACGAGCAGTGGGTGGCGGGTGCCCTGGGGCTGCCGCTCGCCGGTGAGCTGCCCGTGGAGGCGGGGCTGCCGGCCGCGCAGGACGGTGGAGCCCCGCCGGGTCACGGGCGCGGCCCGCTCGCCAGGTTCTGCACTGCCTTCTGGGAGCGGGCGCTGGCCGGCGGCGGTGTCTCATGAGCGCGGGACTGCTCGACGCCGTACGGCAGCGGCTCGCGGAGAGCGGGGCCGAGCCGACCCCGGCACGGGTGGCGGCCGCGCTGCGGGCGCAGGGGCGGCTCTTGAGCGACACCGAAGTGCTGGGCGGCACCGAGAAGTTACGGTGCGAGCTGGTGGGCACGGGGCCGCTGGAGCCATTGCTGGCCGACCCGTCCGTGACCGATGTGCTGGTGTCCGCGCCCGACCGGGTGTGGGTGGACAGGGGCCAGGGCCTTGAGCTCACCGGGGTGACATTCGCGGATGCCGCCTCGGTACGGCGGCTGGCGCAGCGGCTCGCGGCCGTGGCCGGGCGGCGCCTCGACGACGCCCGGCCGTGGGTGGACGCCCGGCTGCCGGACGGGACGCGCATGCACGCGGTGATTCCGCCGGTGGCGGTCGGCTCCACATGTCTGTCGCTGCGGGTTGTGCGGCCCAGGGCGTTCACGGTGGGCGAGCTCGTCGCGGCCGGGACGGTGCCGCCGGGCGGTGACCGGGTGCTGCGGGCGCTGATGGAGGCCCGCCTGTCGTTCCTGATCAGCGGCGGTACGGGCTCGGGCAAGACGACGCTGCTGTCCAGTCTGCTGGGGCTGGTCGGGGAGCGGGAGCGCATCGTGCTGGCCGAGGACTCGGCGGAGCTCAGGCCTGACCATCCCCATGTGGTGAGGCTGGAGTCGCGCACCGCCAACCAGGAGGGCGCCGGGAGGGTGACCTTGCGGGACCTGGTGCGGCAGGCGCTGCGCATGCGGCCCGACCGGCTGGTCGTCGGGGAGGTGCGCGGGGCGGAGGTCACCGAGCTGCTCGCCGCGCTCAACACCGGCCACGAGGGCGGCTGTGGCACCGTGCATGCCAATGCGGCGGTCGATGTGCCTGCACGGCTGGAGGCGCTGGGGACGGCGGCCGGGCTCGACCGGGCAGCGCTGCACAGCCAGTTGGCGGCGGCCCTCTCGGTGGTGATCCATCTCGGACGGGACGGCGGAGGGCGTCGCCGGATCGACGAAATCCGTGTGCTGGAGCGGGATGCGGCGGGGCTCGTGGTCACGGTGCCCGCGCTGCGGTGGGGCGCGGAGGGGTTCGGCTTCGGGCGGGGCTGGGAACAGCTGCGTCTGCTGATCGGGGATGCGCTGTGAGGGGCATCGGCGCGGCGGGCGTCGAGGTGATGTGCGCGGCGGCGGTGTGCGCAGGGGCGGCAGTCTGGCTGGTGGCCGGACAGGACCAGGGGCTGCGGCGGGCGCGGCTGCTGTTCGCGGGCGGTGCAGGGGTACCGGCGCCCTCCCGGTTGTCATGGGAGCGGCTGCTGGTGGGGGTGAGGCAGCGCCGGGAGTGGCTGTGTGTGCCGGCCACACTGGTGCTCGCCGTCCTGGCCGGATCCGTACTCCCGCTGATCGCCGGAGCGTTGGCCGTGCCCCTCGTGCGGCGCCGGTTGCAGGCCGGGGAGCGCAGGAAGGAGGCGGAGCGGCGCGCAGCAGGGGTCATCGCGCTGTGCGCGGCGGTGGTGGGCGAGCTGCGGGCCGGGCTGCAGCCGGGCCAGGCGCTGCTGCCCGCGGTCCGATCGACACCGGTGCTGGGCGGTGCGGAGGCCGCCGTCCTGGCGGCGGCCCGGTTCGGAGGAGATGTGCCGCAGGCGTTGCGGGAGGCGGCACGGCAGCCGGGGGCGGACGGGCTGGCGGGAGTCGCGGCCTGCTGGCGGGTGGCGGTGGACGGTGGCGCGGGGCTGGCAGCCGGGCTCGACCGGCTGGAGGCGGCCCTGCGGGCTGAGCAGGATCAACGGGAGGACCTGCGTGCCCAGTTGGCCGGAGCCTGGTCGACCATCGTGCTCCTGGCGCTGCTCCCGGTGGCCGGCCTGGCGATGGGGGCGGCGCTCGGCGCCGATCCCTTGACGGTGCTCTTCCACACTCCGGCCGGCATCGCGTGCCTGGTGATCGGCGGACTGCTGGAGGCGGCGGGTCTGTGCTGGGCAGCGCGGATCGTACGGGCCGGGGAGGAGGCGTGACGGGGGAAATCGTCCACAGGCTGGGGATCGCGGTGTCGGTGCTGTCAGCGGCGATCTGCCTCGCCTCCGTGATGACCGCGCGGCGACGCGAACGCCGGTTGCGCAAGAGGGTGGAAGCACTGCTGTCGGCGCAGCGCGCGACCCGGCGCGGATGGCGGCCGGAGTACAGGAAGTGGGCCAGGCGCTGGGCAGGACCCGCAGGTGCCGCGATCACAGGGTTCTTTCTGGTCGGCGGGGTGATCGGCGCATCGGTGGGGGTCGCCGGGGCGTACGGGGTGTGGCACTGGCAGCGACGCCGCGAGCGGACCGCCGGTGCAGCGGCCGGTACGGGGACGGACGCAGGTGCGCGGGATGCGGGTGCGTCACGTCAACTGCCGCTCGCCGCAGATCTGCTGGCCGCCTGCATCTCGGCCGGAGCCGGTCCGCGCGAGGCGGCGGAGGCTGTCGGGGAGTCGCTGGGCGGCCCGGTGGGGGAGAGGCTGGAGCGGGCGGCTGCGGAGCTGCGCCTCGGTGGCGAACCGGCCCAGGCCTGGGGGTGGTTCGGCCGGATACCGGGTGCCGGGCCCTTGGCCCGCTGTCTGGAGCGGGCCGAATCCACGGGCGCACCCGCGGCGGAGCCCGTGGCGCGGCTGGCGGAGCGCTTCCGGGCGGACCGGGCTCGGGCGGTGGCCGCCCGCGGCCGGAAGGCCCAGGTGCTGATCACCGCGCCCGTGGGGCTGTGCTTCCTGCCCGCCTTCCTGGCGGTCGGGGTGGCGCCCGTGGTGATCGGCCTGGCGGGCGGGCTGCTGCAGGACCACTGAGCAACTGACCAATGAACATTCGACAGTTGGAGACCAGCATGTGGAACGCAATGCGAACGCACCTGCACCGACTCGCGCGCAGGCTGCGTACGGACAGGGGGATGACGACTTCCGAGTACGCCATGGGGACGATCGCGGCCTGTGCTTTCGCGGCCGTCCTGTACAAGATCGTCACCAGTGAGACTGTCTCGGGCGCGCTCGAGTCGGTGATCGGCAAGGCGCTCAATGCACAGTTCTGACGCCCGCGACAAAGGGTCCGTGACGGCGGAGGCGGCCGTGGCGGTGCCGGCCCTGGTGCTGTTCGCCATGGCGCTGATCTGGGCGCTGACGGCCGTGTGTGCACAGATCCAGTGCGTGGACGCGGCGCGGGCCGGAGCTCGTGCGGCCGCACGGTCCGAGCCGGAGGCGGCGGCCGTCGCCGCCGCCCGGTCCGCGGCCCCGAGCGGGGCGAGGGTCAGTCTGGCGAGGGCCGAGGACCTGTGGCGGGTGCGTGTCGAGGCGGACACTCCGGGGCCGGGCGCTCTGGACATGACGCTCAGCGCCGAGGCGGTTGCGCCTGCCGAGGACGCCGTGCCCGAGGACGCCGTGCCCGAGGACGCCGGGGCTCGGGACACCGTCGCCGCGGGCACCTCGCGACGGGGGTCCGTGGGGGCGGCGCCGTGAACCGGGACCGGGGCTCGGCCACGGTGTGGGTGGCCATGGCGGCCACGACCTTGTGCGTGGTTTTCGCAGTCGTGCTGGCCATGGGGCAGGCCGTGGTCGCCCGGCATCGCGCGGGAGCCGCCGCGGACCTGGCGGCGCTGGCCGCGGCCGACCACGCGCTGCACGGCGCGGCGATGGCGTGCGGGAAGGCAGCGGCACTGGCCAGGGCCCAGAGCGCGGAGGTGGTGCGCTGCGCCGTGGCGGGCGAGATCGCCGATGTGACGGCGCGGACCCGCTTCGGCCCGTACGCACCGGCGGTCAGGTCTCGGGCGGGCCCGCCCGCCCTGGCCGACCAGGGCGGGAGCGAGGGCGCCGCCGGCACGGCGTCCCGCCGCCCGCCCGGGAGTGCTGCCGCTAGGGAGTCCGGTCCGGCGGGAGATCCGCCGGCCCGGTCGCGGGCGCAGGGGTCGCGGAGCCGTCAGGGGCGGCCGGGTCCGTGGGCGCCTCAGGCTTCTGCTCCGGGGCTCCCCGGAGCAGCTCCGTGAGCAGCCGGACCGCACCTCGTTTGTGCAGGGGGTCATTGCCGTTGCCGCACTTGGGGGACTGCACGCAGGACGGGCAGCCCGCCTCGCACTCGCAGGACGCAATCGCCTCGCGGGTGGCGGCCAGCCATTCGCGAGCCGTATGGAAGGCGCGTTCCGAGAAGCCCGCGCCACCCGGATGGCCGTCGTAGACGAAGACCGTCGGCAGCAGTGTGTCGGGGTGCAGCGGGACAGAGACCCCGCCGATGTCCCAGCGGTCGCAGGTGGCGAACAGCGGCAGCATGCCGATGGAGGCGTGCTCGGCAGCGTGCAGGGCGCCGCCCAGCTGCTCCGGATTGATCCGGGCGGCGTCCAACTGGTCCTCGGTGACCGTCCACCACACGGCCCGGGTGCGCAGCGTGCGCGGCGGCAGGTCGAGCTTGGACTCGCCGAGCACCTCGCCGGTGATCAGCTTGCGGCGCAGGAAGGAGACGACCTGGTTGGTGACTTCGACGGAGCCGTAGCAAAGGCGCCCGTCGCCCCATGGGATCTCGATGTCGGTCTCGAGCACGGAGATGGAGGTGGTGTCGCGGGCGGTGGTGGAGTACGGCGGGCTGGCCTCCTCGACCAAGGCGGCCGAATCCTCCAGGTCCAGGCGGATCACCAGGTACGTACGGCCCTGGTGGAGGTGTACGGCGCCGTCGTGGACGGCGGTGTGGGCGGCCGACTCGTCGACCGTACCGAGGAGCCTTCCGGTGGCGGCCTCGACGATCTGGACCGGGCGGCCGCCGGCGCCACGGATGTCGGTCAGATCGGCGGCCCGTTCCCGGCGGGTCCAGTGCCAGCCGGAGGCGCGCCGGCGCAGCAGCTTCGCGGCTTCGAGCTGGGGCATCAGGCCGGCGGCGGCAGGGCCGAAGAGCTCCAGGTCGGGCTCCGTGAGCGGGAGTTCGGCGGCTGCGGCACACAGATGGGGGGCAAGGACGTAGGGATTGTCCGGGTCGAGCACGGTGGACTCCACCGGCTGCTGGAACAGCGCCTCTGGGTGGTGGACGAGGAAGGTGTCCAGCGGGTCGTCACGGGCCACCAGGATGGCCAGGGCGCCCTGGCCCGAGCGTCCTGCCCGGCCTGCCTGCTGCCACAGGGAGGCCCGGGTTCCGGGGTAGCCGGCGATGACGACGGCATCCAGACCGGACACGTCCACGCCGAGTTCGAGTGCAGTGGTGGCGGCCAGGCCGAGAAGCTCGCCGGAGTGCAGGGCCCTTTCCAGGGCGCGGCGCTCCTCGGGAAGGTAGCCGCCGCGGTAGGCGGCGACGCGCTGGGGCAGGGAGCGGTCGACCTCTGCCAGCCGCTCCTTGGTGATCACGGAGATGAGCTCGGCGCCGCGCCGGGAGCGTACGAACGCCACGGTGCGCACGCCCTGCACGGTCAGGTCGGTGAGCAGGTCGGCGGTCTCGGCCGTCGCGGTACGGCGGACCGGTGCACCCTTCTCACCGTGCAGTTCGGTGAGCGGCGGCTCCCATAGGGCGAAGACGAGTTCGCCGCGGGGTGAGGCGTCGTCGGCGACCTCCTGGACGGGCAGACCGGTGAGCCTGCCCGCCGCCCGGGAGGGTTCCGCGGCGGTGGCAGAGGCGAGCAGGAAGACGGGGCTCGCGCCGTAGCGGGCACACACGCGGCGCAGGCGGCGCAGCACTTGGGCGACATGGGAGCCGAAGACGCCCCGGTAGGTGTGGCACTCGTCGATGACGACATAGCGCAGTGAGCGCAGGAAGGAGGACCAGCGGGGGTGGGAAGGAAGTATCCCGCGGTGCAGCATGTCCGGGTTGGTGAGGACGTAGGTGGCGTACTGGCGCACCCATTCGCGTTCCTCGACCGGCGTGTCGCCGTCGTAGACGGCGGGGCGGATGCGGTTGCCGAGGGGGGCGGCGAGTTCCTTGACGGCGCGGCACTGATCGGCGGCGAGGGCCTTGGTCGGAGCGAGATACAGGGCGGTGGCTCCCCGGCCGTTGGCTGCCTCGGACCCGTCGAGGAGGGTGCTGAGGACAGGGGCGAGATAGGCCAGGGACTTGCCGGAAGCGGTGCCGGTGGCGATCACGACCGACTCGCCGTCCAGGGCGTGCTCGGCTGCGGCGGCCTGGTGGGCCCACGGGTGCTCGACGCCGGCCTGCTGGATGGCGCTGATCACTTCGGAGCGGATGCGGTCGGGCCAGACGGCATGCCTGCCCGGTCGCGGGGGCAAGTGCTCCGTATGAGTGATGCGCGCAGCCCGGTTCCCTCCCGCGGCGAGCCGGTCGAGGACCGTACCGGGGGAGGGTCGTGTCGTCCCGCTCTCGGGAGGTCGACTGGGACGGTGATTCTTGGCCATCGGCACCGAGTGTGTCACTGGCATGACGGACAATGGTCCCAAGGCGTCGTGCATGGCTGCTGGTAAGTGATTGAATGCCATTGCGGCTGGCGATCGTCCTCCGGCTCCGTCGGGGAGACCTGAAGGGCGGCCGCCCGATAGCAAGGTGCTGGAGGATCCGTGGACCTGTCCCTGTCGACTCGCAATGTGTCCGGCCCTGGTGGCGACCGTACGGTTGTCGAGGTTGGTGGCGAGATTGATGTGTATACCGCGCCCAAGCTGCGCGAGCAGTTGGTCGAGTTGGTGAACGACGGCAGCTACCACCTGGTTGTCGACATGGAGGGCGTGGATTTCCTCGACTCCACCGGTCTCGGCGTGCTTGTGGGTGGCCTCAAGCGCGTCCGCGCGCACGAAGGCTCGCTGCGCCTGGTCTGCAACCAGGAGCGCATTCTCAAGATCTTCCGGATCACGGGCCTGACCAAGGTGTTCCCCATCCACACCACGGTCGACGAAGCCGTCGCCGCGACCGACTGACGTCGGCCGGAGACTGCCGGAAGCAGGAAGGGGGACCGGGCATCCAGCCCGGGCCCCGGATATGCACGCTCGTACGTCCGAGGGGGATCTTGCATGGCCACCGTTGAGCTCCGCTTCAGCGCCCAGCCCGAGCATGTCAGGACGGCCCGTCTTGTGGCCGCTGCTGTGGCTCGCCGGGCCGGGGTCGACGAGGCGGTGCTGGACGAGGTCCGGCTCGCGGTGGGCGAGGCATGCAGCCGCGCGGTGGGGCTGCATCGCAGTCATGGCATCACCGCCCCCGTGCGGGTCGTGCTGTCCGAGGAGGAGAAGGTCTTCTCCATCGAGGTCGGCGACGAGGTCCCGAGCGCGGTGGGCGGTGCCGCTGACGTCCCTGGCGTGCGGGCCACCGCGGTGGAGGAGGACTCGGACGGTGAGGGCGAGGATCACATGGGCCTCGCTGTCATCAGCGGCCTCGTCGACGACGTGGAGGTCTCGACGTCCGACGACGGTGGAGTGATCCGGATGAGCTGGCCCGCGACACCGGGTGCCGCGATGTCCTGACGGTGGCCGTCCGTGCCCGGGTGGCGACGCGCTGGACACGACTGCCCCGTGCCTGGGCCGGGCCTCCTGACCCCGTGACGCCCCTTTCGGCCCCAGGCCCGGACCGAGGCCTGCCCCCTGTCCGCGGCTGCTGTGGTGTGGGCTGTGTGGCCCTCCGAGCCCCCGCCTCGCCCCCTGTGCCGCCCTGTCCGGGGCCGTGGCGCTTGATGGGCCCGACTTCTGTTGGACCTCTCGGTCTGACGCCCCTGATGGGCGAGCCCCCGTCCCCTCGTGCCGCGTGGGCGTCGTGCATCAGGTTGATCCGCGCTCTCCAACCGGCGAGGTGCCGCATCGCCCGTATCGCACTAACGGCCCTCCCCTGCTCGGTGGGCCGGACCGGTCGGGCATCAGCATGTCCCCGTGTGCGCCGTGTCGCGCGTGCCGTCGGTCCGCAGCGTCCCGGTGGCACCGACGGTCCCTGCGCCGCTACGCATCCGCGGCGACCGGCCTGACCCTGCCCCGAGGCGGCCCGACCGATGCCGCGACACGCCGGAGCGGCCGGCCCGTCCCTGGCCCCGAGACGCCCCTCGCCACCGCCTCCACGGGCCCACGACGACCGGCGTCCTTCGGACGTTCGGCCGTGGCCTCACCCATCCGGCCGATCGGGGGCCCGGTGTTCCGTTGTCGCCCGACCGGCCTATTGATCTTTTGATTATTCAGTCATTCCGCAGCGGTCGGCGGGTCGCTGAGCAGGACCTCTGTCGCATTTCCTAGATCGTCGATCAAGCGTCAATGCTTTTGCCCCATTACCGCTTTCGGGGGGAGTTTCGAGGCGCGATCATTTGCTGAGTAGCAAGTCAAGGTCAATTACATTTACCGCGCCCTGTTTTGATCAGGTTCCGCTCCCTACAATCCGTCCACATCTTGAGCTCTGAACGTCAAGGAGGACGAATGGCGGGGCTCTTCAACCCAGAGCTGATCGATCACCCCACTTCTCTCGCTGCCGCGGTACTCACGGACGACAACCGTTTGATCGTGTTTGTCATCGCGGCCGTCGCGCTGGCGGCGCTGGTCGTCGCCCAGCTGCTGGTGCGCCAGGTGCTGGCCGCCGGCGAGGGCACGGATTCCATGAAGAAGATCGCGGCGGCGGTCCAGGAAGGCGCGAATGCCTATCTGGCACGGCAGTTGCGCACGCTCGGCGTCTTCGCCGTCGTGGTGTTCTTCCTGCTGTTGCTGCTTCCGGCCGACAACTGGTCGCAGCGGGCAGGACGTTCGGTGTTCTTCCTGGTGGGCGCTCTCTTCTCGGCGGCCACCGGATACATCGGCATGCGTCTTGCCGTAAGAAGCAATGTGCGTGTGGCCGCGGCCGCGCGTGAAGCGACACCGGCGGAGGGAGAGCCGGAAAAGGATCTGACGGCCGTCGCACACAAGGCCATGAAGATCGCTTTCCGAACGGGAGGCGTGGTCGGCATGTTCACGGTGGGCCTCGGCCTGCTCGGTGCCTCCTGTGTGGTTCTTGTCTACGCGGCCGACGCCCCCAAGGTGCTCGAGGGCTTCGGCCTCGGCGCCGCGCTTATTGCCATGTTCATGCGTGTCGGCGGCGGCATCTTCACCAAGGCGGCCGACGTCGGCGCCGACCTCGTCGGAAAGGTGGAACAGGGCATCCCCGAGGACGACCCGCGCAACGCCGCGACCATCGCCGACAACGTCGGCGACAACGTGGGTGACTGCGCGGGTATGGCCGCCGACCTCTTCGAGTCGTACGCCGTGACCCTGGTCGCGGCGCTCATCCTCGGCACGGCGGCCTTCGGTGATGCCGGACTCGCCTTCCCGCTGATCGTCCCGGCGATCGGCGTGGTCACCGCGATGATCGGTATCTTCGCGGTCGCCCCGCGGCGCGCCGACCGCAGCGGAATGACGGCCATCAACCGCGGATTCTTCATCTCCGCGGCGATCTCGCTCGCCCTGGTCGCGCTCGCCGCGTTCATGTATCTGCCGTCCTCGTACGCCGAGTTGGACGGTGTCTCCGATGCCGCGGTCCGGGCACACGACGGAGACCCGCGCATTCTCGCGCTTGTCGCCGTCGCCATCGGCATCGTGCTGGCCGCGCTGATCCAGCAGCTGACCGGGTACTTCACCGAGACCAACCGGCGTCCTGTCCGCGACATCGGCAAATCCTCGCTGACCGGACCCGCGACCGTCGTGCTCGCAGGTATCTCCATCGGCCTCGAATCCGCCGTCTACACCGCGCTGTTGATCGGTCTCGCTGTCTACGGCGCGTTCCTGCTCGGCGGTACGTCGATCATTCTGGCGCTCTTCGCGGTGGCGCTGGCCGGTACCGGCCTGCTCACCACTGTCGGTGTCATCGTCGCCATGGACACCTTCGGCCCGGTCTCCGACAACGCCCAGGGCATCGCGGAGATGTCCGGCGACGTCACGGGTGCCGGCGCCCAGGTCCTCACCGACCTGGACGCGGTCGGCAACACCACCAAGGCCATCACCAAGGGCATCGCCATCGCCACCGCCGTTCTCGCGGCCGCGGCTCTCTTCGGCTCGTACCGCGACGCCATCGCGACCGCGGCCCGGGAAGTCGGCGAGAAGGTCGGCGACGGCGCACCGATGAACCTGGTGATGGACATCTCCCAGCCCAACAACCTGGTGGGACTGATCCTCGGCGCCGCGGTCGTCTTCCTCTTCTCCGGGCTCGCCATCAACGCGGTGTCCCGCTCCGCGGGCGCGGTGGTCTACGAGGTGCGGCGGCAGTTCCGCGAGCACCCCGGGATCATGGACTACACCGAGAAGCCGGAGTACGGGCGCGTCGTCGACATCTGCACCAAGGACGCCCTGCGCGAACTGACCACACCCGGTCTGCTCGCCGTACTGACCCCGATCGCGATCGGCTTCTCGCTCGGTGTCGGGGCGCTCGGCTCGTTCCTCGCCGGCGCGATCGGCACCGGCACACTCATGGCCGTCTTCCTCGCCAACTCCGGTGGCGCGTGGGACAACGCCAAGAAGCTGGTCGAGGACGGTCACCACGGCGGCAAGGGAAGCGAGGCGCACGCCGCGACGGTCATCGGTGACACGGTGGGTGACCCGTTCAAGGACACCGCGGGTCCTGCCATCAACCCTCTGCTGAAGGTGATGAACCTCGTGGCGCTGCTGATCGCCCCCGCGGTCGTCCAGTTCAGCTACGGGGACGACGCCAGCGCGGGCGTACGGGCGGTGGTCGCGGTTGCTGCGATCCTGATCATCGTCGGCTCCGTGTACATCTCCAAGCGGCGCGGTATCGCAGTGGGTGACGAAGGCAACTCCGCGGAGCGGAACGCCAAGTCGCCGGATCCTGCGGTGGTTTCCTGACGTCGGTTCAAAGGGCGGGCGGGCAGCGCGGATCGACGCGTCTGCCTGCCCGCTCACCCGTTCGGGTGAGGCTTGTCTCCCTTGGTGCAAATGGCTTCAATAGCCCATGCACCGGACGTACTGCATACGGCTGTCGCCCGCTTGGCGTGTATCTTCCGGGGCCGAGAGCCTTGGAAGGGACCGATCCGGTGAACAAGAAGCTTGCAGCCGCACTGTCCGGCGGTGCGGTACTGGTACTGGCGCTGTCCGGCTGCACGGGCGACGGCGACAACAAGGTGGATGCCTGGGCCAAGACGTTCTGCGACCAGGCCCAGCCGCAGTTCCAGAAGAGGGCCGCGGCCCAGCAGTCCATCGCCGCGACGGCCGCCGACGGCAAGCCGGCCGACATCCAGGCCGCCGACTCCAAGGCATTCCAGGACTTCGCCCAAGTGGGCAAGGCGCTCGCGGCGGCGGCCAGGGACGCAGGCGCGCCTCCGATCGAGAACGGTGAGCAGCTCCAGCAGGACGTGGCCAAGGAGTTCGACGCGGCGGCCAAGGCGTATCTCGAGCTGAAGAAGAAGGTCGACGCCCTCGACGCCAAGGACCAGCAGAAGTTCGCCGACGGTCTGGCGGAGGTCGCGGACGGTCTGAAGAGGATCGGCCGCATGGACACCGCCGCGCTGGACAAGCTGACGAAGAGCGAGGTCGGCCAGGCCGTGGCACAACAGCCGGGCTGCAAGAGCGTCAAGACGTCCAGCCCCGCAGCGGGCGCCTCCTCCGCCCCGTCGCCGGGCAAGACCGAGGCCGCCCCGTCCCCCTCGGCATCCCGGTCCGGGAAGGCTTCCGCGAAGGCGTCACCCAAGGCGTCCGCCAAGTCGTAACCAGCGCACCGGCAGGCGCACACCACGAGCAGACCGCACGGCCCGGGCCCGGGCCTGAGTGCCGGGCCCGGGCCGTGCGGCGTTCGTCAGTGGCTGCGGCCACAATGGGCGGGTGAGTACGACCAGACTTCCCGCGCCCGACCACTCGCCCCAACTCCGCGAAGCTCTGCTCGCCGCCGCATTCACCGCCGACGGGCTGCTCGATCTGCTCGGCGCTCCCGCCTATGCCGCGCTGGCCCGCAGCGAGACCGTGCCCGCCCTGCGCGCCACCCGCGGAGACAGCGCCGTGGAGACGCTCGTACGGCTGTTTCTCCTCCAGCGCCCCGTTCCGTACGAGCGCGCGCGGGCGGCGCTGCCGCTGGAGGTGTGTCTCGCCGAAGGCTGGACGGTGCGGGACGGTGACGAGATCCGGGCCACCGTGGACGTCCGGCCGTACGGCGGCCCGGAAGGCCAGGACTGGTTCATCGTGTCCGACCTCGGCTGCGCGGTCGGTGGCGCGGGCGGCGCGAGCGGTCAGGGAGAAGGGGTCGTCCTCGGGGTCGGCGGTGCCTCCACCACGCTCGCCGGCATCACCGTGCGTACGCCCGTGACCGCCGCGCTCGACCTGGGCACCGGTTCCGGCATCCAGGCGCTCCATGCCACTCAGCATGCGACGCGGGTGACGGCCACCGATCTCAACCCGCGCGCGCTGGACTTCACCCGGCTCACGCTCGCGCTCTCCGGCGCGCAGCCGGCCGATCTGCGCGAGGGCTCGCTCTTCGAGCCGGTCGGGGACGACACGTACGACCTGATCGTGTCGAACCCGCCCTTCGTGATCTCTCCCGGTGCCCGGCTGACCTACCGGGACGGCGGGATGGGCGGGGACGATCTGTGCCGCACGCTGGTTCAGCAGGCAGGCGCGAGGCTGAACGACGGTGGGTATGCGCAGTTCCTGGCCAACTGGCAGCACATGGCGGGGGAGGACTGGCAGGAGCGGCTGCGCTCGTGGGTGCCGCGTGGCTGTGACGCATGGATCGTGCAGCGCGAGGTGCAGGACGTGACGCAGTACGCCGAGCTGTGGCTGCGCGACAGCGGGGACCACCGCGCCGACCCCGCGCAGTACGCGGCGCGGTACGACGCATGGCTGGACGAGTTCGAGCGGCGCGAGACCAAGGCGGTCGGCTTCGGGTGGATCACGCTGCGCAAGTCAGGCTCCGATCACCCGTCGATCGTCGCCGAAGAGTGGCCGCATCCCGTCGAGCAGCCGCTCGGGCCGAGCGTGCGCGCGCACTTCGACCGGCAGGACTATCTGCGCACGCATGACGACGCGGACCTGCTCGCCGGGCGCTTCCGGCTCGCCCCGGAGGTCGTTCAGGAGCAGGTCGGGCTGCCGGGCGCGGAGGACCCCGAGCATGTGGTCCTGCGGCAGAACCGCGGTATGCGCCGCGCCACCAAGGTCGACACGGTCGCGGCCGGGTTCGCGGGGGTGTGCGACGGGACGCTGACCGCCGGGCGGATTCTCGACGCGATCGCCCAGTTGATCGACGAGGATCCGGTGCTGCTGCGTGACCGTACGCCGCAGGCGCTACGACTGTTGGTGGAGGAGGGGTTCCTGGAACCGGCCGCTCCATGAGGGGATTCCGGCCAATGTTCGGTTTCTGGCCGCTTCGCCCGTCTGCTTCCCGGTGACTGAACGCCCGGTAGTGGTCACCGCCTGCGACCGGGTGGGTGAACCCGCAGGGCGTTCACCCCGAATTCGCGCCGATGACGCGCGGAGGTGCCAGCCTCACTCCGGGCGGACCGTCGGCACCAGGGAAGGACCGGTACGGGCATGGAGAGCGGGCCAGCGATCTTCGCCGGGACAGCATTCACGCTGTTCGGAGCCGGGCTGCTGCTGTGGACGGGTGCGCGCCTGAAGCACCGCGCGCCGGTCGCGCACGGAGTGAGTCCTGCCACCGCCGTCGCCTTCGCGGCTCTGTTCGGAGCGCTCTTCCTTGCTCTCGGGGTGTGGTGCTTCGGCCGCCTCTGACGTGGGCGCCAGGGAGGCGACGTGCCGGTCCGGGCGGCAGGAATGGCTTGACTCGGGTTACCGTTCGAGTGGCCGTTGCGGGCTTTTGCCGTTTGACACGGGGGCGGGTTGTACCGTCACACTCCGCAGCGACAGCAGCGCCACAGCAGCGCCGTACGCCGTGCCGTACTGCCGTGAGCGCCCACCAGCGTCGACCGGAGAGAAGAGCGAAGTTGTCCCCGACCAGCGAGACCGCACAGGGCGGCCGCCGACTCGTGATCGTCGAGTCGCCTGCCAAGGCGAAGACGATCAAGGGCTATCTCGGCCCCGGCTATGTCGTCGAGGCGAGCGTCGGGCACATCCGCGACCTGCCGAACGGCGCCGCCGAGGTGCCGGAGAAGTACACCGGTGAGGTGCGCCGCCTCGGCGTCGACGTCGAGCGCGACTTCCAGCCCATCTATGTCGTCAACGCCGACAAGAAGGCGCAGGTCAGGAAGCTCAAGGAGCAGCTCGCCGAATCCGACGAGCTCTACCTCGCCACCGATGAGGACCGCGAGGGTGAGGCCATCGCGTGGCACCTCCTCGAGGTTCTCAAGCCCAAGGTGCCCGTCCACCGCATGGTCTTCCACGAGATCACCAAGGACGCGATCCGCGAGGCTGTCGCCAACCCGCGCGAGCTCAACCAGCGCATGGTGGACGCCCAGGAGACCCGCCGAATCCTCGACCGTCTCTACGGCTACGAGGTCTCGCCCGTCCTGTGGAAGAAGGTCATGCCGCGGCTGTCCGCCGGGCGTGTCCAGTCCGTGGCGACCCGGCTCGTCGTCGAGCGTGAGCGCGAGCGCATCGCCTTCCGCTCCGCCGAGTACTGGGACCTGACCGGCACCTTCGCGACCGGCCGGGCCGGCGACGTGTCCGACCCCTCCACCCTCACCGCCCGCCTGAACACGGTCGACGGGCAGCGCGTCGCCCAGGGCCGCGACTTCGGCCCGGACGGCCGGCTCAAGTCCGGCCAGGTGCTCCACCTCGACGAGGCGAACGCCCGCTCCCTGGCCGCCGCGCTCGCCGATGCGTCGTTCGCCGTGCGCTCGGTCGAGTCCAAGCCGTACCGCCGTTCTCCGTACGCCCCCTTCCGTACGACGACGCTGCAGCAGGAGGCTTCCCGGAAGCTCGGCTTCGGGGCCAAGGCCACCATGCAGGTCGCGCAGAAGCTGTACGAGAACGGCTTCATCACCTATATGCGTACGGACTCCACGACGCTCTCCGGCACCGCCGTCTCGGCGGCGCGGGCGCAGGTGACCCAGCTGTACGGAGCCGACTATCTGCCCGAGAAGCCCCGTGTCTACGCCGGCAAGGTCAAGAACGCGCAGGAGGCGCACGAGGCGATCCGCCCCTCGGGTGATCGTTTCCGCACGCCCGCCGAGACCGGCCTGACCGGCGACCAGTTCAGGCTGTACGAGCTGATCTGGAAGCGGACCGTCGCCTCCCAGATGAAGGACGCGGTCGGCAACAGCGTCACCGTCCGCATCGGTGGCCGGGCGACCGACGGCCGCGACGCCGAGTTCACCGCGTCCGGCAAGACGATCACCTTCCACGGCTTCATGAAGGCCTACGTCGAAGGCGCCGACGACCCCAACGCCGAGCTCGACGACCGCGAGCGGCGCCTGCCGCAGGTCACCGAGGGCGACGCGCTGTCCGCCGAGGAGATCTCCGCCGACGGGCACGCCACCAAGCCGCCCGCCCGCTACACCGAGGCCTCGCTGGTCAAGGAGCTGGAAGAGCGCGAGATCGGCCGCCCGTCGACCTACGCCTCGATCATCGGCACCATCCTCGACCGCGGCTATGTCTTCAAGAAGGGCACGGCACTCGTCCCGTCCTTCCTGTCCTTCGCCGTGGTCAACCTGCTGGAGAAGCACTTCGGCCGGCTGGTCGACTACAGCTTCACCGCCAAGATGGAGGACGACCTCGACCGCATCGCCCGCGGTGAGGCGCAGGCCGTGCCGTGGCTGAAGCGCTTCTACTTCGGCGAGGGTGACGCGGCCGGTGCCGCCTCCGAGGCGGGCAACGGTGACGGCGACCACCTCGGCGGCCTCAAGGAGCTGGTGACCGACCTCGGCGCGATCGACGCCCGGGAGATCTCCAGCTTCCCGGTGGGCAGCGGGATCGTGCTGCGTGTCGGCCGCTACGGCCCGTACATCGAGCGCGGCGAGAAGGACGCGGAAGGCCACCAGCGCGCAGACGTCCCCGCCGACCTGGCGCCGGACGAGCTCACCGTGGAGTTCGCGGAAGAGCTGCTGGCCAAGCCGAGCGGCGACTTCGAGCTGGGCACCGACCCGGTCAGCGGCAACCAGATCGTTGCGAAGGACGGGCGCTACGGCCCGTACGTCACGGAGATCCTGCCCGAGGGCACCCCGAAGACCGGCAAGAACGCGGTCAAGCCGCGCACCGCCTCGCTCTTCAAGAACATGACGCCGGACACGGTCACGCTCCAGGACGCGCTGAAGCTGATGTCCCTGCCGCGGGTGGTCGGCACCGACGCGGAAGGCGTCGAGATCACCGCGCAGAACGGCCGCTACGGCCCGTATCTGAAGAAGGGCACGGACTCGCGCTCGCTGGAGACCGAGGACCAGCTCTTCACCATCACGCTGGACGAGGCCCTGGCGATCTACGCGCAGCCGAAGCAGCGGGGCCGGGCAGCCGCCAAGCCGCCGCTGAAGGAGCTGGGCACCGACCCGGTCAGCGAGCGCCCTGTGGTCGTCAAGGACGGCCGCTTCGGCCCGTACGTCACCGACGGCGAGACGAACGCGACCCTGCGGACCGGCGACAGCGTCGAGGACATCACGCCGGAGCGCGGTTACGAGCTGCTGGCCGAGAAGCGCGCCAAGGGGCCCGCCAAGAAGACGGCGAAGAAGGCTCCGGCGAAGAAGACGGCGGCCAAGAAGACCGCTGCGAAGAAGACCACCACGGCCAAGAAGACGGCTGCGAAGAAGACGACCACGGCCAAGACGGCGTCCGCGAAGACCACGGCCGCCGCTGCCAAGAAGACGGCCGCGTCCGCGAAGGCGTCGACGGAGGAGTAGGGCACGCCGGTCTGCCCGCGGATGCCCGGGAGAGGGGATGTTTCCCGCTCTTTGCCCAAAGCGCCCGCGGGCGGCGCCCGTATGTTCGGACAGGCCTCCGGGGAGCGAGCGGCTCCGGATAGGCTGGGCGGATGACGCGAGCCGAGCAGCCAGCCGAGCAGCAGGCGGTCATGGGTACCGCTTCAGAGACTGCTTCAGACTCCGATGCCCTTGCCGCAGACTCACGTGAACGTGCCGTTCGCGCCCTGCTGCGCCACCCGCCGCTGAGGCGGTTGTGGAACGCCCAGGCGGTCGGCGGTGTCGGCGACGCACTCGCCGTGCTTGTGCTCCTGCTGCTGTCGCTCCAGGCGGCGGTGGCGGCGGGCTCGTTCGGCGACGGCTACCGTGGGGCGGCGTTCGCCGTGGCGGCCGTCTTCGGCGCACGGGTGCTGGCGACGCTGTTGTTCGGAGCCGTACTGCTCGGCCCGATGACCACGCTGACGGCACCGAACGGGCCGCTCGACCGGCGCTGGACCATGATCGGCGCGGACGGTGTGCGGCTGGTCCTTCTCGTCGTCGCGCCCCTGTGGATCGACTGGATGCCCGACAAGGCGCTGGCGATGCTGCTGGTCACCGTCTTCGTCACGGGCGTCGCCGAGCGTTTTTGGACCGTGGCCCGCGAAGGCGCGGCCCCGGCGCTGCTGCCCGCGCCGCCGCCGGAGGGCGCTGCGGTACGGCCGCTCCCGGACCACCTCGGCGCGCTGCGCCGGCTGTGGCTGCGCACCAGCTTCGCCGTGATCCCGGTCGCCGCCGTGGCGCTGCTGGTCGCCACCCTGGTCGGTGAAGCGCTCGGCTCGGGCATCGCGTGGTTCTCGGTGCATCAGGCGGCCCTCGGGTCGTATCTCGCGGCCGGTCTGTTCGCCGCGTCCGTGTCGACGCTGTACTTCCTGGAGCTGCCGGGCGGACAGACGCCCCGGCCGCGTTCGCCGCTCGAAGGGCTGCGCCGGCCCGCCACCGGGAACGGCCTGGACAAGGGGCGCACCGGCGCCATACCTCTGTTCGTCATCGCCTGCGCCGCCGTCACCGGCGCGATCGCGTCCGCCGCCGCGGTCGCGGTGCTCCATGTCGTGGACCTCGGCGCCGGCCCCGCGGCCTTCGCCCTGCTGATCCTCGCGCTGATCGGCGGCACCGGGCTCGGTATCCGCAGCGGCAGGTCCGTGCTGCCGACGCTCTCCCGGCGCCGGCTGCTCCCTCTCGCCGTTGCCGTCACCGGTATCGCGCTGCTGGCGATGGGGCTGGTGCCGGACACCGCCACCGTCCTGTTCCTCGCGGCGCTCGCGGGTCTCAGCGCCGGGGTCGCCGCGAACACCGGGCACATCCTCATCGACCAGGAGACCGAGGACTTCCGGCGACCTCGGATCACCGACCACCTCCAGGCGGTCGTACGCGTGGCCATCGCGCTCGCCGCCCTCGCCGCACCGCTGCTGTCCGCGGCGATCGGACCGCACCGGCTGGCCTCCGGCGACTTCGTCTTCGCCCACGGCGGCGCCGCGTTCACGCTGATGCTCGTCGGCGCGCTGCTGCTGCCCGTCGCGGTGATCGTCCTCGCGAAGACGGACGACCGGGCGGGTGTGCCGCTGCGCCGCGACCTCGGCGACGCCCTGCGGCGCGGCGCCGACCCGGAGCAGGCGCCCGCGACGAACGGTTTCTTCATCGCCCTCGAAGGCGGCGACGGCGCCGGCAAGTCCACCCAGGTCGAACTGCTCGCCGAGTGGATCCGCGCCAAGGGCCACGAGGTGGTCGTCACCCGCGAGCCGGGCGCGACGCCGGTCGGCAAGCGGCTGCGCTCGATCCTGCTCGACGTCTCGTCCGCCGGACTGTCCAACCGCGCCGAGGCGCTGCTGTACGCCGCCGACCGCGCCGAGCACGTCGACTCGCTGGTCCGCCCGGCCCTGGAGCGCGGCGCGATCGTCATCTCCGACCGTTACATCGACTCCTCGGTCGCCTACCAGGGTGCGGGCCGTGATCTGTCACCGACCGAGATCGCCCGTATCTCGCGGTGGGCGACGGACGGACTCGTACCGAACCTGACCGTGCTGCTCGACGTCTCTCCCGAAACCGCGCGCGAGCGCTTCACCGAGGCGCCGGACCGGCTCGAGTCCGAGCCTGTGGAGTTCCACCAGCGGGTACGCGCCGGGTTCCTGACGCTGGCCGCGGGTGACCCCGGCCGCTATCTGGTCGTCGACGCCGGCCAGGAGCCGGAGGCGGTCGCCACCGTCGTACGGCACCGGCTCGACCAGCTGCTGCCCCTGTCCGAGGCCGAGATCACGGCCCGGGAAGAGGCGCGCAAGGCCGCCGAGGAGGAGGCCCGCCGCAAGGCCGAGGAAGAGGCCGCGCGCAAGGCGGAGGAGGAGCGCCTGGAGCGCGAGCGCCAGGAGCAACTGGCCAAGCTGCGTGCCGAGGAGGAGGAGCGCAAGCGCCGCGAGCTGGAGGAGGCCCGGCAGCGCGAGGCCGAACGGCAGGCGGAGGAGGCCAGGCGGCGGGCGGAGGAGGCGCGCCTGCGCGCCGACGAGGAACGCCGCTGGCGCGAGGCCGAGGAGAAGGCCCGCCGTGAGGAAGAAGACCGCCGCCGCAGGCAGGCGGAGGAGGAGGCCCGGCTGCGGGCCGAGGCGGAGGAGCGCCGCCTGGAGAAGCAGCGCAAGGCGGAGGAGGCGCTGCTGAGGGCGGAGGAGGCGCGCAGGGCCGCCGAGGCGGCGTCTGCGGCGACCCCCGCGTCCGCAACAGAGATCACGGTTCCGACGCCGGTCGTCACGCCGGACGAGGTGACCCAGGAGGTGCCGGCGCCGAGTGTCGCCGAGACGACGGTGCTCCCCAAGGTCCCGGACGAGGCCGAGACGACCGTGCTCCCGCCGGTCCGGGACTCCGGGGCACCCGCCGCGGCCGACGAGACCGCGGTCCTGCCGCCGGTCCGGGACGCCGCCGCGCCCGGCGACAACCCTGCGGACCGGGTTCCGCCGGGGATCTTCCGGGACGAGCCCCCGAACGACAGCACCCGCGAGCTCCCCCAGGTCGCCCCGGACACCGGCCGCCCGCGTCGCCGCTCGGACTGGGCGGAGGAAACCCCTCTGGACGACCTTCCCACCCTGGCGGACGAACTCCTTGGACCGCGCACGGACGGCGACGAGGACGACCGTAGGGGCCGCCGCCGCTGACGTCCCTGCGGGGCGCTGCTGAACGCGGTCGCTGTTCCCCGGCCCCGCCCTGCCGTCAGGGCGGGGCCGCTGGTGTCTTGTCGCCCGGGGCGGCCGGACGTCCTGACGGGGTCCAGGCCGTCGACGCTTCGGATGCCCGGTAGCGGCGGTGCGTTGTCGACGGCATGCCCGGGAACTCCTCCTGCACTGCGAAGCAGGCGTATCGCGAAGTGCGGGCCCCGCCCCTCCCCGCCAAAGGAGTTCCGGGGCAGGGTGGGAGAGAAGCCCCCGAACCCGCCCGCCCGGCACAGGACTGTCGGTCCCCTCCCCCACAATGGGAGACCGCAGTACGGAAGGGCGGTGACGGCACATGGCCGTATGGGACGACATGGTCGGCCAGGAGCGTGTCCAGGCGCAGCTCTCCGCCGCAGCGCGCGATGCCGATGCCCGCGTCACGGCGGAGGCCCAGGACGGCACCCCGGAGTCCGCCGCCACCGCGTCGAAGATGACGCACGCCTGGCTGTTCACCGGGCCGCCCGGCTCCGGCCGCGCCACCGCCGCTCGTGCGTTCGCCGCCGCGCTGCAGTGCACCAGCCCGGACCGGGCCCTCGGCGGCGTCCCCGGCTGCGGGTTCTGCGACAGCTGCCACACGACCCTCGTCGGCACGCACGCCGACGTCCAGGTGATCCGTACGGACCTGCTCTCCATCGGCGTCGGACAGACCCGTGACCTCGTGCGCCGGGCCCAGCTCTCGCCGGCCGGCGGCCGCTGGCAGGTGATCATCATGGAGGACGCGGACCGTCTCACCGAAGGCGCGGGCAACGTCCTGCTGAAGGCGGTCGAGGAGCCCGCGCCCCGCACGGTCTGGCTCCTGTGCGCGCCGTCCCTGGAGGACGTGCTGCCCACCATCCGTTCCCGTTGTCGCCACCTCACCCTGCGTACGCCCTCGGTCGCCGCTGTCGCCGATGTGCTGATGCGGCGCGACGGCATCGAGCCCGGCGTCGCCGCCTCGGTGGCCCGTGCCACCCAGGGGCACATCGGCCGTGCCCGCAGGCTTGCGACCGACGAGCGGGCCCGCGCCCGCCGTGCCGCCGTCCTGAAGATGCCGCTGCGCGTCGACGACATCGGCGGCTGCCTCAAGGCCGCCCAGGAGCTGATCGACGCCGCAGCCGAGGACGCCAACCAGGTCGCGGAGGAGATCGACGTCAAGGAGACCGAGGACCTCAAGGCGGCGCTCGGGGCGTCGGCCGGCGGGCGGATGCCGCGCGGGACGGCCGGCGCGATGAAGGAACTCGAGGACAAGCAGAAGCGTCGCAAGACGCGTACGCAGCGGGACAGCCTCGATCTTGCTCTCAGCGACCTGACCGGGTTCTACCGCGATGTGCTGGCCCTCCAGCTGGGATCCACCGTCGAGCTCGCCAACAATGACGTACGGGAGTCCCTCGACCGCATCGCCCGCGCCTCCACCCCGGAGAGCACGCTGCGCCGGATAGAAGCCGTGGTCGAGTGCCGGCAGGCGCTGGAGAGCAATGTGGCGCAGCTGCTCGCGGTCGAGGCCATGACGATGGCGCTGCGCGCGGGCTGACGGCCTGCGCCGACGGCACTCGGGCGATTGACAGGATCACCCGTACGATGACAAATGGGCATTGGCGCCCCGCTGCCGTTACGCTCCGGGAGATGGACACCAGGCGCCTGTTGCGCACCACTGCCATCACGCTGGCCACGGTCGGCCTGCTCGCCTCCGGCTGCACGGGAGAAAGCTCGTCGCCCCAGGTCTCCGGAGGATCCTCCGGAGCGTCCGCTCCCCCTGCCGGCGCGTCCCCCGCGCTCGAGCCGTACTACACGCAGAAGCTGAAGTGGCGGGCGTGCGGTGTCCCCGGCTTCGAGTGCGCCACGATGAAGGCTCCGCTGGACTACGCCGACCCGACGGGCGAGACCATCGATCTGGCGGTGGCCCGCAAGAAGGCCACGGGCCCCGGCAAGCGCCTCGGCTCGCTCCTCGTCAACCCGGGCGGCCCCGGCGGTTCTGCCATCGGCTATCTCCAGGCGTACGCGGGCATCGGCTACCCCGCCCCGGTCCGCGCCCAGTACGACATGGTGGCCATCGACCCGCGCGGTGTCGCCCGCAGCGAACCGGTGGAATGCCTCACCGGCAAGGAGATGGACACCTACACGCAGACCGACCAGACCCCCGATGACACTGCCGAGCAGAAGCGTCTGGCGGCGGCGTACAAGAAGTTCGCTGCGGGCTGCAAGAAGCGTTCCGGCAAGGTTCTGCCCCATGTCTCGACCGTCGAGGCCGCCCGTGACATGGACGTCCTGCGTGCCGTGCTGGGCGACGAGAAGCTGTCGTACGTGGGGGCTTCGTACGGCACCTTCCTCGGCGCGACCTACGCCGAGCTGTTCCCGGACCGGGCAGGCCGCCTCGTCCTCGACGGCGCGATGGACCCGGCCCTCGCGGCGCGCGAGGTGAACCGCGACCAGACCGCCGGCTTCGAGACCGCGTTCCGCTCCTTCGCCGCCGACTGCATCAAGCAGCCGGACTGTCCGCTGGGCAACAAGTCGGTCGCGGACGCCTCCACCCGCCTCAAGGACTTCTTCAAGAAGCTTGACGAGAAGCCCGTACCGGCGGGCGGAGGCCGCGTGCTCGGGGAGTCGCTGGCCACCACGGGGGTGTTCACGGCGATGTACGACGAGTCCCTCTGGCCGCAGCTGCGCGAGGCCCTGAACAGTGCCCAGGCGGGGGACGGTGCGCCGCTGCTCGCGATGGCCGACACCTACTTCGAACGTGAATCCGACGGCTCGTACGCGAACCTGATGTACGCCAATGCGGCCGTGAACTGCCTGGACCTCCCGCCGGCCTTCACCGCCCCCGACGGCGTGCAGTCCGCGGTGAAGGAGTTCGAGAAGGCTTCCCCGGTGTTCGGCCGGAGCTTCGCCTGGGCCTCCCTGAATTGTGGCTACTGGCCCGTCCCGGCCACCGGCAAGGCCCACCGCATCGAGGCGAAGGGCGCCGATCCGATTGTGGTCGTCGGCACCACCCGGGACCCGGCCACCCCGTACAAGTGGGCGCAGAGCCTGGCGGAGCAACTGTCGTCAGGGACGCTGCTGACGTACGACGGCGACGGCCACACGGCGTACGGCCGCGGCAGCGACTGCATCGACACGGCGATCAACACATTCCTCCTGGAGGGCAAGCCCCCGGCGGACGGCAAGCGCTGCTGACGGCCTGATCGGGTGCCCCGGGGAGGTGGTGCGGGGCACCCGGAAGAACCCTGTAGACTTGGCGCCGCTGCTGGTGAGAGCGTGTCCTCGCGAGGACCTTCTGTCTGCAGCGTGCCGCCTTAGCTCAGTTGGCCAGAGCAACGCACTCGTAATGCGTAGGTCTCGGGTTCGAATCCCGAAGGCGGCTCAAGGAAGCCCAGGTCAGGGCCTAAAGGGCCCTCCACGGAGATCGTGGAGGGCCTTTTCTGTGTCCAGATGGGAACATCCTGGGAACGGCGATTCTCTGATAAGTCTTCTATGTCTGGATTTTTGCTAGTTGAGGACGGGCCGAGGGTAGCCTGACGCCGAGTGGGCTACCGACACCGGGTGTGGCCAGCCGTGAACATGGCTGCGCATGCGTGGTGCTGTGGCGGACGGATGTAGCAGCCTCGAAACCGGCGCTACAGGCAGCCGTCACGGCCGGTACAGCGGTTGTCGGTGAGATTGGCCTTGGGGAGGCCACCGGTCACGCCGGCGGCGGCGGCGCCTTGGCGCTACCGGGTGAGGAGGGCGCTTACGGTCTTGCCGCCGGCCGTGTGGCGGGTCACCGCGGTGGCGCGGGCGAGGCGGTTGACCATGGGCCAGCCGAAGCCTCCGGTGCCGCCGTTCAGGTCGGGGGTGCGCATGCGCGGGGCCTGCGGACTGGGGTCGTGCACGGCCACCTCGATGCTGTCCGGGTGCGCGGTCAGGTCCAGGGTGCAGGTGCCGCCGCCGTGGCGCAGGGCGTTGGTGACGAGCTCCGAGACGACCAGGACCACGGTGTCGGCAGCCTCGGCTGCGATCGGATGGTCGAGACCTTCGAGGAAATCCCGGGCGCTCTCGCGTGCGCCGGCGACGGATGTCGCGGAGCGGACGGTTGCGACGTTGACGCTCATCGTGTCTATCAGGTCACCCTGGTCTCTGTCGTCAATGCCCGGTCCAGTCTGCCCGGGCTTGTGCCCCGGCTGGCGGCCCGTTAACCGTCGGCAGTGACGGCCTTGCGCCTGCTCTCGTCGCTGTTCGAGGTCGATTGCCTCACCGCCGAACACGCGGAAATCTATGTTGGCCGGAGTAGACATTGGGCGGTGGCGTGGTTATGGTTTCTCTCGTAGCCGAGATCAACGGGGCCTGGCAGAGACGAACTGCCGGGCAGCAGTACACGCAGTTGCAGTGCGCAGGACGGTGCGGTGGTGGAGTTGCGAAGCCAGGGTTGTTGCAGGACGGCGACGGGACTGACGACCGGACCGGGTGGCCCGCAGTGATCAGGGGCCGCCGTGAGCAAGACCGCAGTTAACGCAAGTGCAGTACCAGTAAGTGCAGTTCGCAGTACCCAGCAGTGAAGTCAGTGAGCAGCACCTCGGTGAAGGCGTCGGCTGCGGGCGCGCGCACCGGGAGGTTCGGCAGTGGGGTTCTAAGCCAGAGCAGACGCAGGACGGGCGACGGGGCTGGCTGCCGAAGAGTGGCGCTGTCGCAGGCCACTGAGCAGTTCG